>NZ_JBFPNH010000020.1:0-138797 GCF_040815545.1 Streptomyces sp. LMG1-1-1.1 | reverse complement strand
GGCGCGGGCGGTGACCTCGGCGGCCGGCCGGGTCGGCGCCGGTGCCGCGCGCGGACAGGTCGGCACGAGCGGTCCCCGGGCCGCGCTGCCCGCCCGCGACGGTGCCCCGCAGGGCGCCCCGCAGTCGCGCACCCCGCAGCCGCAGAACGCGCAGCTCGACCAGACCGGTCAGCTCCCGCAGAACCCGGACGCGCTGCGCCCGGGCCCCGGCGGCGGTCTCATCGGCGGCGCGGCCAGCGCCATCCCCTCCCGTACGGACGTGTGGGGCAACCAGGGCGGGCAGGGCAACCAGGGCCCCGGCCAGAGCGGCCAGCACGCCGGACCGGGTGCGCCGCAGCACGCCCCGCAGGGCCAGGCTCCGCAGGGCAACCAGCCCGGCGGTTACGACTTCCCGCGCGCCGAGCTTCCGGGGGGCAACCCCCAGGCGCAGCGCCCGCAGGCCGCGAGCTGGGGCAACGACCCGGCGCAGCAGCCGGTCCGGCGCCCGCAGCAGGAGATGTCCCCGCTGGACGCCCCGCGCGGCCACGAGGACCCGGAGGCGGCCGGCCTGTTCGGCGGTCCCGCGGCTCCGCAGGGTCCCGGCTCCACCGGCCAGTTCCCGCGCCCCGACTTCGGCGCGCCCCAGCAGGCCCCGCAGGCTCAGCAGCCGCAGGTCCCGCAGGCGTACCAGGGCGGTGTGCAGGACCCGGCGTCGACGGCGCAGTTCCCGCGCCCCGACTTCGGCGCCCCGCAGGGTCCCGGCTCGACGGGCCAGTTCCCGCGCCCGGACTACGACGCCCCGCAGGGTCCCGGCTCCACCGGCCAGTTCCCGCGGCCCGACTTCGGTGCCCCTCAGGCACCGCAGCAGGGTCGCCCCCAGCAGGCCCCGCAGCCGCAGGCCCCCCAGGCGTACCAGGGCGGCCAGCAGCAGCAGTTCGGCCGGCAGCCCTACGTGCCGCAGGCCCAGCAGCAGGCGCAGGCTCCGCAGGCCCCGGCTCCTCGGCAGCGGAACGGCGGCGACTTCGGCGCCCCGCGTCCGGCGGCCGAGCCCGGTCAGCAGCCGCAGCAGCCGGCGCTCCAGCAGCCGCGCCGTCCGGAGGCTCTGCCGCCGGCCGGTACGGGTGACGGTCGTACCCCGCTGTACGACACCCTGGAGACCAACTGGTTCCACCAGGACCAGGCCCAGCAGCAGGCCCAGCAGCAGGCGGACGCGGCGCAGACGACGCAGACCCCGGTCGTCCCCCAGCCGTCCGCTCCGGCGCCCGCCGACGGCGGCCGGCAGAACGGCGGGGCCGCCTGGCGGACCTCGCCCAACGACGAGCTGGTGCGCCAGGCCGAGCGGGTGCGCAAGCCCGCGGCTGGCGGCGTCACCACCTCCGGTCTTCCCCGGCGCGTGCCGAAGGCCAACCTCGTACCCGGGACCGCACAGGAGCAGGCCCACACGGCCGGCCCCCAGGTCTCGCGTGCACCCGACGACGTCCGCGGCCGGCTGACCAATCTGCGCCGCGGCATCCAGCAGGGCCGACAGGCGAACAACTCGACCACGGGTAGCTTCGACCTCGGTCCGAACCATCAGCAGGAGCGTTAGTTGAACGCGATGAGCCAGGCGGCGCAGAATCTGAACTGGTTGATCACCAACTTCGTGGACAACACCCCTGGGGTGTCGCACACGGTGGTGGTCTCCGCCGACGGACTCCTGCTGGCCATGTCCGAAGGATTCCCCCGTGACCGCGCCGACCAGCTGGCGGCGGTCGCATCCGGACTGACCTCGCTGACCGCGGGCGCGTCCAGGATCTTCGAGGGCGGTCCCGTCGCCCAGACGGTGGTGGAGATGGAGCGCGGCTTCCTCTTCCTCATGTCGGTCTCCGACGGTTCCTCGCTTGCCGTACTCGCCCACCCCGAGTGCGACATCGGCCTCGTGGGCTACGAGATGGCGCTGCTGGTCGACCGGGCCGGCAGCGTCCTCACCCCGGATCTCCGCGCGGAGCTCCAGGGCAGCCTGCTGCACTAACCGGTTCCCTACACCGGACAGCCCTTCACAACGACTGATCGACAGGGCGGTACGCCCCTCCGTACCGCCCCGTCACCGTTCACCGTTCGGCCGCCCCACCCGGCCCCCCACCGGCCCCATCAGACGGCAGAGAGTTTGCTGTCACGCCCGGAGGATTCATGACCCCGCCCCCCGCCTCTCACGATCCGTACGGCGCCTCAGTCGACGAGTACGGACACGAGGGCGACCAGCCGCTGGTGCGTCCTTACGCGATGACCGGCGGCCGGACCCGGCCGCGCTACCAGCTCGCCATCGAGGCGCTGGTCAGCACCACGGCCGACCCGGCACACCTCGCCACGCTGCTGCCCGAGCACCAGCGGATCTGCCACCTGTGCCGCGAGGTCAAGTCGGTCGCCGAGGTGTCGGCCCTTCTGTCGATGCCGCTCGGCGTCGCCAGGATCCTCGTCGCCGACCTGGCGGAGGCCGGCATGGTGGCCATCCACCAGCCGGGCAACGGAGAGACCGGCGGCACGCCGGACGTGACTCTGCTCGAAAGGGTGCTCAGTGGACTTCGGAAGCTCTAGCGGCGGTGCGGCCCGGTCGACCACCAGCGCGAAGATCGTGGTGGCGGGTGGCTTCGGCGTGGGCAAGACCACGTTCGTCGGCGCCGTCTCGGAGATCAACCCGCTGCGTACCGAAGCCGTCATGACGTCCGCGTCCGCGGGCATCGACGACCTCACGCACACCGGCGGGAAGACGACCACCACGGTCGCGATGGACTTCGGCCGCATCACCCTGGACCAGGACCTGATCCTGTACCTCTTCGGTACGCCGGGCCAGGACCGGTTCTGGTTCATGTGGGACGACCTGGTCCGCGGCGCGATCGGCGCCGTCGTCCTGGTCGACACCCGCCGTCTCGCCGACTGCTTCCCCGCGGTCGACTACTTCGAGAACAGCGGCCTTCCGTTCGTCATCGCGCTCAACGGCTTCGACGGCGCCCAGCCGTACCAGCCGGAGGAGGTCCGCGAGGCGCTCCAGATCGGCCCGGACACCCCCATCATCACCACGGACGCCCGCCACCGCGCGGACGCCAAGAGCGCGCTCATCACGCTCGTCGAGCACGCCCTCATGGCGCGGCTGAAGTAGGACGGCGGAGCGGAACCGGCCGGGGCGCCCGTCATATGCCCCTGCCGGGACGATCTGTGTCCTTCGACACGACCGTCCTCGCGTTCATAACGTTTCGACAGAGAATTGGGGCGCCCCGGACACCCGACGCATCCGATCGGTGTCACTGCGCTCACCTGAGCCCCGCCTTTTGGCGGGGCTCGCTCTTTATGCCCGTTTTATGTGCGCTCCGGACCGTGAGAAGAGGCTCTGTCCCAGTGTTTGGAACGGACCCCCTTCACGTGCTGCAATTCATGAACTCCCGAGTAGTACGGCCCTGAACGAAACACCGGCACAACGTAGGTGCCGACGCCGAGAGGTTGTTGGTCGAGTGAGGCGCAGCAAGGAAAGCTCCGCGGAGCAGGAGGCGGCGGCGCGGGGCAACTTCACCCCGCCGTCGCGCGCGGCGATGTCGCCCGCGGACGTGCCCGTGACGCCGCCGCCCGCGGCCGCCGCCACGGGCAGCTCCAGCAAGCTCTCGCCCCGCAACTGGCGGGTGCCGACCAGGCTGAACGCGATCCTCCTCATACCCGTGCTGGTCGGCCTGGTCATGGGCGGCTTCCAGGTGAAGGGGTCGATCGACTCCTGGCAGGAGGCGCAGGACGCCGAGAAGACGGCGCTCATCGTGCGCGCCGCCTCGGAGTACAGCACCGCCCTGCTCAACGAGCGGGACCTGACCGCCGCTCCGCTGCTCGCCGCGAAGAGCGCCGAGGACCGCAAGAGCGACGAGGTGACGCAGGCGTACGCCGCCACCGACGCCGCCCGCACCAAGTTCGACGAGGCCGCCAAGAACCTGCCCTCGGGCCAGGGCCTGGAGCGCCGCCTGCGCCTGTTCAAGGACGAGGAGCCCAAGCTCGACGCGCTCCGCAAGGCCGCGTACACGCGGGCCCTCGACCCGGTGAACACCCAGCTCGGCTACACCGGCGTCCAGCACTACCTCACCGAGTTCTCCAACGAGCTCGGCCTCGGCACCGGCAACATCACCAGCTACGGCCGCAGCGTCTACGCGATCCAGCTGGCCAAGGGCGCCGAGTCCCTCCAGCGCTCCATCGGCACCCAGCTCCTGGTCCGGCCCAGCCGCCAGGAGGCCGTCTTCGCCCAGCAGTCCGTGGCGTTCAACTCGTACAACTACCTGGAGCAGATCGCCCTCGGCGAGTTCAGCTCCGGCGGTGCGCCCGAGGACGTCGAGCTGCTGAAGAAGGTCATGGCCGGCAAGGCCGCCGACGGTGCCAAGCAGATGCAGGCCGCCGGCGTCGAGCTGCCCAAGGGCAAGGACGGCTCCGTCTACTCCGGCGTGGCGTCCGCCATCGGCAGCGCCAAGGACCCCGAGGGTCTGACGGCCCTGAAGCCCAAGGGCATCACGGCCGAGACCTGGATGGCCGTCGCCACCGCCAAGTTCGACGGCTACACCGAGGTCGAGAAGGCCCTCGTCGACAAGGCCGTGGCCGAGGCCGCGAAGATCTCCGACGAGTCCAAGACGGACGCCTGGGTCAACGGCGGCATCGTCGTCGTCGCCCTGCTCGCCGCCTTCATCCTCGCCGGGATGATGGCCCGCCAGATGAGCCGCTCGATGCAGCAGCTGCGTACCGCCGCCTTCGGCATCGCCGAGCAGCGCCTGCCGATGCTCGTCGACCAGCTGTCCCGCACCGAGCCCGGCCGCGTCGACACCCGCGTACAGCCGATCCCGATCGACACGCAGGACGAGATCGGCGAGGTCGCCCGCGCCTTCGACCAGGTCCACCGCGAGGCCGTCCGGCTCGCCGCCGAGCAGGCCATGCTCCGGGGCAACGTCAACGCGATCTTCACCAACCTCTCGCGCCGCAACCAGTCGCTGATCGAGGGCCAGCTGACCCTCATCACCGACCTGGAGAACAACGAGGCCGACCCGGACCAGCTGGAGAACCTCTTCAAGCTGGACCACCTGGCGACCCGTATGCGCCGCAACGGCGAGAACCTCCTCGTCCTCGCCGGTGAGGAGCCGGGCCGCCGCTGGGACCAGCCGGTCCCGCTGGTCGACGTCATGCGCGCCGCCTCCTCCGAGGTGGAGCAGTACGAGCGCATCGAGCTGGCCGGCGTCCCGGAGGCCGAGATCCACGGCCAGGCCGTGACCGACCTCGTGCACCTGCTCGCCGAGCTCCTGGAGAACGCCACCACGTTCTCCTCCCCGCAGACCAAGGTCCGCGTCACGGCGACCCGTCTTCCCGACGGCCGCGTGATGGTCGAGATCCACGACAAGGGCATCGGCCTCACCGCCGAGGACTTCGCGGACATCAACCACAAGCTGGCCAACCCGCCGACCGTGGACGCGGCCGTCTCCCAGCGCATGGGCCTCTTCGTGGTCGGCCGGCTCGCCGACCGGCACGGCATCCGGGTCCAGCTGCGCCCCTCGGGCGAGCAGGCCGGGACGACCTCGCTCGTCATGCTGCCGGACGCGATCACTCACGGTGGTGGCGGCGAGCAGCCGCTCCAGGACGACTTCACCGTCTCGCAGATCATTCCGCAGCAGCAGCAGAACGCCTTCGAGGCCGCTCCGCAGCAGCAGCCGATGCTGACCGCGGCCGACCTCGGCTTCGACGACTCGCGCTACGAGCAGCCGGCCGAGGAGGAGCTCCAGCTCGACCCGGTCAACCGCTCGCTGAACCGCGAGGGCCGTCGTGCCGCCCTGGGCGCCCAGACGCAGACCGGCGACCGGCCGCTGTTCCGCGACGAGACGGAGCAGGCCGACGAGTACGGTCAGCCCGCGCAGGAGTACGGCCAGGAGTACGCGCAGCAGCAGGCGCAGGAGTACCCCGCGGAGCAGTACCAGCCGCAGGAGTACGGCCAGCCGCAGCAGGCGCAGGAGTACGGCCAGGAGTACGCGGCCGGCTACCCGCAGCAGGACGGCTACGCCTACCCCCAGCAGGGTTACGAGGCCTACCCGCAGCAGGGCTATGCGGAAGCTTCGTACGAGACCCCGGGAACCGAACACCAGCAGTACGGCAATGCGTTCGATCCCCAGGCTCACCAGGCAGAATGGCCGAATCAGAACGCTTACCAGGGCGGCTACGGGCAGGAGTACGGAGCGGAATCGGAATCTGCTCCGAACGCTCCCGAACAGGCCCCCGACCGCGTAGGCTTCGACCGTCCGGGTCCGGCTCCCAGCCCCGCCCCGGACGCCGGCCACGCGCTGACGGACGCCGGTCTGCCGCGCCGCGGCAGCGTCGCCCCGCCGACCCAGCAGGCGTCGCGTCAGGCGCCGCAGCCGCCGAAGCCCGCGGAGCCGGAACAGCAGCAGAACGAAGCACACGGTTCCGACGAGTGGCGCTCGACCAACGACGAGCGCTGGCAGCGGGCCGGGAAGCTGAAGGACCCCAAGGCGGGCGGAGTCACTTCGTCCGGTCTTCCCCGGCGGGTCCCCAAGGCCAACCTGGTCGAGGGCACCGCGGAGCAGACGCCGCAGGGCGGCCCCCAGGTCTCCCGCGCTCCCGAGGACGTACGGGGCAGGTTGAGCAACCTGCGCCGGGGCGTCCAGCAGGGACGCAGCGCGGGAACGGACACGAACGGATCGGGCCTCGGCCCGGGCAGTACCTACAACCAGGAGCGTTAGTGTGAGCATGAGCCAGGCGGCGCAGAATCTGAACTGGTTGATCACCAACTTCGTGGACAACACCCCCGGGGTGTCGCACACGGTGGTGGTCTCCGCCGACGGACTCCTGCTGGCGATGTCCGAGGGGTTCCCCCGCGACCGCGCCGACCAGCTGGCGGCCGTCGCCTCGGGACTGACCTCGCTGACCGCGGGCGCGTCCCGCATCTTCGAGGGCGGTGCGGTCAACCAGACCGTCGTGGAGATGGAGCGCGGCTTCCTCTTCATCATGTCGATCTCGGACGGTTCGTCGCTGGCCGTCCTCGCCCACCCCGAGGCCGACATCGGTCTCGTGGGCTACGAGATGGCCCTGCTCGTGGACCGCGCGGGCACCGTCCTGACTCCTGACCTCCGGGCGGAGCTTCAGGGAAGTCTTCTCAACTAACAGACAGACAGTGCGTTTCGCGCCACCGCACCGTAGTGTGCGGTGGCGCGGCTCCAAGGGACATGGACCGCGAGGCAGTCGGAGGAGGAGACGTGGGAACACCACCGGGCGCGAGCCCTTACAACGGTTATGACGCGCACCAGGCGCCTCTGGGCGACACCGCGCAGAACCGGTTCAACTTTCCCTCCGCCCCGAGCAGACAGGGCGCGTCGCAGCCCTACCGGCAGCCGCACCCCCAGTCCGCCGCGGCGGGCTCCCCGAGCACCTCGCGCGCTTCCTCCGCCGCGGGCGGTTCGAGCGGGCACAACCCGCTCGTGCGTCCCTACGCGATGACCGGCGGCCGGACCCGGCCGCGTTACCAGCTCGCCATCGAGGCGCTGGTCAGTACGACGGCGGATCCGGCCCGGCTGCAGGGGCAGTTGCCCGAGCACCAGCGGATCTGCCGGCTGTGCTTCGAGATCAAGTCGGTCGCGGAGATCTCGGCTCTTCTCTCCATCCCCCTCGGCGTCGCCCGAATCCTCGTCGCCGACCTGGCCGAGGCCGGACTCGTCGCCATCCACCAGCCGGGCGGCGACGAGGCCGCCGGCGGTCAGCCAGACGTGACACTGCTCGAAAGGGTGCTCAGTGGACTTCGCAAGCTCTAGCGGCGGCGCGGCCCGTTCAACCACCAGCGCGAAGATCGTGGTGGCGGGTGGCTTCGGCGTGGGCAAGACCACGTTCGTCGGCGCCGTCTCGGAGATCAACCCGCTGCGTACCGAAGCCGTCATGACGTCCGCGTCCGCGGGCATCGACGACCTCACGCACACCGGCGACAAGACGACGACGACTGTCGCCATGGACTTCGGCCGCATCACCCTGGACCAGGACCTGATCCTGTACCTCTTCGGTACGCCGGGCCAGGACCGCTTCTGGTTCATGTGGGACGACCTGGTCCGCGGCGCGATCGGCGCCGTCGTCCTCGTCGACACCCGCCGTCTCGCCGACTGCTTCCCCGCGGTCGACTACTTCGAGAACAGCGGCCTGCCGTTCGTCATCGCCCTCAACGGCTTCGACGGCCACCAGCCGTACCAGCCGGAGGAGGTCCGCGAGGCCCTCCAGATCGGCCCCGACACCCCCATCATCACCACCGACGCCCGCCACCGCGCGGACGCCAAGAGCGCGCTCATCACCCTGGTCGAGCACGCCCTCATGGCGCGCCTGCGGTAGTCCCGGCGGGACGACGTACGGAAGGGCCCCCCCGCACCGACACGGTGCGGGGCCCTCGTCGTGGGCGCCGGGGCCGACGCGGCCGGACGGGGTACGCGGAAGGGCCCCGCACCGGTGTCGGTGCGGGGCCCTTCCGTGCTGCGGGGTATCAGCGCCAGCTGTGGGGGGCGCGGAAGCCGTGCTCGCGCTCCAGGCGGCGCCAGCCGGCCTGCGTACGGCCGTGAGGGGCGTCCTCGGTGGGCTGGGAGGCCGCGCGGGCGAGCAGCACGGCCGTGATGGCGGCGAGCTCCTCGGGGTCGGCGTGGCCCTTTTCGACGCGGAGGAGGTTGGCAGGCGTTGTCACGTGGATGACTCCTCTTACTGAGGCGGGTTGCCGTGCTTGCGGGACGGCAGGTCGGCGTGCTTGGTGCGGAGCATCGCGAGGGACCGGATGAGCACCTGGCGGGTGTCGGCGGGGTCGATGACGTCGTCGACGAGTCCGCGCTCGGCCGCGTAGTACGGGTGCATCAGCTCGGCCTTGTACTCCTTGACCATGCGGGCGCGCATGGCCTCGGGGTCCTCGGCTTCGGCGATCTGCTTGCGGAAGATCACGTTGGCGGCGCCCTCGGCGCCCATGACCGCGATTTCGTTGGTGGGCCAGGCGTACGTCAGGTCGGCGCCGATGGACTGGGAGTCCATGACGATGTAGGCGCCGCCGTAGGCCTTGCGCAGGATCAGTGAGATCCGGGGCACGGTCGCGTTGCAGTACGCGTAGAGCAGCTTCGCGCCGTGGCGGATGATTCCACCATGCTCCTGGTCGACGCCCGGGAGGAAGCCGGGCACGTCCAGAAGGGTGATGATCGGGATGTTGAACGCGTCGCACATCTGCACGAAGCGGGCGGCCTTCTCGGAGGCCTCGATGTCGAGGACGCCGGCCAGCGACTGGGGTTGGTTGGCGACGATGCCGACGACCTGGCCGTCGAGCCGGGCCAGGGCGCAGATGATGTTGCGGGCCCAGCGCTCGTGGATCTCCAGGTAGTCGCCGTCGTCGACGAGCTCCTCGATGACCTTGTGCATGTCGTACGGGCGGTTGCCGTCGGCCGGGACCAGGTCGAGCAGGACGTCGGAGCGGCGGTCCGCCGGGTCCTCGGAGGCGACGGTCGGCGGGTTCTCGCGGTTGTTCTGCGGGAGCATCGACAGGAGGTACCGGACCTCGGCGATGCAGGTCTCCTCGTCGTCGTACGCGAAGTGCGCGACGCCGCTGGTGCCGGCGTGGACGTCGGCGCCGCCGAGGCCGTTCTGGGTGATCTCCTCGCCGGTGACCGCCTTGACGACGTCCGGGCCGGTGATGAACATCTGCGAGGTCTCGCGGACCATGAAGACGAAGTCCGTGAGGGCCGGCGAGTAGGCCGCGCCGCCCGCGCACGGGCCGAGCATGACGGAGATCTGCGGGATGACGCCGCTGGCGCGGGTGTTGCGCTGGAAGATGCCGCCGTAGCCGGCGAGGGCGGAGACGCCCTCCTGGATGCGGGCGCCGGCGCCGTCGTTCAGGGAGACCAGCGGGGCACCGGCCGCGATGGCCATGTCCATGATCTTGTGGATCTTCGTCGCGTGGGCCTCGCCCAGCGCGCCGCCGAAGATGCGGAAGTCGTGGGCGTAGACGAAGACCGTGCGGCCCTCGACCGTGCCCCAGCCGGTGATGACACCGTCGGTGTACGGCTTCTTCGTCTCCAGGCCGAAGCCGGAGGCGCGGTGCCGGCGCAGCTGTTCGACCTCGCTGAAGGAACCAGGGTCGAGCAGCAGCTCGATGCGCTCGCGCGCCGTCAGCTTGCCCTTGGCGTGCTGGGCCTCGGTGGCGCGATCACTCGGGCCGCGGAGGGCCTGCTCTCGCAGGACGTGCAGCTCGGCCACTCGGCCACGGGCGTCAGCGGGCTCGCTCGGGATCTGGTCCACAACGGTCATGTACCGACCCTACGAAGTCACCCGAGAAAACTCCGCCGTCGACTCCGTACAGTCTCCCGTGTCGAATCCTGGTGGGGCTGGACAGAACCATCACCTGCCCCGGCCGAGTCGACAGCCAGGTACCCCCTGTGTTTGTAGGGGTCCCACATAGACGGGAAAGACGGAAAGGCGATCACTCCCCGGTGACCGGGAGAGCGACCGCCTGACCATAACGCCTTCCGGGCGCCGGGGTGGGCTCAGTCCGCGCAGTGGAAGCGCGCGTTCCCCCAGTCGGCGTGATCGTTGCCGTTGCCGTCACCGCCGTCGTCGACCACGAGGTCGACGTACGAGGCACCGGTGAGGTCCGCGGTGAGCGGCCAGGCGTTGTCGACAGCCTTCAGAACCGGGGACTTCGCCTTCTCGGTGCCGTCGGCGAGAACGGTGAACCGGACGCTGCCGCGGCTGGTCTGGACGTCGTCGACGCCGACCTCGGCGGTGAGCGAGGTGCACCGGCCGCCGAGGTAGTAGCGGACCCGGGCGGGGGCGTGGGTGCCCAGCCCCTTGGCGTACGCCACTCCCCCGATGCGCAGCGGGGAGCCGTCGCCGGTGCCGGTCTCGCCGTTGGAGAGGTCGCGCTCGACGGGCCCCCAGCCGTTGGTGGCCGAGGTCCAGTCGAGGTCGCTCGCCCAGCTGTCGGCGGTGGGCGGCGGGGGCAGGGTGCGGACGGTGGTGGCCTGGGTCAGCGTCCGGGCGCCTCCGCCGACGGCGTACGTGAGCTCGGCGCCGAGCGTGTACGGCCGGTAGGCGGCGTCCACCGGGGGTGTCACCCGCCAGGTGGCGGTGGCCTTCGCGCCGGGCGCGACCGTGCCGAGGGCGACCGGCGCGGCCGGCTCGGCGGTCCAGCCGGCGGGGAGGGTGAGGGCGGCGAGCGCCCCCGTGGCGTCGGCGGCCTCGTCGTTGCCGAAGGTGGCCGTGACCTCGTGGGGGCGGCCGGGCTCCAGGGTCTCGGGCGCGGCGACGGTGAGCGTGCCGCAGGCGGCGCGCTCGGCGGCCGGGCCGAGGTCGGTGACGGTGAAGGCGTCGAGGACGAAGTCGGCGCCGTCGGGGGCGTCGCCCCGCTTGCGGAGTCCGGTCCAGGTGTCGCCGCAGCCGGCCGTGACGGTCTCGGCGAAGTGCCCGGTGGTCCGCTGCTGCCCGATCGGCGTGCGGCGGGTCTCGACGGCCGTCCCGGTGCCGTTCGTGCGGTCGTAGCCGGTGATCCACTCGTACGCGCCCGCGTGGCTCGACTGGTAGTCGTACTCCACGCGGTAGCGGTGGCCGTCCTTCATCGGGACGGTCCAGGGGGCGGTCCGGTAGACGAGGCCGCTGTTCTCGTCGTGCGACTTGAGGGACTCGGCGCCGCCGAGGACGTCGTCGACGGCCTTCCCGTTCCAGCCGGCCTGGGTGTAGGGGGCGTGGAGCTGGGCGATGTGGGTGCGCGGGTCGGTCGTGCCGCCGGCGTCGCCCTTGAGGAAGGGGCCCCAGCCCTGGTCGACGGCCTCGAAGTCCTCGTAGACCGCGGTCCCGGCCCGGGCGGCGGGGTCGTTGGCCACGATCCGCACGTCGTCGATCCTGACCGTCGCCGCGCTGCCGCCCGCGGCTTCGATCCGGAGCGGGGTGGTGCCGTCGGCCGGCGCGGTGAAGGTGACCTTGGCGCGCTGGAGGCGGGTGCCGTTCCAGTCGGAGGCGGCGACGTGGTTATCGACGGAGGACCGCTCGACCGTGACGGCCTTCCCGCCGATGGAGAGGGTGGTGGGCCGGGTGGCGCCGGGTTCGACCTCGATCAGGGCGGAAGCGGTGTACCGCGCGCCGGGGACGAGGCCGGTGATCCGCTGGCGGACGGAGGCGGTGGCGGTGCCGGTGAGGGCGGCGCTGTTGCGGCCCTGGGCGTCGGTGTCCCGGGTGACGGTGCCGGCCTTGGTCCAGGCGCCGAGCCCCGCGTCGTTGAAGCCCGGGTCCTTCACCGGGGTTCCCTGGCCCCATCGCGGGGCGGTCTGCGCGGGGGCCGCGGCGGGGTAGAGGACGTAGGGCTGTCCGGCGACGGCGTCGAGGGTGACGCGCCCGTTCACGGGCCGCACGGTCGCGGTCCGCACGCGGCCGTTGTCGGTGAGCTTGTAGACGGTGTACGAGCGGACTCCCGCGGGGACGGCCCAATTGGTCGTGCCGCCGGCCTTCGCGTAGTGGTAGAGCTTCTCGCCGCCGTCCCAGGGGAGCAGGTAGCTGTCGCCGTCGAGGACCTTGCGGCCGTTCTCGTAGAAGGTGCGGCGGCCGTTCTCGACGGTGCCGCGGACGCCGCCGGTGAAGGTGATGTCGTCGCCGTCCCAGCGGGTGATCTCCTGCCGCTGGAGGTACTTGGCGGGGAGGTTGCGCTGCCAGATGTTGGCGGAGAAGGCGTTCCAGTCGGTCTCGCCGGTCCAGCCCTCGAAGTCGACGAGGGCGGTCTGGCCGAGGACCGGGTGGTCGTTCCAGACGTCCTTCTCGCCGTTGCGGATGAAGCGGACGATCCGCGAGTTGAGGCCCTTGTTGGTGGCGCCGCCGTAGTCGAGGTCGTTGGCCCAGTGGGACCAGAGGGAGGCCCGTTCGAACTTCTCGGACCACTCGGTGGCGACGTTCCAGCCCTGGTCCTGGACGGCCCGCATCGTCTTGTCGGCGATCCAGCCGTGGGTGTAGTAGACGTCGATGTACAGCGTCGACAGGTGGGGGTCGGTCTCGTCGCGGAGCTGCTGGAAGCGGCGGGCGAGGTCGCCGCTGTTGACGTCCCGGCGCTGGTCGACGTAGTAGCTCTGGTTGAGCCAGTTCCAGCCGGGTTTCGTCCGGTCGACGAGGGTCTCGCTGAAGTTCCTCGCCTCGGGGTACGCCTCGGTGGCGTTCACGTGGACGCCGAAGTCGGCGCCCCACTTGCCGCCTTCCCTGAGGAGGGTGTTGAGGTCGCCGAGACCGCCGGCCCGCTTGTTGTAGTTGCCGCCGTAGTCGGGATGGGCGGAGTCGTGGCCCTCGGAGCCGTAGCCCTTGAGCAGGGCGAACTGGCCGAGCCCGTCGGTGGAGAGCGAGATCCGCTTGACGTCGTCGAGGGTGCGCAGGAAGGGGTGGGTGGCCTGGGAGGCGAAGTTGAACGGGATGTGGGCGACGACCCGGTCCGGGGTCGCGTCGCTGCCGGGGGCCTTGATCCCGATGGTCCGGAACGCGACCGCGCCGTCCTGCCAGTCGGTGGTGCCGTCCGCGTTGGCGTCGGGGGTGACGACGACCTTGGCCCAGGGCAGGCCGTCGCCGCTCTCGGGCCGCGGGGCGCCGGCTCCCCGGTAGGTCCACTGGCCGGACCAGACGCCGACGCGGGTCTCGGTGCCGGTCCTGCGGGCCTGGTGCCAGAAGCGGGCGCCGTCGCGGGCTGACGCGCCGGCGGGCTTGTCGTAGCTGGAGTTGGACTCGACGGCGGCGGCCAGCCGTCCGGTGCTGACGATCGCGTAGCTGGCGCCGACGGGGTTCGCCTCGGCGGCGGTGGCGTCGGTGACCTGGGCGAAGACGTCGGCGGTACGGGTGGAGTCCGGGTCCAGCCGGGTGAAGGCGGTGGCGGCGCCGCCGTCGGACGAGCCGACGGACACCAGGTCGTGGCCGGGTATGTCGAGGGTGCCGACCCGGAAGGCCTCGGTGTCGCGGACCGCGGTCACCCGGAAGGTGGTGGTCCGGCCGGCCACGCCCAGGAGCGCGTCGATCTCGACGCCGGGCAGGTCGGGGAAGGTGAGCGTGTAGGCGGCGGACGTGGGCGTCAGGACGGGGGCGCCCTTGGCCTGGACGGCGTGGCCGGTGCCGTTGAGGACCACCTGGGTGACCGGGGCCGTACTGCCGAGGAGGCGGGCGCCGGTCGCGCGGTCGGTGTACGCGAGGACGCGGGGGAAGTCCTCGGCGACGGCGACGGAGAGCAGGTCGGAGCCGATGACGGCGGACGCCGCGGTGGCGGTGGCCGCCGGGGCGTCGGCGACCGCGGCGACCTCGGCGAGCGCCGGCCCGGGCAGGGCGAGCACGGTGGCCGACGCCGCCGCGAGCGCGCAGGCCGCACGGAGTCTGGACGAGAGGGGGAAGGACATGCGGACCAGTCAGCCGCGCCTCGGAGGCACCGTCAACGAGATCGCGCCGCGCGGGCCCCTCCAGTCCAAGAACCCCCTTCGGTTAGTCCAAGTGACCGCCGAAGGGGGCTTCTTGAGAGCTGCCGGGGTCAGCAGCCGCCGCAGTTGTAGAAGGTCACGTCCCAGTGGTTGCCCTCGTCGGCGTAGACGTTGCCGGCGCCGGACTTCCACTGCGGGGCTCCGTCGCCGCGGAGCCCGATGTAGGTGAACGTGTTCTTGATGTAGCTCCCGATGCAGGTGTACTTGGCGAAGTCGAGCTTGTAGCCGTTCCAGTGCGAGTACGTGCCGCTCGCGTGCCCGGTCTCGGTGCCGCCGGTGATGTTGAGGGCGCAGCCGCTGGCGCTCTTGAGGGTCTGGGCGCCCTGGGCGGTGGCGAGGTTGAGCTGCTCGAAGGACGTGCAGGTGGAGTTGTACCGGTCGGAGCAGCCGCCGGACGAGGACCAGGTGATGCCGGAGGCCCGGAACATCGAGGTCGCGGTGGCGTGGCTGATCTTGGTGACCGCGTGGGCGTCGGTGGCGCTGGAGAGGGCGCCGAATCCCGGGGCGAAGAGGGCGCCGAGGACGAGTGCGAGTGCGGTGAGGACGGAGCGGAGCTTCACGGGGGTTGCCTCCTGCTGGTGACCGTGACGGATGGGGACGGTGTGCAGGTGGTGCTCGTCGCGCAGGGAGATGGTGCCGTAGTTCTACGCGCGTCCGCCAGAGGGCGTCGGCGCCGTCCTGACGCCTTCCGGGTGAACGTTCTCCATAGATGTTGAAAGTTGAACGGAATAGGGCTACAGTCGTTCTCGTTGAAGCTTCAACAAACACCGACAAGGAGCATGTCATGGGCCTCTTCAACCGCAAGAGCAACGAGTCCGCCGTCGCCGTCGCCACCCTCCCGGTGGACCCCGCCCTGGCCGGCCTGACCGGCGAGTACAGCATCGACCCGGCGCACAGCAGCATCGGCTTCACCGTCCGCCACGCGATGGTCACCAACGTCCGCGGCACCTTCGCGGAGCACGAGGGCGCGCTGAAGCTCGACGGCGCGAACCCGGGCGCCTCCACCGCCGCCATCGACGTCAAGATCGCCTCCATCGACACCGGCATCGGCGACCGTGACGGCCACCTGCGCAGCGGCGACTTCTTCGACGCCGAGCAGTTCCCGCTCATGACCTTCCGCTCCACCGAGGCCGCGCAGCTGGGCGGCGACAAGTACCGGATCACCGGCGACCTCACCATCAAGGACGTCACCAAGCCGCTCGCCATCGACCTGGAGTTCAACGGCACCGCCACGGACGTCTACGGCAACGAGCGCGTCGGCTTCGAGGGCTCCGCCGAGATCCTGCGCTCCGAGTGGGGCCTCACCTGGAACGCGGCCCTGGAGACCGGTGGCGTCATGGTCAGCGACAAGGTCAAGCTGAACTTCGACATCTCCGCGATCAAGAACGCCGCCTGACCCCCGGCCCTCTCGGGCCCCGTCCGCACCTCCGGACACACGAGCGCGCCCGCCCTCCGCTGCAGCGGAAGGCGGGCGCTCGGCGTTTCCGGGGCCGCGGCCCCGGGCCCCGTCAGGCGGACTTCGCGGCCGCCTCGACGACCGCCTGGACCAGGCGGTCGTTCTCGGCCGCGCCCGGGCCCGCCATGAAGCCGAAGCGGCGGCGGGCGTAGCTGTACGCGAGGCCGGTCGCCGGGTCGGCGAAGGCCTGCGAGCCGGGGGCGCCGCTGTGGCCGACGGCGGCGGGGGAGAGCGAGGGGTAGCGGGTGGCCAGCGGGACGAAACCGAGGCCGAAGGCGTTGTCCTCGCCGGTCACCAGGTCGGTGCCCCGGGAGTGGATCCGGGCGAACTCGGCCAGGATGCCGGGGCCGAGGAGCGGCGGCCGGCCGTCGAGTTCGCCGGCGATCGTCGCGTACATCCGCGAGAGGCCGCGCGCGGTGCCGACGCCGCCGCCGGAGAGCGGCGCCTTCGCCCGTACGGCGGGGGCGTTGCCGTACTCCACGTTGTCGAGCGGCGGGTCCGCGTTGAGGTCGAAGGCGACGCCCATGAGGCTCTCGGGGGCGATCGGGTTCGCCGCCAGGAACGCCGCCTCGTCAGGCGTGGGCAGCAGCGGCAGGGCCGGACGGAAGCGGGGTTCGAGCTCCTCCGGGAGGCCCAGGTAGTAGTCGATCCCGTACGGGGCGCGGACCCGTTCCTCGTAGAGCTCCCGGGTCGTCCGGCCGGTGGCCCGCAGGATCACCTCGCCGACGAGGGCGCCGATGACCAGGGCGTGGTAGCCGTGGCCGGTGCCCGGCTCCCAGAAGGGGCGCTGCGGCGCGAGGCGCTCGGCGATCCGGCGGTCGTCGGCGAGCTCCTCCAGCGAGAAGCCGCCGTCCACGCCGATCACGCCCGAGCGGTGGGCGAGCAGCCGCCGGAGGGTGAGCCCGCCCTTGCCCTCGGCGGCGAACTCGGGCCACCAGGAGGCGACCGTGCGGTCCAGGTCGAGGACGCCGTCCTGGACGAGGAGTGCGGTGACCAGGGCCATGGCCCCCTTGGAGGAGGAGTAGAGCGCCAGCAGCGAGTCCCCGTCGACGCCGTCACCGCCCCAGAGGTCGACGACGAGCCGGCCGCGGTGGTGCACGGCGAGCTGCGCGCCGCCGTCCCGCGCCTCGTCGGCGGCGACCGCCGCGAAGACCTCCCGTACGGACTCGAATCCGGGCTCCACCGTGCCGTGGACGTCGGTCATGTCTCTGCTCCCCCTGTATGCCGCTCTGTCATCGTCGAACAACAGAACGCTAAGGGGGGTGATTCCCGTCCCGCACCGCCGAGTTCGCCCCGGATCCGAAGGGCGTCCGAACGTGCAGGTCAACGCCGTTGTCAGTGGGGGCGTCTAGCGTCGGCGGCATGGAAATCCGTATCGACAGCGGCGTGTTGACCGATGCCGTGGCCTGGGCCGCCCGTGTCCTGCCGACCCGTTCCCCGATGCCCGTGCTCGGCGGACTGCTCCTGGAGGCCGCGGACGGGCGGCTGTGGGTCTCGGGGCTCGACCACGAGGCCTCCGCGCGCGTCGAGGTCGAGGCCGACACGGCGGTCGAGGGCCGCGTCCTGGTCCTCGGGCGACGGCTGCTCGACATCTGCCGGGTGCTCCCCCGCGGACACGCCGAGCTCACCGTCGAGAACGCCCGCCTGTCGGTGACCTCCGGGGACGCCCGCTTCGGTCTCTCCCTTCTGCCGCTCGACGACTACCCCGCCGCACCCGCGCTCCCCGAGGTGCGCGGCCTGGTCGACGGCGACGCCTTCGCCGCGGCCGTCGCCCAGGTCGCCGTCGCCGCGGGCCGGGACGACTCCCTCCCGGTCCTCACCGGGATACGGCTCGCCCTGGACGGCACGACCATGACCCTGGCCGCCACCGACCGCTACCGCTACGCCGTCCGCACCCTGGAGTGGAAGCCGCGGGACGGCGCTCCCGCGGAGGGCGCGGACGTGGTCGTCCCCGCGCGCCGACTCACCGAGATCGCCCGCTCCCTCGCCGGCACCGGCCCGGCCAGCCTCGCCCTCGACTCCGGCTCCCTCGGCTTCGAGAACGCCGGAACCCGCGCCACCACCCGGCTGCTCGACGGCCGGCTCCCCCGCCACGACAAGCTCTTCACCCTCGGCGAGCACGCCCTCGCGATCACCGAGCGGGCCCCGCTCACCGAGGCCGTCAAGCGGGTCGCGGTCGTCGCGGAGGGCGACAGCCCGGTCCAGCTGGCCTTCTCCCCCACCGGCCTCCACCTCCAGGCGGGCTACGGGGACGACGTCGCCTCCCAGCTCCTCCCCGCCACCCTCACCGGCTCGGAGTCGCTCACGGTCGCCTTCAACCCCGGCTACCTCCTGGACGCCCTGACCTCCCTGGACGCCCCCACCCTCCACTTCCACCTCCTCGGCCCCGGCCAGCGCGCGCTCCTCACCGACGGCCCCGAACCGACCCACCGCCATCTCCTCATGTCGGTGAAGCCTCTGGTGTGAGATCCGCTGGGGGGCGGCCAGGGCCCGGGTGGCCAGGGCCCTTGCGGCCAGGGCCCTTAGAACCCGCCGCCGTCGAAGCCGCCGCCCCCGCCGAAGTCTCCGCCGCCACCGAAGTCGCCGCCGCCGAAGCCGCCCGAGTCGCCGCCGCCGAAGTCGCCGGCGGAGAAGTCGCCGCCCTG
The DNA here is from genome assembly GCF_040815545.1 of Streptomyces sp. LMG1-1-1.1. Taxonomy (NCBI): domain Bacteria; kingdom Bacillati; phylum Actinomycetota; class Actinomycetes; order Kitasatosporales; family Streptomycetaceae; genus Streptomyces; species Streptomyces sp. LMG1-1-1.1. The sequence goes on along the minus strand of NZ_JBFPNH010000020.1, from coordinate 120,231 downwards.
GAAATCGCCGCCGCCGTACTCGGAGGCGTAGGCCGGGGTGGAGAGCGCGGAGCCGAGCATGGTGCCGACGAGGAGGCCGGGGAGCATGCCGCCGCCGAAGTAGCCGCCGGCCCAGGGGCCGTAGGCGGGGCCGGCCTCCCAGTAGGGGCGGCGGCCCGCGTCGGTGTCGACCGTACGGGCCAGGGGGTCGAGGCCGTCGTCGAGGCGGGAGGCGTCGGCGGCGCAGACGGGGACCTGGCGGGGGGCTCCGCCGGACGGGGTCCAGGTGCGGTCGTCGACGGCGGGGCCGTGGCGCGGGTCGAAGAAGCACGGCGGGCGGCGCTCGGGCAGGGGCCGGGCCTCGCGACGGGCGGCGAGGAGGGCGAGGGAGTAGCGGCCGTCCTCCAGGGCCTGGGTGACGCCCCGGACGTCGTGGGGGCGGGCGGCGGAGGCCATGAGGGACTTGGCCGTGTCGTACGAGTCGAGGGCGCGTTCGTAGTCGCCGCGCATGGCGTCGTCGGAGCCGGGCTCGGCGGGGTGGAAGTCGAGGCGCTCCAGTTCCTCGCCGAAGGCGGTGATGTCCTCGTCGACGACGACCCGGAGCCTGTCGAGGGCCGCCCGCTCCTCGGCCTCCCTACGGAGCCGGTTGCGGCGGACGACGGCGTACGCGCCCGCGCCGCCGGCCACGACGACCGCGCCGAGGGTGACGAGCCCGGCGACCGGGACGCCGGAGTCCGCACCGACGGAGCCCCAGGAGGCGGGGGCGGAGCCGCGCATGGCGGGCAGGGCCTGGTCGACGAAGGCGTTCAGCTCGGTGGCCGCGTCGACGCCTGGCTGCCGTACGGAGGTGACGAGGTTCTGCACCGCGGCCGGGGACATCACGGAGGGGTCGACGCCCGCGTCGAAGCGGTCGCCGAGGCGCACCGCGTACAGGCCGGCGACCCCGGTCTGGGCGCGCAGGTTGTCGATGAGGCCCTTGGGCGGGAACTCGGCGTTCACCGGCAGCACCGCCACGAAGAGCGGTTTGTCCGCGTCCTCGATCTTCTGCGCGAGGGCCTTCGCGTCGGCCGTGGAGAGCTGGTCGGCGGCGCCCGGGTCGACGTAGACCGGGCCCTGCTTCAGGGCGGCGGCCGCGTCGGGTACGCCCGTGGCCCTGGCACCCGCGAGGGGTGCCAGGACCAGCAGCAGGAGCACGACCAGCCCCGCGAGGGCCGACCCGGTGGACATCGCCCTGGTCCTCATGGTTCGAAACTACCCGAACGGGGGCGAACCGAACCTGTTCGGACTATTCGGCCGGGTCGATCCCCGCCCGGAGGAGTCCGTACGTGAAGGCGTCCTCCAGGGCCTGCCAGGACGCGGCGATCACGTTCTCTCCGACGCCGACCGTGGACCACTCGGTGTTGCCGTCACTGGTGGTGACCAGGACCCGGGTCGTGGACTCCGTGCCGTGGCGGCCCTCCAGGATGCGGACCTTGTAGTCGACCAGCTCGAACTTGGCCAGCGGCGGGTACATCCGCTCCAGCGCCACCCGCATCGCCCGGTCGAGGGCGTTGACCGGGCCGTTGCCCTCGGCGGTGGCGACGATCCGCTCCCCCTTGGCCCACAGCTTCACCGTGGCCTCGTTGGCGTGGGTGCCGTCGGGACGGTCCTCGACGATCGCGCGCCAGGACTCCGTACGGAAGTAGCGGCGGGCCCGGCCCTCGGCCTCCTCGCGGAGCAGCAGCTCGAAGGAGGCGTCGGCGGCCTCGTACGTGTAGCCCTGGAGCTCGCGCTCCTTGACCCGCTCGACGACCCGGCCGACGAGGGCGCGGTCGCCGCCCAGGTCCACGCCGAGCTCCTTGCCCTTCAGCTCGATGGAGGCGCGGCCGGCCATGTCGGAGACGAGCATCCGCATGGTGTTGCCGACCAGCTCGGGGTCGATGTGCTGGTAGAGGTCGGGGTCGACCTTGATCGCCGAGGCGTGGAGTCCGGCCTTGTGGGCGAAGGCGGAGACGCCGACGTACGGCTGGTGGGTGGAGGGGGTGAGGTTGACGACCTCGGCGATGGCGTGCGAGATGCGGGTCATCTCGGCGAGCGCGCCCTCGGGGAGGACCTTCTTGCCGTACTTGAGCTCCAGGGCCGCGACGACGGGGAAGAGGTTGGCGTTGCCGACGCGCTCGCCGTAGCCGTTGGCGGTGCACTGGACGTGGGTGGCGCCCGCGTCGACGGCGGCGAGGGTGTTGGCGACGGCGCAGCCGGTGTCGTCCTGGGTGTGGATGCCGAGGCGGGCACCGGTGTCGGCGAGGACGGTGGCGACGACGGCCTGGATCTGGGCGGGGAGCATGCCGCCGTTGGTGTCGCAGAGGATGACGACGTCGGCGCCGGCCTCGTGCGCGGCGCGGACGACGGCCTTGGCGTAGTCGGGGTTGGCCTTGTAGCCGTCGAAGAAGTGCTCGCAGTCCACGAAGACGCGGCGGCCCTGGGAGGCAAGGAAGGCGACGGTGTCGCGGACCATCTCCAGGTTCTCGTCGAGGGTGGTGCGCAGGGCCAGCTCGACGTGCCGGTCGTGGGACTTGGCGACCAGGGTGACGACCGGAGCGCCGGAGTCGAGCAGCGCCTTGACCTGCGGGTCCTCGGCGGCGTTGCCGCCGGCCCTGCGGGTGGCGCCGAAGGCGACGAGCTGCGCGTTCTTGAACGCGATCTCCTGCCGGGCGCGGGCGAAGAACTCCGTGTCGCGCGGGTTGGCGCCGGGCCAGCCGCCCTCGATGAAGCCCACGCCGAAGTCGTCGAGGTGCCGTGCGATGGTCAGCTTGTCCGCGACGGTGAGGTTGATGCCTTCCCGCTGCGCCCCGTCGCGCAGCGTCGTGTCGAAGACATGGAAGCTGTCGTCGAGGGGCGCGCGCTCGGCGTTCTCCGTGGTCATGACTGTGATGGCTCCTGTCGGATGTGGCTCCGGAAGGTCTGGATCCACTTGCCCCCATTCTCGCGCGTCGTCCGTTTCCGGCGTGGGTGGGGCCGGAAAACGAAAAAACCCCTCGCGGGTGCGAGAGGTCTGCGCGCGGGTCTGGGGCACGGTGTCCACTGCCGCGGGGGTCGTACCGCGATTCAGTGGCCACTGCGGACCGGCGCGCTGCTGCCGATAATCATCGTGGTAGCAAGCACGCCGGAAGTCTGACACAAGCGACGGGTCGGCGGGACGGGGGTCTCACGATACGGGCAGCCTCCGCGCGGACGCCGACGGCGCACACGAGTGCGGCGCCGCCGCCCCCTCCGGGCTCACGGAAGCAGGGTCTCCGCGACGAATTCCCGTACATGTGCGAGGACTTGCCCCCGACCCGTACCCGGGATGCCCACGGCCACGTGCACGCTGAAGCCGTCGAGCAGCGCCCTCATCCGGGTGGCGAAGCGGTCCGGGTCGACCGCCCGGAACTCCCCCCGCGACACCCCCTCGGCCAGGATCGCGACCAGGTCCCGGTGCCAGGCCCCCTCGATGGCGGCCTGGCGCGCCCGGGCGTCGGCGTCGGCGCCCTGCGACCGGTTCCAGACCTCCAGCCACAGCGTCCAGTGCGGGTCGCGCGGCCCGTCGGGCACGTACACGTCCACGTATCCGTCGAGCCGCTCGCGGGCCGTCCCGGGCCGGGAAAGCAGCGCGCTCCGCTGCGCACCGAGCCGCCCCTCGCTCCACTCCAGGGTCCGCAGCAGCAGCTCGTCCTTGGTGCGGAAGTAGTAGAGGAGGTGCCCGCTGCTCATCCCCACCTGCCGCCCGAGCCCGGCCATGGTCAGCCCGTCGAGCCCCCGCTCGGCGATCGTGTCCATCGCCGCCGCGAGCACGTCCTCCTGCGGCGGGGCGGCCTGGTTGCGCCGGCGGGGAGGGGAGGGAGTGGGGTCGCTGCTCTGACTCACTCGTACGTTCTACCTCATGGTCCGCCCGGGTCAGACCTTCGGCTGCTGCTGGGTGATGCAGTGGATGCCGCCGCCGCCGGCGAAGATCGTGCGCGCGTCGACGAGGGTGACCGTGCGGTCGGGGAAGAGGCGGCGGAAGATCTCGGCGGCGACCTCGTCGTGCGGGTCGTCGAAGGAGCAGAGGACGACGCCGTCGTTGCAGAGGTAGTGGTTGATGTAGGAGTAGTCGACCCAGTCGCCCTCCTCGTCCTTGAGGACGGTCGGGGCGGGTACCTCGATGACCTCCAGGAGGCGGCCCCGGGCGTCGGTCTGGCCGCGCAGGAGGTTCACGTACAGCCGGGAGCGCTCGTAGTCGGGGTGGTTCGGGTCCTGCTGGCTGTGGACGAGGACGGTGCCGGGGCGGGCGAAGGCGGCGACGATGTCGACGTGGCCCTGGGTGCCGTAGAGGCCGTAGTCGCCGGAGAGGCCGTGCGGGAGCCAGATCGCCTTCGTCGTGCCGAGCTTGGCGTGGATCTCGTCCTCGACCTGCCGGCGGGTCCACTCGGGGTTGCGGCCGGAGCCGAGCTGGACGGTGTCGGTGAGGAGGACGGTGCCCTCGCCGTCGACGTGGATCGCGCCGCCCTCGTTCACCAGCGGCGACGGCACCACGCGTACTCCCGCCACGTCCGCGACATGGCGGGCGATCTTGGAGTCGTGCTCCCAGCGGGCCCAGTCCTGGCCGCCCCAGCCGTTGAACACCCAGTCCACGGCGGCGAGTTCGGTGCCGTCGGTGACGAAGGTGGGGCCGATGTCGCGCATCCAGGCGTCGTCCAGCTCGCGCTCGACGAGGTCGACCCCGGGGCCGAGGAGCGCGGCGGCCGAATCGGCGTCGCCGGGGGCGACGACCATCGTCACCGGCTCGAAGACGCGGACGGCCCGCGCCACCGACGCCCAGGCGGCGCGCGCCTCGGCGAGCTCCTCCGCGTTGGTGAAGGTGGGGTTGGTGCTGGGCCAGGCCATCCAGGTGCGCTCGTGCGGCATCCACTCGGCGGGCATGCGGAAGGTCATGAGGTGTCCTAAGGAGGGTCAGAGGAAGTAGAGGCGGTTGAGGGAGACGGAGTCGGCCGCGTCGGAGCGGATCGGGGAGCCGTCGAGCGAGACCAGGCCCGTGCGGCCGTCCACCTGGACGTCGCCGACCCGCGAGTTGAGCAGGAGGTCGGCGGGCCCGATGCCGCGGGTGCCGCGGACGGCGACGCGGCGGCGGCGGGTCGGCATGGCGTCGGAGCCGAGGTCGACGGCGGCCTGGGCGACAAACGCGACCGAGATGTCGGCGGGCGTGGCGCCGTGCGCGCCGAACAGCGGTCCGAGGACGAGCGGTTCGCAGGTGTCGGTGGCCGCGTTCGGATCGCCCGTGACCCCCCACGCGGGGAATCCGGACTTCAGCACCATCTGCGGCTTGGCGCCGAAGTACTGCGGCCGCCACAGCACGAGGTCGGCCATCTTCCCGATCTCGATCGACCCGATCTCGTGGGCGAGGCCGTGGGCGATGGCGGGGTTGATCGTGAGCTTGGCGATGTAGCGCAGCACGCGCGCGTTGTCGTCGTGCTCTCCGTCGCCCTCCATCGGGCCGAGTTCGGCCTTCATCTTCCCGGCCATGGCGAAGGTCCGGCGTACGGTCTCGCCGGCCCTTCCCATGCCCTGGGCGTCGGACGAGGTGATCCCGATCGCGCCCAGATCGTGCAGGACGTCCTCCGCGCCCATCGTCCCGGCCCTGATCCGGTCGCGCGCCATCGCGGCGTCGCCCGGCAGGTCGGTCTTCAGGTCGTGGACGGAGACGATCATCCCGTAGTGCTCGGCGACCGCGTCGCGGCCGAAGGGGAGCGTGGGGTTGGTGGAGGAGCCGATGACGTTCGGCACGCCCGCCATCTTCAGGACGTTGGGGACGTGCCCGCCGCCGCAGCCCTCGATGTGGAAGGCGTGGATCGTACGGCCTTCCAGGACGCGCAGGGTGTCCTCGACCGACAGGCACTCGTTCAGGCCGTCGCTGTGCAGGGCGACCTGCACGTCGTGCTCCTCGGCGACCCGCAGGGCGGTGTCGAGGGCCCGGGTGTGGGCGCCCATGTCCTCGTGGACCTTGAAGCCCGAGGCCCCGCCCTCGGCGAGGGCCTCGACGAGCGGCGCCGGGTCCGAGGAGGAACCCCGCGCGAGGAAGCCGATGTTCACCGGCCAGGCGTCGAAGGCGCCGAAGGCGTGCTTGAGCGCCCAGGGCGAGTTGACGCCGACGCCCCAGACGGGGCCGAACTCCTGGCCGATGATCGTGGTGACGCCGCTGGCGAGCGAGGCCTCCATGATCCGCGGCGACAGGAGGTGGACGTGGGTGTCGACGGCTCCGGCGGTGGCGATGAGGCCCTCGCCGGAGACGATCGAGGTGCCGGTGCCGACGACGACGTCGACGCCGTCGAGGGTGTCGGGGTTGCCGGCCCGTCCGATCGCGTGGATACGGCCCTCGCGGATGCCGACGGACACCTTGCGGATGCCGAGCACGGCGTCGATGACCAGGACGTTGCTGATCACGACGTCGCAGGTCTCGCGGACGGCCGCGGCCTTGAGGTGGAGCCCGTCGCGGGCGGTCTTGCCGAAGCCGGCGAGGAACTCGTCGCCCGGCTTCTGGGAGTCGGACTCGACCCGGACCACGAGCCCGGAGTCGCCCAGGACGACGCGGTCGCCGGCGCGGGGGCCGTGCACGGAGGCGTACTCGTACGGGTCCATCAGTCGTCCTCCTCGCCGGGCAGTACGCCCAGGTAGCCGCACGCCCGCGCTCTGCGCAGGGCCTCTTCCTTCGCGCCGGGCGCGTCCAGCGGGCCGTCGACCAGGCCCGCGAAGCCGATGGCGACGCGGTCGCCGCCGATCGGTACGAGTCCCACCTCGGCCTCGCCGCCCGGGTCGAAGCGGAAGGAGGCGCCGGCCGGGATGGCGAGCCGCAGGCCGTAGGCGGCGGCGCGGTCGAAGTCGAGGCGCGGGTTGGCCTCGAAGAAGTGGAAGTGCGAGGTCACGCTCACCGGGACCGTCGCCGTGTTCCGTACGGCCAGCCGGACGGCGGGCTCGGTCGCGGGGTGCCCGGGTCCCGGGAGCAGCGCGCCGGGCGCGCCCGCCCCCAGTGAGCCGCCGCCGATCGGGGCGGTGACGACCGCGAGCCGGGAGCCGTCGTCGAAGACGGCCTCGACGTGGACCTCGGTGACCACGTCGGCGACGCCGGGCAGGACGTCGTCGGGGCCGAGGACGGCGCGGGCCGCCTCGATCGCCTCGGCGAGTCGCTTGCCGTCGCGGGCCGCCTCGCAGACCGTGTCCGCGATGAGCGCGGTCGCTTCGGGCACGTTGAGCCGCAGTCCCCGGGCCCGGCGGGCACGGGCCAGCTCGGCGGCGCCGAAGAGCAGCAGCCGGTCGCGTTCCGTGGGGGTCAGTCGCACGTCCTACACCTCCTGTTTGAGCGACACTCTAAATGCTAAGACGCCTGCTTCCAAGCATTGACGTGGCCGCCAGACGTAGGTCACATTGAGCGGCACTCTAAAACAGCCCCGCCCCGCCCCCGCAGGGAGTCCTCATGCCGATAGAACAGCGCGGAGTCGACACCATCCCCGAGGCCGAACGCACCAGCGGCCCCCGCGACCTCGTCTCGATCCTGCTCGGATCCAACCTCTGCCTGGGGGTGATCGTCTTCGGCTGGCTCCCGGTCTCCTTCGGCCTCGGCTTCTGGGCCTCCGTGACCTCCGTCGTCGCCGGCACCGTCGCCGGAGTCGCCGTCACCGCCCCGCTCGCGCTCGTGTCCCTCCGCACCGCGACCAACCTCTCCACCTCGTCCGGCGCCTTCTTCGGCGTACGCGGCCGGCTCGTCGGTTCCGTGGTCGGGCTGCTGCTCTCGCTCGGCTACACCGCCCTGACGCTGTGGATCGGCGGCGACGTCATGGTGGGGACCCTCGCCCGGCTGACCGGCCTGCCGACCGGCGGGGCGGCGCACGCCGCCGTCTACGCGCTGCTCGCCGCCTGTACGGTGGTCGGCGCGGTGTACGGCTACCGGCTGCTGCTCCGACTCAGCAAGGCGCTCGCGGTGGGCATGACGGTGCTGCTCGCCGTCGGAATCGCCGCCTACGCCGGGGACTTCACGACGGCGCCGGTGGCGGACACCCCGTACCTGCTCGGCTCGTTCTGGCCGACCTGGCTGCTCTCCGCCGTCGCGGCGGGCCTCAGCGGACCCGTCGCCTTCATCACGCTGCTCGGCGACTACACCCGGTACGTCTCCCCCGAGCGCCACAGCCCGGGGAAGGTCTGGCGGGCCACCTGTCTCGGCCTGCTCGTCGGCCTGCTCGTCCCCCAGCTCTTCGGCACGTTCACCGCGCTCGCGTCCCGCGGCGGGCTCGACTACGCGGGCCCGCTCGTCGCCGCCTCGCCCGGCTGGTACCTGGTGCCGCTGCTGGTCGCGGCCACGGCCGGCTCCGTCGGCAACGCCGGTCTGATGCTGTACTCGATGGGGCTCGACCTGGACGCGATCCTGCCGAGGGCCACCCGCGCGCACGCCACGCTCGTGGTCGCCGCGGTGGCGACGGCCTTCGTCTTCCTCGGCCACTTCGCCTCGGACGCGCAGACCGCGATGACCTCGTTCGTCCTGCTCCTCACCGCGATCGGCACCCCGTGGGCGGTGATCACCCTGATCGGGCACGTCCGGTGCGGCGGGACGTACGACCCGGAGGCCCTCCAGGTCTTCAACAACCGCTCGCGCGGCGGGATCTACTGGTTCTCGGCGGGCTGGCACCCGCGCGCCACCGCCTCCTGGGCGATCGGCGCGGCCGTCGGCCTCGCCGGGGTGTCGACGCCCCTCTACGAGGGACCGCTGCTCGCCCTGACGGGCGGGATCGACTGCAGCTTCGTGCTCTCGGGGCTCGTCGGCGGCGCGCTGTACGCCGTACTGACGCCGAACAGGGCTCCCGGGACCGCGACGGCCCCGGAAGCCCTGGCTGCTGCCACCGAGTAGCGACTAGCCCAGCTCGTGCATCCAGCCGTGGACGTCCTCGGCCTTGCCCGTCTGGATGGCGAGCAGCGCCTCGCGCAGCTTCATCGTGACCTTGCCGGGCTCGCCGCCCGACTGCTGCCACTCGCCCCGCTCGGACTTCACCGTGCCGACCGGGGTGATCACGGCGGCGGTGCCGCACGCGAAGACCTCGGTCAGGGAGCCGTTCTCGCTGTCGGCCTGCCACTGGTCGATGGAGACGCGACCCTCCTCCGGCTCGAGGCCGAGGTCCGCGGCGAGCTTGAGCAGCGAGTCACGGGTGATGCCGGCGAGCAGCGAGCCGGTGAGGGTGGGCGTGACCAGCTTGTTCCCGTACACGAAGTACAGGTTCATGCCGCCGAGTTCCTCGACCCACTTGTGCTCCACCGCGTCGAGGTACGCGACCTGGTCGCAGCCCTTCGTGGCCGCCTCGGCCTGCGCGAGCAGGGAGGCCGCGTAGTTGCCGCCGGTCTTCGCGTCGCCGACGCCGCCGGGGACGGCCCGGACGCGGTTCTCGGAGAGCCAGATGGAGACGGGCTTCACGCCACCGGGGAAGTACGGGCCGGCCGGGGAGGCGATGACGACGAAGAGGTACTCGTTGGCCGGGCGGACGCCCAGGCCGACCTCGGTCGCGATCATGAACGGACGCAGGTAGAGCGAGGCCTCGCCGCCGTGCGCCGGAACCCATGCCTTGTCCTGCCGGACGAGCAGGTCGCAGGCCTCGACGAAGGTCTCGACGGGCAGCTCCGGCATGGCCAGGCGGCGGGCGGACGCCTGGAAGCGGCGCGCGTTGGCGTCGGGGCGGAAGCTGGCGACGGAGCCGTCGGGGCGGCGGTAGGCCTTCAGGCCCTCGAAGATCTCCTGCGCGTAGTGCAGGACGTTGGTGGCCGGGTCCAGGTGGAGCGGGCCGTAGGGCACGAGCTGACCGTCGTGCCAGCCGCGGCCCTCGGTCCAGCGGATGGTGACCATGTGGTCGGTGAAGTGGCGGCCGAACCCCGGGTTGGCCAGGATCGCCTCGCGCTCCGCGTCGGACAGCGGGCTGGAGGAGGGCTTGAGCTCGATGGTGGGCGTCGTCATGAGTGCGTGTCCTTCACCGGTTGTGTGGGTCGGACCGCGCTCACACCTCAGTCTGCGGCTGACGTCCTGAAGACACGGACGTCCGAGCATGCCCGCATGCCGCGGCCCCACGTTCGATTATCGCTCGTGGGGGCCGGTGCACGAAACGGGTGAACACGGTCCAGGGTTCGATGGTGGCACCCTGCGGCCGCACAGGTACAGCCGCCGGGCGCTGAGGCGACCCGGCGGCTGCTGTGGAACGTCAGTCGGCGCGGGTCAGCTCGCTACTCGCGCGGCGAGCGCGTCGCCGATCTCGTCCGTCGTGCGGACGGTGTCGCCACGCTCGGTGAGGTCGGCCGCGACGGCCTCCTCGACCCGGGCGGCCTCGGCCTCGTAGCCGAGGTGGCGGAGCAGGAGGGCGACGGAGAGGACGGTGGCCGTGGGGTCGGCCTTGCCCTGGCCCGCGATGTCCGGCGCGGAGCCGTGGACCGGCTCGAACATGGACGGGAACTCACCGCTCGGGTTGATGTTGCCCGAGGCGGCGACGCCGATGCCGCCGGAGACGGCCGCGGCGAGGTCGGTGATGATGTCGCCGAAGAGGTTGTCGGTGACGATCACGTCGAAGCGGGCCGGGTCGGTGACGAGGAAGATCGTCGCCGCGTCGACGTGCAGGTAGTCGGTGGTGACCTCGGGGAACTCGGCCGCGACCTTGGTGAAGATGTCCGTCCACAGGTGGCCGGCGAAGGTCAGCACGTTGTTCTTGTGGACCAGCGTCAGCTTCTTGCGCGGGCGGGCCTGGGCGCGGGCGAAGGCGTCCCTGACCACGCGCTCGACACCGAACGCGGTGTTGACCGAGACCTCGGTGGCGACCTCGTGCGGGGTGCCCTTGCGGATGGTGCCGCCGTTGCCCGTGTACGGACCCTCGGTGCCCTCGCGGACCACGACGAAGTCGATCGCGGGCTGACCGGCGAGCGGGGTGGCCACACCGGGGAGCAGCTTCGACGGACGCAGGTTCACGTGGTGGTCGAAGGCGAAGCGGAGCTTCAGGAGGAAACCGCGCTCCAGGACGCCGGACGGCACCGACGGGTCGCCGATGGCACCGAGCAGGATGGCGTCGTGCTTCTTGAGGGAGTCGAGGTCGGCGTCGGTGAGGGTCTCACCGGTGGCCTGGTAGCGCCGGGCGCCGAAGTCGTACTCCTCCGTCTCCAGCTTCACGTCCTGGGGAAGGACGGCCGAGAGGATCTTGAGGCCCTGGGCCACGACCTCCTGGCCGATGCCGTCGCCGGGGATGACTGCGAGATTGATGCTGTGAGACATGTCGGCACCCTACTCTTCGTCCCATCGTCTGACACGTTCCGTCCGCCATGTGGACGAACGGACAGTCGGAAACGGGCGCGCCGGAGCGCGTCAGTGACCGGTCGAGCCGCCGTTGTCACGGCGGTCGAGGGCACGCTGGAGGGCTGCCGCCGCGTTCTGGCGGGCCTCGTCGCTGGGACGGTTGGCGGAGTGGCGGACGCGGCGGGAGGTCTGAACGGCCATGAGGGATCGACTCCTTGAGATCAGTGGTGATCCGGGCGTGCGGAGATCAGTGGTGATCGAAGGCGCCGGAAGGGGCGGGGAGCGCCGCCGCAGGGGTTGCCTGCACAGGGGCGTCGCGCTCTCGGCCGCCATTCGCTGATGTAGCGAGACGTTCGGCTCCTACAACGCTAGGGCAGGCCACCGCATCTGTCTCCACAATTACTCGGACTTCCTACTATCTGAGACGGACGCCCGGGAGGCGGGTCCGCCATATAGATTGCATTCCTACCTAGGTAGTGCTGTGATACACCCATGGCCTCAGACCGCAGATCCAGCTGGCTCAAGGGAGTACTCGACCTGCTCGTCCTCTCCTGCCTGACCGACGGAGAGAGTTACGGGTACGAGATCGCCAAGGCGCTCGCCGAGGCGGGCCTCGGCGAGATCAAGGGCGGGACGCTCTACCCCGTACTGAACCGCCTGGAGCAGGCCGGCCTGGTCGAGGCCGAGTTCCGCGCCTCCGAGCGCGGACCCGGACGCCGCTACTACCGGCTCACCGACCCGGGCCGCATCCGGCTCGCGGACGAGGGCGCGGCCTGGACGGAGTTCCACCGGGCCGTACGGACGCAATTGCACGCAGGGGGAACCGCACCATGACCACCGACGCCTATTTCGCCGAGCTGACGGAGGCGCTGCGCGCCGCGGGCGTGCCCGAGGAGCAGATCGCGCGGACGACCGACGAGCTGCGCGGGCACCTCGCGGAGACCGGCTCCGCGCCGGAGGACGAGTTCGGGCCCGCCGCCCGGTTCGCCGAAGGGCTCGGCGGCCTCGCCCCGGCCCCCGGGGAGCCGGACGACTCGGCGGAGCACTGGACGTGGACCGCCGACGTCTTCAACGACCGCCGGATGCTCGCCGTCCACGGCGACCAGGGCTGGGAGGTCGAGTCCCTCGACGCGCTCGGCCGGTTCGTCTGCCGCCGGGCCCCCGGCGTCGCGCTCGCCTGGGAGTACCGCCGCGAGGTCGTCAAGGGCGGTCGGCGCGCCCGGGTCCTCGGCGAGCTGGAGCCGGAGGGCTGGGAGCTGTGCGGCGAGTGGCTCGTGTACGGCTACCTCAAGCGCCCCAAGGCGGCCACCGACGGCCCCGCCGGGGCGCGCCGCTCCGTCCCGGCGACCCCCGGGAAGTGGCTGTTCCTGAGCCGCCGCGGCAAGGCGCTCCTCGGCGCCTGGTTCGCGGTGGTCTCGCTCGCCTACTTCGCCCTCGGCCTGCCGGGCTACGCGGTGGCCTTCGTCGCCCTGGGCAGCGCGGTCACGGCCGCGCTCACCGCGAAGCTGGAGACGGACCGCGGCCGCGTGGAGGCGGGACGCCGGAGCTGATCGACCGGCAGGGGCGGGGTGGCATCCGAGCGCCACCCCTCCACGGACTAACCCCTTAAATCGCATTGACAGGTTAGAGAGCTCATGCTTAAGTCTTCTCGTAACCAGTGACACGCACTTAAGGGGTTAGAAGGATGTCCGTGCTGCCGACCCACCACCGCACCGTCACCGTCCGGGGCCACGAGATCGCCTACCGCGAGGCGGGCCCGGTCGACGCACCCGCGCTCCTCCTGCTGCACGGCTTCCCCACCAGCTCGCACATGTTCCGCGACCTGCTCCCGCTGCTCGCCGACAGGTACCGGCTGATCGCCCCCGACCACCTGGGCTTCGGCCGCAGCGCCGCCCCCTCGGCCGCCGAGTTCGACTACACCTTCGCCGAACTCGCCTCACTGACCGCCGAGTTCACCGAGACCATCGGCCTGGACCGGTACGCCCTCTACATCCAGGACTACGGCGCCCCGATCGGCCTGCGCCTCGCCCTCGCCCACCCGGAGCGCGTCACCGCGATCATCAGCCAGAACGGCAACGCGTACGAGGAGGGCCTCGGCGCCGAGGCCTGGGCCCCGGTGCTCGCCCTGATCGAGAACCGCACCCCCGAGACGGAGGAGCCGGTCCGCGCGATCCGCTCCCTCGACGGCATCAGGTGGCAGTACGAGACCGGTGTCCCGGAGGGCTACCGGGACCGACTGAGCCCCGACGCCTGGCACCACGACGCCGCGCTGATGGCCCGCGAGGGCCAGGACGACATCCAGCTCGGCCTCATCGCGGACTACGGCGCCAACTTCGCCCTCTACCCGGCCTTTCAGGAGTACTTCCGCACCAGCCGGGTGCCGCTCCTGGCCGTCTGGGGCGAGGGCGACCAGGTCTTCGTCCCGGCGGGCGCAGAGGCCTTCCGCCGCGACCTACCGGACGCCGAGGTCCACCTGCTCCCCACCGGCCACTTCGCCCTGGAGACCCACGCGCCCGCCGTCGCGGACCTGATCGGCGACTTCCTGGCCCGCCGGGTCGCGAAGGAGGCGTGAGGACCGCTCGCGTCGCCCGGCCTTCCGGCCCGGACCCCGTCAGCGGGTCCGGGCCGGCGGCGTCTGGTCGACGAGGACCGCCGTCGTGCGGTCGAGGAGATCGCAGAGGGCGGCGTGCTCGGCGGGGGTGAACGCGTCGGTGAGCGCCCGCTCGAGGACGATCACCTCCTCGTACGCCCGGTCCAGCACGGCCAGCCCCTCGGCCGTCGGCGTGACGATCTGCACCTTGGCGTGCACGGGCGACGGGTCGCGGCGGACGAGACCCTTGCCCTCCATGGTGGCGACGACGCTGGCCATGCTCTGCTGGGTCACTCCGCAGGCACGCGCCGCCTGGGCCGCGGACATCCCGCCCTCCCGCGAGAGGGTGAGCAGCACGGTGTACTGCGTCATGGTCAGCCCGTGCCCGCGCAGCACGGCCTCGTGGTGCGCCATCAGCGCCTGTTCCGCACGCCTGATCCGGCTGCAGAGGTACTCCTCGACGGGCATGTCCGCCATGCGCTCACTCCCTCGCTTCCGCGCCCGGGCACCCGCATTCACAGAATCCTGTGTTGACTCAGGTACCTGTCACACATACCGTTCCCGACGACGGCCTGTCACAGGATACTGAGTCAGCACAGGAGGCTGCTTCCATGAGGGCGATCGTTCTCGACGGCGACGACCGATACCGCATCACCGAGCTCGACACCCCCGCACCCGGACCCGGCGAGGTCGCGCTCCGCGTGGCCTACGCGGGCGTCCAGTGGGGCGACACGATGGTCAAGGACGGCCTCTTCCCGGTGCCCCGCCCCTTCGTCCCCGGCTTCGAGGCGTCCGGGCACATCGTCGCGGTCGGCCCGGGCGTCGACGAGAACCGCGTCGGGGAGGCCGTCACCGCGCTCACCGCCGGCGGCGCCCACGCCGAGGTGGTCGTCGTACCCGCGGTCCTCGCGCTCGCCGTCGGCGAGCTGCCGCTGCGGACGGCGGCGGCTTTCGGCTGGTCCACGCCGACCGCCTACGACCTCGTCCACACCGTCGCCCGTGTGCGCGCCGGCGACCGGGTCCTGATCCACGGCGCGGCCGGCGCCGTCGGCGGCCAGGCCGCGCAGTTCGCCCGGCTGGCCGGTGCCGGAAGGATCGTCGGCGTGGCCGGGAGCGCCGGCCGGGCCGCCTACGCGGCCGGATCCGGCTTCGACGAGGTCCTGCTGCGCGGGGACCTCCCGGCCGGACTCGGCGACGAACGGTTCGACGTCGTCCTCGACCCGGTCGGCGGCCCGACCCGGCTGGCCGGGCTGCGCGCGCTCGCGCCCCACGGACGCCTCGTCGCGTACGGCGCGCTCGGCGGCCACGCGCCCGTCCTCGCCGACACCGACGCGCTGCTCGGGGACGGCGGATCGCTGATGACCTACAACGGCGCCCTGCTGAGCCGGACGCACCCCGAACGCCTCGCCGACTCCGCCCGCCGCGCGCTCGGCCTGCTGGCCGAGGGACGGATCTCCGTCGACGTCACCGCGGAGTACGACCCGGCCGAGCTCGGCCTCGCGGTGCGCAGGCTGCGCGAGGGCGCCACGCACGGCAAGAGCGTGCTGCGCGTCGCCGGGGGGTTCGACACCCCGCCCGGCCCGGCCGGCGCATGAGAACCGCCCCCGTCCTCGATTGGGGGTAGAGGAGGGGGGCGGTGATCAGGGGCCGCTCACGCGGCGGGCGGGCGTCAGCCCATGTGCGGGTAGCCGTACTCGGTCGGCGGGACCAGCGTCTCCTTGATGGCGCGGGTCAGCGTCCAGCGCATCAGGTTCTGGGGGGCGCCGGCCTTGTCGTTGGTGCCCGAGGCGCGGCCGCCGCCGAAGGGCTGCTGGCCGACGACGGCGCCGGTCGACTTGTCGTTGATGTAGAAGTTGCCCGCGGCGAAGCGGAGCTTCTCCATCGTGTACGCGGCGGCGGCACGGTCGCCGGAGATGACCGAGCCGGTGAGGGCGTAGTCCGAGACCGACTCCATCTGGGTCAGCATCTCGTCGTACTTGTCGTCCTCGTAGACGTGGATCGCGAGGATCGGGCCGAAGTACTCGGCCTTGAAGACCTCGTTCTCCGGGTCGGTGCAGGCGATGACGGTCGGGCGGACGAAGTAGCCCACCGAGTCGTCGTAGGTGCCGCCGGCGACGATCGTGCAGGTCGGGTCGGCCGCGGCACGGTCGATCGCGGCCTTGTTCTTCGCGAAGGAGCGCTCGTCGATGACGGCGCCGATGAAGTTCGACAGGTCGGTGACGTCACCCATGGTGATGCCGTCGACCTCGGCCGCGAACTCCTCCTTGAAGCCGTCGTTCCAGATGGACGCCGGGACGTACGCACGCGAGGACGCGGAGCACTTCTGGCCCTGGAACTCGAAGGAGCCGCGGGTCAGCGCGGTCTTCAGGATCGCGCGGTCGGCGCTCGGGTGGGCGACGACGAAGTCCTTGCCGCCGGTCTCGCCGACGATCCGCGGGTACGAGCGGTACTTCTCGATGTTGGTGCCGACCGTCTTCCACAGGTGCTGGAAGGTCTTGGTCGAGCCGGTGAAGTGGATGCCGGCCAGGTCGGGGTGGTTCAGGGCCACCTCGGAGACGGCGATGCCGTCGCCGGTCACCAGGTTGATGACGCCCTTCGGCAGGCCGGCCTCCTCCAGCAGCTCCATGAGGAGCACCGCGGAGTGCGTCTGCGTCGGGGACGGCTTCCAGACCACCACGTTGCCCATCAGGGCCGGGGCGGTGGGCAGGTTGCCGGCGATGGCCGTGAAGTTGAACGGCGTGATCGCGTAGACGAAGCCCTCCAGCGGGCGGTGGTCCAGACGGTTCCACACACCCGGCGAGTTCGCCGGCGGCTGCTCGGCCAGGATCTGGCGGGCGTACGCCACGTTGAAGCGCCAGAAGTCCACGAGCTCGCACGGGGTGTCGATCTCGGCCTGCTGGGCGGTCTTCGACTGGCCGAGCATGGTGGACGCGGCCAGCGTCTCGCGCCACGGGCCGGCCAGCAGCTCGGCGGCGCGCAGGATGATCGCGGCGCGGTCGTCGAAGGCCATCGCGCGCCAGGCCGGGGCCGCGGCCAGGGCCGCGTCGACGGCGTCCTGGGCGTCCTGCGTGGTGGCACCGCGGAAGGTGCCGATGACGGCCTTGTGGTTGTGCGGCTGGACGACCTTGAACTCCTCGCCGCCGCCGAGGCGCTTCACGCCGCCGATGGTCATCGGCAGCTCGCGCGGGTTCTCGGCCAGCTCCTTGAGCTTGGTCTCGAGGCGGGAGCGCTCGGGGGAGCCGGGGGCGTAGCTGTGCACCGGCTCGTTGACCGGAGCGGGGACCTGGGTGACAGCGTCCATAAGTCTCGTGACTCCTTGTGAGAGGTGGGCTCAGCCCTTGGTGAGGATGGAGCGGACGAAGAAGAGGAGGTTGGCCGGCTTCTCCGCCAGGCGGCGCATGAAGTATCCGTACCAGTCGGTGCCGTACGCGGTGTAGACGCGCATGCGGTGGCCCTCGGCGGCGAGACGGTTCTGCTCCTCGCTCCGGATGCCGTACAGCATCTGGAACTCGTACTCGTCCAGCTTGCGCCCGGCGCGGCGGGCCAGCTCCTGGCCGATGGAGATCAGGCGCGGGTCGTGCGACCCGATCATCGGGTAGCCCTCGCCGTCCATCAGGATCTTCATGATCCGGACGTACGCCTTGTCGATCTCGGGCTTGTCCTGGATGGCGACGGAGGCGGGCTCCTTGTAGGCGCCCTTCACGATCCGGACGCGGGAGCCGTTCGCGGCGAGGCGGCGGGCGTCGTCCTCGGTGCGGAAGAGGTACGCCTGGATGACGCAGCCGGTCTGCGGGAAGGACTTCCGCAGCTCGTCGTGGATGGCGAACATCGAGTCGAGGGTGGTGTGGTCCTCGGCGTCCAGGGTGACCGTGGTGCCGATCTCGGCGGCGGCCTCGACGACCGGGCGGACGTTCGCGAGGGCCAGCTCGTGGCCGTTCTCCAGCGACTGGCCGAACATCGACAGCTTGACGGACATCTCGGCGCGGGGGCCGAGGCCCAGCTCCTTGAGGCGGCCGACCAGCTCCAGGTAGGCGTCGCGGGCGGCGTACGACTGCTCGACGGTGGTGATGTCCTCACCGACGACGTCGAGGGTGACCTCCAGGCCGCGGGCGCTCAGCTCGGAGACGATCGGGACGACGTCGTCGACCGTCTCGCCGGCGATGAAGCGGGCGACGACCTGCTTGGTCCCGGGGGCGGCCGACACGAGACGGCGCATCTTGTCGCTGCGCGACGCGGCGAGGATCACGGGACCCAGCACGGGGCACCTCCAGAAGGCAGAAGTAGAACGGGGCCATACCCGGACGAAGGGAACGAACCGGGAACAGCACGGAGAACCACCGTGAAACCTATGGATCGCTCCGATCCTCTGCCATCGACAGCTGTCACGCATCCGTGCCCGGCATCTCATACACATGTCTGAAGGGGTGCGAGAATGGCCCCGTGAAGGGCGATTACCAAGAACTGGTCGACGAGATCTCCGCGCTGCTCGGCGCCCCCGCCACGCTGGAGAACCGCGACTTCGGGCTGATCGCCTTCGGGGCGCACGACAGCGACGACGACACGGCGATGGACCCCGTCCGCACCCGATCGATCCTGACCCGGAAGTCCACGCCGGCGGTCCGCGCCTGGTTCGAGGGCTTCGGCATCACCCGGGCCACCGGCCCGGTCCGCATCCCGGCCGCCCCGGACGCGGGGGTGTTCCGGGACCGCATCTGCCTCCCCGTACGCCATCGGGGTGTGGTCCTCGGGTACGTGTGGCTGCTCGACGCGGAGCCCGGTCCCCCGCCCGAGCGGCTGACCGCCGCGATGGACGTCGCCGCCCGCATCGGCGACCTCCTGGCCGACGAGGAGCGCGCCGGCTCCGACCTCTCCCGCGAGTTCGTCGCGGTGCTGACCGCCGGGCGCGGCTGGCAGAGCGACATGGCCGTCGCGGCCCTCAGGGCGGCCCTCGGCCCCAGCGCGGACGGCCTGCACACCCTCGTCTGCGTGACCCCCTGGCACGGCGAGGCCCCCTCGATCCGCGCGGTCCCCGGTGCGGCGGCGGTCGCCACCCTGCCCGAGGGCGAGTCCCTCGCCGTCCTCGTACGGCTGCGCACGGCCGAGGACCTCGCCCCCGCCCGCACCGCCGCCGAGCGGCTGCGCGGCGCCGCGCCGGCCGGCATCGCGACCCCCCGCCGAGGCCTCGCGGACCTCCCGGCGGCCTGGCGCGAGGCCAACACGGCGGCCCGGGCCGCCACGGCGCAGCCGACGCTCGGACCGGTCGCCGCGTGGGCCGGGATCGGCCCGTACCGTCTGCTCGCGGCGCTCTACCACCCCGAGATCGACCCCGTCGTCGCCCCGCTCCTCGCCCCCGCCCACAGCGAACTGGCCCGCACCGCCGAGGCCTTCCTCGACAACGCCGGCCAGGCGGGCCGCACGGCGGCCGCCCTCGGCATCCACCGCCAGACCCTCTACTACCGGCTGTCCCGCGTCGAACAGCTCACCGGCCTGGACCTCGACGACGGCGAGGACCGCCTCCTGCTCCACATGTCCCTCAAGTCGGCCAAGCTCTAAGCCTCCGGGTTGACGGCCCCTCAGGGCCGCGTCGGGGTCGTCCCCGATGTACCGGCGCCGCCGGACGCCCTACCGTCGTAAGCGTCGCGGGCATCGGCCGGCGAGCAGCCGAGGGGGCGTCATGAAGGCGTGGGTGCAGGACCGGTACGGATCGGCGGACGTGCTGGAGTTCGCGGAGGTCGAGCGACCCGTGCCGGGCGAGCGGGAGGTGCTCGTCCGCGTCCACGCCGCCGCCGTGAACGCGGCGGACTGGCACCTGATGCGGGGCGACCCCTACGTGGCCCGGCTCGCCCTCGGCCTCCGAAGACCGAAGGAGCGGATCCGGGGCAGGGACTTCGCGGGCCGCGTCGAGGCCGTGGGCGCCGGGGTGACCGGGCTGCGCCCCGGCGACGAGGTCTTCGGGGAGACCCCCGGGACCTTCGCCGAATACGTGTGCGCCTCCGAGGAGGTGACGGAGCGCAAGCCCGCCGGCCTGACCTTCGAGCAGGCGGCGGCGCTGCCCCTGGCGGGCAACACCGCCCTGATGGGACTGCGGGACCTGGGGAAGGTGCGCCCGGGCGCGAAGGTGCTGACCAACGGGGCTTCGGGAGGCGTCGGGACCTTCGCCGTCCAGCTCGCGAAGGCCTTCGGCGCCGAGGTGACGGGGGTGTGCAGCACCCGGAACGCGGCGCTGGTCCTCGGACTCGGAGCGGACCGGGTCGTCGACTACACCCGCGAGGACTTCACCGCCGGGCAGGACCGCTACGACGTGGTGTTCGACCTGGTGGGCAACCGGTCGCTGTCCGAGCTCCGTCGGGTCCTCTCCCCCACGGGCGTGCTCGTCCTGTCCGGCGGCGGCGTCTTCGAGGGGGGCAGCACCTTCGGGCCGATGGGGCTGATCCTCAAGGGCCGGCTGCTCTCCTTGTTCTCCGGCGGCCGGCTGCACGTCCTCACGGCGGAGCCGCGCAGGGAGAACCTGGCGGCGCTGCGCGAACTCGCCGAGAGCGGCGGCATCGCCCCGGTGGTCGAGCGGACCTATCCGCTGGACCAGGCGGCACGGGCACTGCGGTACGTCGAGGAGGAGCACGCCCGCGCGAAGGTGGTCCTCAGCTGCCCTCCCCCATCAGCACCTTGAGGCCCGCGGTGAGGTCGTCCGCGGTCGGCGCCGTCTCCGGGTCGACCATCCACTGGATCATGACGCCGGTGGCGAGGGCCTGACAGAGCAGTCCCGCGACCCGGGCCTTCTCGGGGTCGGCGTCCGGGTCGATGCCCAGGAAGCCCTCGGCCATGCCCAGCCGGCCCTCGCGCTGCGGCTCCTTGATGGCGTCGCGCAGCTTCTCGTCGTCGTCGAGCCGGGTGACGATCTCGGTCTGGAGCTTCCAGACCGGCCGGCTCGCCTCGGCCGCGCCGATGACCTGCTCCCAGACGGCGTGGAAGCGCCGGTACGGGTCGGCCGGCAGCTCCCGCTTCTCCTCGCCGGAGCCGGCGGGACCGACCTGCTCGCCCCACTCCTCGGTGAGGGCGAGGAAGGCCTGCTGGAGCAGGGCGTCCTTGGAGCCGTAGTGGTAGCCGATGGAGGCCAGGTTGGTGCCGGACGCGGCGACGATGTCGCGCGCCGTGGTGCGTCCGTACCCCTTCTCCAGGAGGCAGCGCTTGGCACCGTCGAGCAGGTCTTCCTTGTGTCCCATGACAGCACTGTACCCGGCCGCTAGACAATCGTGTAAGACGAGCGTCTATCGACCGGGTACGGTCCGCGGACGAGCCGCGTCAGATCAGGTTGACCGAGCGGGCCGAGGTGGCGCCGATCTCCTGGGCGATCTCCGCCAGCACCGGCGCCGGCAGCGTGTCGTCCACGGTGAGCACGACGAGCGCCTCGCCGCCCTCCTCCGCGCGGGAGACCTGCATGCCCGCGATGTTCAGACCGGCCTCGCCGAGGATCCGGCCGACCGTGCCGACGACGCCCGGACGGTCCTCGTAGCGCAGCACGACCATGTGGTCGGCGAGCGCCAGGTCCACGTCGTAGTCGCCGACCGCGACGATCTTCTGGAGGTGCTTCGGGCCGGCCAGCGTGCCGGAGACCGCGACCTCCTCGCCGTTCGCCAGCGTGCCGCGCACGGTGACCACGTTGCGGTGGTCGGGCGACTCGGAGCTCGTCGTCAGGCGCACCTCGACACCGCGCTCCTGCGCGAACAGCGGGGCGTTGACGTAGGACACGGTCTCGTCGACCACGTCCTCGAACACGCCCTTGAGCGCGGAGAGTTCGAGCACCTTCACGTCGTGCTGGGTGATCTCGCCGTACACCTCGACGTCGAGACGGGCCGCGACCTCGCCCGCCAGCGCGGTGAAGATCCGGCCGAGCTTCTCGGCGAGCGGCAGCCCCGGCTTCACGTCCTCGGCGATGACACCGCCCTGGACGTTGACCGCGTCCGGGACCAGCTCGCCGGCGAGCGCGAGGCGCACCGAACGGGCGACCGCGATACCGGCCTTCTCCTGGGCCTCGTCCGTGGACGCGCCGAGGTGCGGGGTGCAGACGACCTGGTCGAGCTCGAAGAGCGGGGAGTCCGTGCAGGGCTCCTTCGCGTACACGTCGAGGCCCGCGCCGGCGACCCGGCCCTCCTTGAGGGCGGTGTAGAGCGCCGCCTCGTCCACGATCCCGCCGCGCGCGGCGTTCACGATCCGGACCGAGGGCTTGACCTTGTGCAGCGCCTCGTCGCCGATGAGACCGATGGTCTCCGGGGTCTTCGGCAGGTGGACGGTGATGAAGTCCGCGACCTCCAGGAGCTCGTCCAGGGCCAGCAGCTTCACCCCCATCTGGGCGGCGCGGGCGGGCTGCACGTAGGGGTCGTACGCGACGATCTTCATGCCGAAGGCCGACATGCGCTGGGCGACCAGGACGCCGATGCGGCCGAGGCCGACGACACCGAGGGTCTTCTCGCTCAGCTCGACGCCCGTGTACTTGTTGCGCTTCCACTCGCCGTTCTTCAGCGCGGTGTTGGCCTGCGGGATGTTACGCGCGGTGGCGACCAGCAGACCGCACGCGAGCTCGGCGGCGGTGACGATGTTCGAGGTCGGGGCGTTGACGACCATGACGCCGGCCTTGGTGGCGGCGGAGACGTCGACGTTGTCCAGACCGACACCGGCACGGGCGACGACCCGGAGCTTGTTCGCGGCGGCGAGGGCCTCCGCGTCGACCTTGGTCGCGGAGCGGACCAGGATCGCGTCCACATCGGCGATGGCGGGGATCAGCTCGGCGCGGTCGGCGCCGTTGCAGTGCCGGATCTCGAAGTCCGGGCCCAGCGCGTCGACGGTGGCGGGCGACAGCTCTTCAGCGATGAGTACGACAGGTTTCGAGCTCACGTGAGTCCTCACAGGTCCAGTGCGGACGGCCGTCCCGACGGCCGCAGGCGGTGGAGGGGGCTTGCCGCGTGAAAGCGCACGACGCTGTGGGCCTGACGCGTATGTTGTTGAGCAGTGTAGTGCCGTGTCGGCGCACTTCATGCGCCTCGTTGGAAGGATCACCCGTCCGTGGTTGGACGGGGTGTCCAACGATGTGGCGAGGGGCCGGACACTGTGTCCGGCCCCTCCCCCGAAGGCTTACGCCTCCTCGTCGTTCACCCAGCTCATGAGCTTCCGCAGCTCCTTGCCGGTGGTCTCCAGGAGGTGGTTCTCGTCCTGGGTCTTGTACTCGTTGTACTTCTTCAGACCGCCGTGGTACTCGGCCATCCACTCCTTGGCGAAGGTGCCGTCCTGGATCTCCGCGAGGACCTTCTTCATCTCCGCCTTGGTGGCGTCGGTGATGATCCGCGGGCCGGTGACGTAGTCGCCCCACTCGGCGGTCTCGGAGACCGACCAGCGCATCTTCTCCAGGCCGCCCTCGTACATGAGGTCGACGATGAGCTTCAGCTCGTGGAGGCACTCGAAGTACGCGATCTCCGGCTGGTAGCCGGCCTCGGTCAGGGTCTCGAAGCCCGCCTTGACCAGCGCCGCGGTGCCACCGCAGAGGACGGCCTGCTCACCGAACAGGTCGGTCTCGGTCTCTTCCTTGAAGGTCGTCTTGATGACGCCCGCACGGGTGCCGCCGATGCCCTTGGCGTACGAGAGGGCCAGCGCGAAGGCGTTGCCGGTCGCGTCCTGCTCGACGGCGGCGATGCACGGAACGCCGCGGCCCTCCTCGTACTGACGGCGGACCAGGTGACCCGGGCCCTTCGGGGCCACCAGGGCGACGTCGACGCCCTCGGGCACCTCGATGAAGCCGTAGCGGACGTTGAGGCCGTGACCGAAGAAGAGCGCGTCGCCCGCCTTCAGGTTGTCCTTGATGGACTCCTCGTAGACCTTGGCCTGGATCGGGTCCGGGGTCAGGATCATGATGAGGTCGGCCTCGGCCGCGGCCTCGGCGACGGACACGACGCGCAGACCCTGCTCCTCGGCCTTGGCCTTGGACTTCGAACCCTCCTGGAGACCGACGCGGACGTCGACACCGGAGTCACGGAGCGACAGCGCGTGGGCGTGCCCCTGGCTGCCGTAGCCGATCACCGCGACCTTGCGGCCCTGGATGATGGACAGGTCTGCGTCGGCGTCGTAGAACAGCTCGGCCACTGGGAATCTCCTTGAGGTGCTGGTGTTGCGTCCCACCGTACGGCGGGGAGCGGGAGGAAGGTTTTCGGGTCTCGTCAGTCGGACCGCCGGGTGGACCGGCGGTCGGCCTCCGATGACTCTCAGGCGCTGCGGTCGAGGGCCCGCAGGGACCGGTCCGTGATGGACCGGGAACCACGCCCTATGGCGATCGTGCCCGACTGGACGAGCTCCTTGACGCCGAACTGCTCCAGCATCTTGAGCATGGCGTCGAGCTTGTCACTCGAACCGGTGGCCTCGATGGTGACCGCCTCGGGCGAGACGTCCACGGTCTTGGCGCGGAACAGCTGCACGATCTCGACGATCTGGGAGCGGGTCTCGTTGTCGGCGCGGACCTTCACCAGGACGAGCTCGCGCTGGATCGCAGCGCTGGGCTCGAGTTCGACGATCTTCAGGACGTTGACCAGCTTGTTGAGCTGCTTGGTCACCTGCTCGAGGGGCAGGTCCTCGACATTGACCACGATGGTGATGCGGGAGATGTCGGGGTGCTCGGTGATGCCGACGGCGAGGGAGTCGATGTTGAAGCCGCGGCGGGAGAACAGCGCGGCGATCCGGGCGAGGATGCCGGGGGTGTTCTCGACGAGAACGGAGAGCGTGTGCTTGGTGGACATGTCTGGGTCTCTTCCTTTTCGCTCTGCTCGCTCAGTCGTCTTCGCCGTCGCCGAAGTCGGGGCGGACGCCCCGCGCGGCCATGACCTCGTCGTTCGAGGTGCCGGCGGCGACCATCGGCCAGACCTGGGCGTCCTCGTGGACGATGAAGTCGATCACGACCGGGCGGTCGTTGATGGCGTTGGCCTCGGCGATGACCTTGTCCAGGTCGGCCGGGTCCTCACAGCGCAGGGCGACACAGCCCATGGCCTCGGAGAGCTTGACGAAGTCGGGGACGCGGGTGCCCTTGTTCGCCTGGACGTCGTCCGGGCCGGAATGCAGGACGGTGTTGGAGTAGCGCTGGTTGTAGAACAGGGTCTGCCACTGGCGGACCATCCCGAGGGCGCCGTTGTTGATGATGGCGACCTTGATCGGGATGTTGTTCAGGGCGCAGGTGGTGAGCTCCTGATTGGTCATCTGGAAGCAGCCGTCGCCGTCGACCGCCCAGACCGTGCGGTCCGGCATGCCGGCCTTGGCGCCCATCGCGGCGGGGACCGCGTACCCCATCGTCCCGGCGCCGCCGGAGTTCAGCCAGGTGGCCGGCTTCTCGTAGTCGATGAAGTGGGCGGCCCACATCTGGTGCTGGCCGACGCCCGCGGCGAAGATCGTGCCCTCGGGGGCGAGCTGGCCGATGCGCTGGATGACCTGCTGCGGCGAGAGGCTGCCGTCCTCCGGCAGGTCGTAGCCGAGCGGGTACGTCTCGCGCCAGCGGTTCAGGTCGCTCCACCAGGCGGCGTAGTCGCCCTTGTTGCCCTCGCTGTGCTCGGCCTGGACGGCCTGGACCAGGTCGGCGATGACCTCGCGGGCGTCACCGACGATCGGGACGTCGGCGGCGCGGTTCTTGCCGATCTCGGCCGGGTCGATGTCCGCGTGGACGATCTTGGCGAACGGGGCGAAGCTGTCGAGCTTGCCGGTGACGCGGTCGTCGAAGCGGGCACCGAGGGCGACGATCAGGTCGGCCTTCTGCAGCGCGGTGACGGCGGTGACCGCACCGTGCATGCCCGGCATGCCCACGTGCAGCGGGTGGCTGTCGGGGAAGGCGCCCAGGGCCATCAGGGTGGTGGTGACCGGCGCGCCGGTGAGCTCCGCGAGGATCTTCAGCTCGGCGGTGGCACCGGCCTTGATGACGCCGCCTCCGACGTACAGGACGGGCCGCTTGGCGGCGGAGATCAGCTTGGCGGCCTCGCGGATCTGCTTGGCGTGCGGCTTGGTCACCGGGCGGTAGCCGGGCAGGTCGGTCTGCGGCGGCCAGCTGAAGGTGGTCTTCGCCTGGAGCGCGTCCTTGGCGATGTCGACCAGGACCGGGCCAGGGCGGCCGGTGGACGCGATGTGGAAGGCCTCGGCGATCGTCCGCGGGATGTCCTCGGCCTTGGTGACCAGGAAGTTGTGCTTGGTGATCGGCATCGTGATGCCGCAGATGTCCGCCTCCTGGAAGGCGTCCGTGCCGATCGCCTTCGAGGCGACCTGGCCGGTGATCGCGACGAGCGGGACCGAGTCCATGTGCGCGTCGGCGATCGGGGTGACCAGGTTGGTCGCGCCGGGACCCGAGGTCGCCATGCAGACCCCGACCTTGCCGGTCGCCTGGGCGTAGCCGGTGGCCGCGTGGCCCGCACCCTGCTCGTGCCGGACCAGGATGTGGCGCACCCGCTTCGAGTCCATCATCGGGTCGTAGGCGGGGAGGATCGCGCCGCCCGGAATGCCGAAGACGGTGTCGGCGCCCACTTCCTCGAGAGAACGGATGAGGGACTGCGCACCCGTGACGTGCTCGACGGCGGTGGCGGACTGCGCGCCGCCACGCGGCCGCGGCTGCGGATGGTGCCCGGTGGCCTGGTCGGTCATCAGCATCTCTTCTCGAAGCAGAGGGTTTTTGCGAGGTGTTTTACGGGGGTTTGCAGCGACTTCGGAAGGGGTCGATGCAACAAAAAACCCCTCGTGCCGTGAGGCAAGCGAGGGGAGCGCGTCGGGTGCGTTCTAAGCCGGGCCTGTCGATGGCCCTGCTTCAGCCGACGCGCTTTCCAAGTACGAGAATTCGGGTGCGCATGGCACTGACCCTCCCTCTCGGCCCTCACCACTGTCAAGTGGGTGGGACGGGCGTCTCAGTATTTGAGCGGATCGGGCGACGGTTTCCGGCCGGTACGGGGACCCCGCCGGGCAGTGGGTACTCGTCGCGGACCAGCGCCCTGCGCAGCCGGTACTCGTCGAGCGGGCCCGAGAAGGCCATGCCCTGGGCGTGGCCGCACCCCATCGCCCGCAGGGCGATGACCTGCTCCGGCACGTCGACCCCGTCGGCGACCGTCTGCATGCCGAGCTCGGCGGCGATCCGCAGCACACCACGCGTGATCTTGCGGAGCCGGGCCGACTCGACCACGCCCTCGACGAGGCTCCGGTCCAGCTTCAGTATGTCCACCGGAAGCCTCCGCAGGGCGTCGATCGCCACGTGTCCGCTGCCGAATCCGTCGAGCGCGATCCGCACCCCGAGACGGCGCAGGGCCACCAGACGCTGTTCGAGTTCGTCGAGCGGGGTCCTGGCGTCGCTGTCGGCCAGTTCGATGATCAGCGAGCCGGACGGCAGCCCGTGCCGGGTGAGCAGGGACTCGACCGAGCCCATCGGCAGCGAGCGGTCCAGGAGACGGCGGGCGGAGAGACGGATGGAGACCGGGGTGCGGTGGCCGATTCCCGCCCGCTCGGCGGCCTGCTCCACGGCCTCCTCGAGGAGCCAGCGGCCGAGCTCGGCGGTGCGCTCTCCGTCGTCGGTGACCCGGAGGTACTCCGCGGGGGTGAAGAGGATGCCCTGGGTCGACCGCCAGCGCGCCTGGGCGCTGACGGCGGTGATCCGGCCGGTGGAGAGGTCGACGACCGGCTGGTGGAGCAGGGCGAACTCGCCGTCGTGGAGGGCGGTGCGCAGCCGGGCGGCCAGCTCGGTGCGGCGCACCACCTCGGCCTGCATCTGCGGCTTGTAGAGCTCGACGCGGTCCTTGCCGCCGGCCTTGGCGCGGTACATGGCGAGGTCGGCGTTGCGCAGCAGGTCGCCGGCCTCGATGCCGGGCTCGGCGAAGGCGACGCCGATGGAGGCGGCGACCCGCACCTCGTTGCCGCCGTCGACGCGGTACGGCTGGGAGAGCGTGATCCGCAGGCGGTCGGCGATCTCCTGGACCTGGTTCTCACGGGCCGCCTGCTCGCGGCCGCCGTCGCCGAGGATGAGGGCGGCGAACTCGTCGCCGCCGAGCCGGGCGGCGGTGTCCCCGGCCCGCACGGAGTCGTGGAGGCGGCGGGCGGCCTGGACCAGGAGGTCGTCGCCGGCCTGGTGGCCGAGGCGGTCGTTGACCGCCTTGAAGCCGTCGAGGTCGATGAAGAGCACGGCGGTGCCGGGGTCGGAGGAGCGGCGGCCGCTCAGCGCCTGCCGGACGCGCCGGGTGAAGAGGGCCCGGTTGGGCAGGTCGGTGAGCGGGTCGTGCTCGGCGTTGTGCTGCAGCTGGGCCTGGAGCCGGACCCGCTCGGTCACGTCCCGGCTGTTGAAGATCAGGCCGCCCTGGTGCCGGTTGACCGTCGACTCCACGTGGAGCCAGTCGCCGCGGCCGGAGCGGAAGCGGCACTCGATCCGCGTCGTGGGCTCTTCGGCGGGCGAGACGGACAGGAAGCGCCGGACCTCGTGGACCACGGCGCCGAGGTCCTCGGGGTGGATCAGGGAGGCCAGCTCGGAGCCGATCAGCTCCTCGGCCTCGCGCCCGTAGACCCCGGTCGCGGCCGGGCTCACGTAGCGCAGTACCCCGGTCGGCGCGGCGATCATGATGACGTCGCTCGACCCCTGCACGAGCGACCTGAAGTGGTTCTCCTTCTGGGCCAGTTCGTGGGTGAGGGCGATGTTGTCGAGGAGCATGATGCCCTGCCGCACGACGAGGGCGAGCACCACCGCGCAGCCGGTGAGGACGACGACCCGGTCGACCCTGCGTCCCTCGACGACGTTGTACAGGATGCCGAGGGTGCAGACCGCGGCGGCGAGGTACGGGGTGAGGGCCGCGAGCGACCCGGCGACCGGACGGCTGTGGAGCAGCGGGCCGCGGGCGGCGACCGCGGTGTCCGGCGGCCGGCGCACGCCCCAGGGCGCGTAGGCGAGGAGCAGGGAGCCGGCGAACCAGCCGGCGTCGAGCAGCTGGCCCGAGGCGTAGTTCTCGCGGAGCAGCGGCGAGGTGAACAGGGCGTCGCACAGCACGGTCAGGGCGAGCGCGGCGATGGCGGTGTTGGTCGCCGACCGGTTCGCCTGCGAGCGCCGGAAGTGCAGGACCAGGACCATGCTGACGAGCACGATGTCGAGCAGCGGGTACGCGAGCGACAGCGCGGCCTGGGCGACGGACTCGCCCTCGAAGTGGGCCGTACGGGCGAGGGCCAGGCTCCACGACAGCGTGAGCAGCGACCCGCCGATGAGCCAGGCGTCGAGCCCGAGGCAGACCCAGCCGGCCCGGGTGACGGGCTTCTTGGCGAGGACGAGGAGGCCGACGATGGCGGGCGGCGCGAAGAGCAGGAAGAAGAGGTCGGCGACGGAGGAGTCCGGCACCTCCGTGCGGAGCACCACCTCGTACCAGCCCCAGACCGCGTTGCCCGAGGCGGCCATGAACGAGGAGAAGGCGAAGAGCAGCCAGGCGGGGCGTGCGCTGCCGCGGTGGGCGCGGCCGTAGAGGAAGCAGGAGACCGCCGCGGTGAGCGCGGCGGCGCTGAGCCCGAAGTCGCCCATGAAGAGCGCGAACCGCGGGGAGCCCCAGCCCAGCGAGGCTCCGGTCGTGTAACCCGCGCAGATCAGCCCCAGGACGATCTGGGCGAGGACCGCGCCGACGCCGGGGCGCCCGGGGTCCTGGTGCCCGGGGCCGCCGCCCGCGCCGACGGGGCGGCGGGTGATGACCGCCCCGGGCGCGCTCACCGGTCCCTCCGGCGTCGCACCACCGCACCCGGCCGGTTCGTGCGGGCGCGCCGCCGGCTCGCCGGAGCCCCCGGGGGCGTGCCCGTGGCAGTCACCGGGAGCCGCGTCACGAAGCGCGGCAGCGTGACTCTCGGCGCCGCCCCGCCCGGCTCGCGCGCGCGGTCCGGGGTCGGACGCGTGCGGTCCGATGTCGGACGTTTGCGGTCCGGGGTCGGACCCGCGTGGTCTGGGCTCCGACGCGTGCGGTCCGGGGTCCGATGCGCGCGGTCCGGGGTCGGACGCGCGTGGTCCGGTGTCCGACGTGTGCGGTCCGGTGTCGGACGGTCCGGCGGCGCGGGGCGCGCGGTGTTGCGCGGCCTGGTCCGGTACCGGTCGCGTGAGGCCGGTGGCGAGGCGTGGAAGGCTTGCCGACGGCGGCGTCGCCGCGTCGGATCGTCGGTCATCCGGCCGTGCTTCACCCGTCGCCCCCCTCGGAATCTGATGACCCGTCACTTCGCTCCCCAGCGTCAGCCCGTACTCGACGCAGTCCCCCGCTTCGGGACGATACACCAGGACCGTCACTCAGGGACAGGGTCGCAGTACTCTCAGTGACGACCAGGGGGCTTGCGCGCGGCGCGTGTCGGGGCGCGCTTCACCCGTCCGGCCCCCTCGGCACCCGTCCTGCCCGCCACCGCTCAGCCGGTGGTGAGCAGGACGTTGACCAGCTCCTCACCGGCCGCGAACCGCCGCAGCTGTCCGGCGATCAGCCGCTTCGCGCGCGGCATGAAGGCCGACGTGGAACCTCCCACATGGGGACTGATCAGGACACCGGGAGCGTGCCACAACGGGTGCCCGGCCGGCAGCGGTTCCGGGTCGGTGACATCCAGTGCCGCCGTGATCCTGCCGCTCTCCACCTCCTTGAGCAGCGCGGCCGTGTCGACGACCGGCCCCCGGGCGACGTTCACCAGGAGCGCGCCGTCCTTCATCCGCGCCAGGAAGCCGGCGTCGGCGAGGTGCGTGGTGGCGGGGGTGAGCGGCGTGGAGAGGACGACCACGTCCGCCTCAGGAAGGAGCGCGGGGAGATCGGTGAGCGCCTGGACCGGGCCACGCTCCGTGGTGCGCGCGGAGCGCGCGACGCGCGCCACCCGCGCGCACTCGAAGGGTGCGAGCCGGTCCTCGATGGCGGCGCCGATCGATCCGTACCCCACGATCAGGACGGACTTGTCGGCGAGCGCCGGGTAGAAGCCGGCCCGCCACTCCTCGGCGTCCTGGCCGCGCACGAAGCCGGGGATGCCGCGCAGCGAGGCCAGGATCAGCGCGAGCGTGAGCTCGGCCGTGCTGGCCTCGTGGACGCCCTTCGCGTTGCACAGGGCGACGCCCGGCGGCAGCAGGCCGATGCCGGGCGTGACGTGGTCGATGCCCGCGGACAGGGTCTGCACGGCCCGGAGCGAGGTCATCGCGGCCAGCGGCCGCACCGCGATCTCCTGCCCCTTCATGTACGGCACCACGTAGAAGGCGCAGCGCGCCGGATCGGCGGGGAACTCGGGCCCGCCGTCCCAGAAGCGGTAGTTCAGGCCCGACGCGCCCGGAGCGGGGAGTCCCTCGATCTCGTCCGCGGGAACCGGAAGCCACACGTCGGCGGCCGTGTCTTCGAATCTCATGACCGGGAGGCTATGCGAAGAATCCCGCGGGCCATTGGTTACTTTGGGGGACGGCACAGGGAGGGGTACCGGCAGGTGGAGCGCAGGACTATCGGGGCGACGGCGCTCGACGTGGGTGCGGTCGGCCTGGGGTGCATGCCGATGAGCTGGGCGTACAGCCGTTCGCAGCAGCGGGGGGACCTCTCACTGCGGGCCGTGCACGCGGCACTTGACGCCGGGGTGAGCCTGCTCGACACCGCCGACATGTACGGACCGTTCACCAACGAGCTCATGTTGGGGCGGGTGTTGAAGGAGCGACGGGCGGAGGCGTTCGTCTCGACGAAGTGCGGACTGCTCGTCGGCGACGGTCACGTCGTCGCCAACGGCAGGCCGGGATACGTGCGTCGGGCGTGCGACGCCTCGCTGCGGCGGCTCCAGACCGATGTGATCGACCTCTACCAGCTGCACCGCGCCGACCCCGAGGTGCCGGTCGAGGAGACCTGGGGCGCCATGGCCGAGCTGGTGTCGGCGGGCAAGGTGCGGGCGCTCGGACTGTGCGCGGTCGGCGCCCGGTCGGCCCGCCGCGGCGCCACCGGCGCGGGCCGTGACCGGTTCGAGGGAACGATCCGCCAACTGGAGCGGATCCAGCAGGTCTTCCCGGTGGCGGCGGTGCAGGCCGAGCTGTCGGTGTGGTCGCCCGAGGCGCTGGCGCGACTGCTGCCGTGGTGTGCGGCCCGGGGCGTCGGCTTCCTGGCGGCGATGCCCCTGGGGAACGGCTTCCTGACCGGGACCCTCACCCCCGGCGGCGGCTTCGAACCGGACGATCCGCGCGCCCGGCACCCCCGCTTCACCGCGGAGATGATGGCCGCGAACCAGCCGCTGGTCGCGGGGCTGCGGCGGGTGGCCGCGCGGCACGGGGCGGACGTCACCCCGGCGCAGGTGGCGCTGGCATGGGTGCTCGGCCGCGGCGCCCACGTCGTGCCGGTGCCGGGAGCGAAGCGGGAGCGGTGGGTGGTGGAGAACGCGCGGGCGGCCGGGCTGCGGCTGACGCCAGAGGACCTGGTGGAGATCGCGGCGCTACCGGCGCCACGGGGCTCCTGGGACTGAACGGGGCGGGGCGCGGCGGCGACCGGGGACCTGATCGGGGGGGAGCGCGGCGGCGAGCCGGGACCTGATCGGGCGGAGCGCGGCGGGGACCGGGACCTGATCGGGCGGAGCTCGGTTGCGACCGGGAACCTGATCGGGTCGAGCGGTGTATCAAGAGTGAAGGGATGCCGCTCGACTCGTCGAAGGGGACCGGACCATGAGCCGTCCTGCTGTTGTGAAGGCCCTGTGGGGCGCCGCCGTGCTGGTCCTCGTGGCCGGCTGCTCCTCGGGAGGTACCGAGGAGCGGCCGCGCGCGTCTCCGCCGACGTCGGCCTCGGTGTCGGCCTCCCCGTCCGTGTCGCCCTCGGGGTCGGGGGCCGCGCCCGCCGGCGGGCGGGTGTCGGTGGCGGGCACCCTCACCGAAGGGCTGAAGTCGCCCTGGGGGGTCGCCGAGCTGCCCGGCGGGGATCTGCTGGTGTCCTCGCGGGACGAGCGGACGATCACCCGGGTGGACGGCCGGACCGGCGCGAAGACCGTGCTCAGCGAGGTGCCGGGCGTCGTGCCGGGCGGGGAGGGCGGGCTCCTGGGCGTCGCGGTCCGGGACGGCTGGGTGTACGCGTATCTGACGGCCGCCTCGGACAACCGCATCGTGCGCATGCGGTACGGCGGCGGGGCCGGCGACGCACTCGGGCCGCCGCAGCCGGTCCTGACCGGCATCCCGAAGGGGTTCGTGCACGACGGCGGGCGGATCGCGTTCGGACCGGACGGCATGCTGTACGCGGGGACGGGCGAGACGGGCCGGACGGGGCTCGCCCAGGACCGTTCCTCGCTGGGCGGGAAGATCCTGCGCATGACCCCGGAGGGCAGACCGGCACCGGGCAATCCGTTCCCCGGGTCGGTGGTCTATTCGTACGGCCACCGCAATGTGCAGGGGATCGCCTGGGACGCGGAGGGTCGGCTCTGGGCGGCGGAGTTCGGGCAGAACACCTGGGACGAGCTGAACCTGATCGAGCCCGGGCGCAACTACGGCTGGCCGGAGGCAGAGGGGCGGGCCGGGCGGGCGGGGTTCGTGGACCCGGTGGCGCAGTGGCCGACCTCGGAGGCCTCCCCCAGCGGGATCGCGTACGCGCGGGGCGCGATCTGGATGGCCGGGCTCAGGGGCGAGCGGCTGTGGCGCGTGCCGCTCTCCGGAGCGGAACGTTCGGGGGACCCGGAGGCGTTCCTGTCAGGTGAGTACGGACGTCTGCGCACCGTGGTCGCGGCGGGCGGCGACCGGCTCTGGCTGGTCACGAGCGAGACCGACACCCGGGGGACGCCCGAGCCCGGGGACGACAGGATCCTCCGGCTGGAGGTGAGGTGAGGAGGCGGTGACCGTGTTCGGTGGACTGGACGAGTTCTTCGCGCCCGCGCGCAGGCACATCGAGGAGGAGCGCCGCAGGGAGGCCCTGACTCGGGAGGACCCGGGGGACGCCGACCCGGCGCGCGGCCCGATAGACCTGACCTCGGGCCGCGTGACGATACGGCTCCCCGGAGCCGGGGCGGTACCGGCTCCCCGCCCGGGGTCCGCGGTACCGGTTCCCCGCCCGGGGTCAGAGGGACGTGTCGAGGAGGTGGAGGCGGTGGGCGAGGGCGGCGGCCTCGCCGCGGCCGGCGACGCCGAGCTTGGCGAGGATGTTGGAGACGTGGACGCTGGCCGTCTTCGGTGAGATGAACAGCTCCTCGGCTATCTGCCGGTTGGTGCGGCCGACGGCGACCAGCCGCAGGACGTCCTGTTCGCGGGGCGTCAGGCCGAAGCTGTCGTCCCCGGTCTCCGCCGGGGCTGCCGGGGCCCGCTTCTCCGCGGCGAGGGAGAGGCGGGCGCGGGCGGCGAGGAGTTCCGTGTCCTCGCGGAGCGGGCGGGCGCCGAGCCGGACGGCGGTGGCGTGCGCCTCGCGGAGCAGGGCCGCGGCCTCCTCGCGGCGGCCGCCCTCGACGAGCAGGGCGTCGGCGAGGCGGTGGCGGGCGCGGGCCAGCTCGTGCGGACGTTCGAGCGGCTCGTAGGCGGCGACGACCTCGGCCCAGCGGTCGGCGGTCTCGCGGTTCTCGGCGCGGGCGAGCTCCTCGGACA
The DNA here is from genome assembly GCF_040815545.1 of Streptomyces sp. LMG1-1-1.1. Classification (NCBI taxonomy): domain Bacteria; kingdom Bacillati; phylum Actinomycetota; class Actinomycetes; order Kitasatosporales; family Streptomycetaceae; genus Streptomyces; species Streptomyces sp. LMG1-1-1.1. Next base: position 85,830 of record NZ_JBFPNH010000020.1, on the reverse strand, counting down.
CCTGCAGGGAGTAGGCCTGCCAGATCGGGGCGGGGGCGGCGAGGACGCGGACGCAGCGGCGGACGAGGGCCAGGGCCTCGGCGCGGCCCTCGTCGGCGGCGGGCAGTCCGCGGCTGTCGGCCTCGGCGGTGACCGCGGTGAGGACGAGCGGCCAGCCGTAGCGGTGGGTGCCGGGCGGGAACCCGGCGGCGGCGGTGGTGGCGAGAAGGTCCCGTACGTCCGCGAGGCGTCCCTCCGCCGCGGCGGCGGCGATCTCGGCCTGCGCCACGGGCAGCGTGTACTGCGGGATGGGGTCGCGGGCGCCGTAGCGCGTGCGGGCCTCGGCGAGGTGCTCGGCGGCCTTGGCCGGCTCGCCGCGGAAGGTGGCGAGGTGGGCGAGCTGGAGCAGGGCCGTGCCGCCCGGCTTGGTGCTGCCGGCGGCGGAGCGGAGCAGCACCTCGGCCTCCTCCTTGCTGCGGTCCCACTCGCCGAGCGAGAGGAGCGACTCGGCGAGGTTGGCCCGGATCCAGCCCGCGCTGTCGACGAGGCCGCGGGAGCGGGCCATTTCGATGCCGGTGGTGGCCGTCTCCACGGCCTCGCGGGAGCGGCCGAGCGACTCCATGGAGGAGGAGAGGTTCACATGGGCGCGGGCGGCCTCGTGGAACTGGCCGAGGGCGGTGGTCCGTTCGAGCGCCTCGCCCATCGCGGCGAGTCCGCCCTCGGTGTCGCCGGCCGACACCATGATGGTGCCGAGGGTGATCCGGGCGTTCAGTTCGATCGCCTCGGCCTTGACGAACCGCGCGTACTCGACGGCGCGTTCGGCGGCGGCGAGGGCGTCGGGGCCCGGGTTGCGGAGCATGCCCCAGCCGGCCGCGCCGACCAGGACGGTGGCGTGGACGGCGGACGGCGGGAGGCCCTTGACGAGTTCCTGGGCGCGGGCGATCTCCGGCCAGCCGTCGCCCCGGCCGAGGTTGGACTGGAGCCGGGCCATCTCCGTCCAGAACCAGGCGGCGCGCAGCGGGTCGCTCTCGTCGCCGTCGAGGATCCGGAGCGCGGTCTTGCAGATCTTCGCGGCCCGCTCCCGCTCTCCGCTGAGCCGGGCGGCGACGGCGGCCTCGGCGAGGAGGTCGAGGTAGCGCAGCGAGGTGGTCTCGGGGTCGCAGCCGCAGGCGGGGTAGGCGTCGGCGTAGTCGATGGGGCGCAGGGAGTCGCGCGTCTCGGCGGGGACCTTGTCCCAGAGCTCCATGGCCCGTTCGAGGAGGCTGAGCTGCTCGGCGTAGGCGTGGCGCTTGCGGGTCTCGACGGAGGCCCGGAGGACGGCGGGGAGGGCCTTCTCCGGGACGTGCGCGTGGTACCAGTACGTGGCGAGCCGGGTGGCGCGCTCGTGGGAGCGGACGAGCGTGGGGCCGGCTTCCAGGACCTCGGCGTAGTGCCGGTTGATGCGGGAGCGCTCGCCGGGGAGCAGGTCGTCGCTGACGGCCTCGCGGACCAGGGAGTGGCGGAAGCGGTAGCCGTCGCCGTCGGGGACGGCGAGCAGGATGTTGGCGCCGACGCAGGCCCGCAGCGCTTCGATGAGTTCGTCCTCGGTGAGCCGGGCGACGGCGGCGAGCAGGTCGTACTCGACGGTGGAGCCGCCTTCGGCGACGATCCTGGCGACCCGCTGGGCGTCTTCGGGGAGCGTCTCGACCCGGACCAGCAGGAGGTCGCGCAGGGAGTCGCTGAGCTGGCCGACGGCGCAGCCGTTCTCGTGGGAGACGACGAGCTCCTCGACGAAGAAGGCGTTGCCGTCGGAGCGTTCGAAGACCTCTTCGACGAGGCCGGGGTCGGGTTCGGCGGCGAGGATGCCGGTGAGCTGGCGGCGCACCTCGGTGCGGGTGAAGCGGGCGAGTTCGATGCGGCGGATGGTGCGGAGCCGGTCGAGTTCGGCGAGGAGGGGGCGCAGCGGGTGGCGACGGTGGATGTCGTCGGCGCGGTAGCTGGCGACGACCACGATCCGGCCGCGGCGGAGGGTGCGGAGGAGGTAGGTGAACAGGTGCCGGGTGGAGGTGTCGGCCCAGTGCAGGTCCTCCAGGACGAGCACGATCGTACGGTCGGCGGCGAGCCGTTCCAGGAGCCGTACGGTCAGTTCGAAGAGGCGGGCGGTGGAGTCCTCCTCGGAGGGCTCGTGGCTGCCGGGGTCGCCCAGTTCGGGCAGCAGGCGGGCGAGTTCGCCCTCGTGGCCGTCGGCGGCGGCGGTCAGTTCGTCGGGGAGCTGGCGGCGGAGCGAGCGCAGGGCGGCGGCGAAGGGCGCGAAGGGCAGTCCGTCGGCGCCGAGTTCGACGCAGCCGCCGACGGCGACGACGGCGCCCCGGTCGCAGGCCGTGTCGAGGAACTCCTCGATGAGCCGGGTCTTCCCGACGCCCGCCTCGCCGCCGATGAGCAGGGCCTGGGGCTCTCCCGCGGTCGCGCGGGAGAGCGCCTCGGTGAGGGCGGTGAGTTCGCCGGCCCGGCCGACGAAGACGGGGCTGACTGACCTGGTCTCCACGGCGCCGAGCATCGCACAACCATCCGCGTTGTCGCTCATACGGGGGTCACGCGGCCCGGACGAAGCGGCCGCGTTCGCCGCCGTCCACCTGCCCCTCCGTGCCGTGGTTCCCGTGCCGGCGGCCGAAGAGGCGCAGGCCCCGGGTGGCGCCGGCGGCCTCGGCGGCCTCGTGCGACAGGCGCTCGGCGGCGGCCTGGCGGATGAGCTCGGCGTGGTTCATGCGCTGGAGTTCGTACTCGAACACGGGGTGCTCCCTGGTCTTCTCGGTTTCGGTATCGCTCCTTGCGATGCCTCTACTTTCGTTTCCCAGGGGGTGCGGCCACATCGGGCGAGTGCCGCATGTTCGGCGTACGGGGGTCCTTAGGCGGGGCCCAGGGGGGCCTTAGGCGGAGTGGGGACCCTCCTCAGGACCCTCCCGGGCCTCCTCAGGACCCTCCAGGACCGGCTCAAGGCCCCTGCCGCACCGGATCAAGGCCCCTCCTGGACCGGCTCAGGAGCCCGCGGTCGGGAGGCTCAGGAACAGGTCGAAGTAGGTACCGATCGACAGGAGCAGCCCCAGGCCGCCCAGGGCGGCGCCGGCGACGGCGACGGCGCGGACCCAGCCGGGGCGCCGGGGAAGGGTGAGCACGACGAGGGCGACGATCAGGGCGAGCAGGGCGAAGACGCCGTTCACCAGTGCGGTGCTGTGCCAGGCGTCGCCGTAGATCTCGGAGATCTGCTGGGCCGGGGAGCCGCTCTGGGAGGTGGTGATCTGCCCGATGAGCGTCTCGCGCTCGGAGACGACCTTGCCGGTCCAGGTGCCGGTGAGCGCGACGGCGCCGAGGGCGGCGGAGACGACGGCGCCGGCACCGGCGCCGATCCCGGTGGCCTCCGCGGCCGGCTCCGCCTCCGCGGCCTCGTCGTCGAGCCCGTCGTCGTCCGAGTCGGCGCTCGGGGCGGCCTTCCGGCCGCCGTCCGAAGCGTCGCGCGCTTCCTCGGCGGAGTCGGCCGCGGGGGCCTCCTTGGCTCCGGCCCCGGGGGTTGCGGCGCTCGCCTCCTCGGCCTCCGCCGGCGGCGTCTTCTCTTCGGTCTTCTCGGTCGTCTTGATGTCCATGCGGCGCACGCTAGGGGGCCCACATGAGAGCGGCCTTAAGAAGCGGCCGCCGCCTTCGCCGCACGCCATTCGGGGGCGAGGACGGCCCAGACCTCGGTGTCCGAGCGGGTGCCGCGGTAGAGGTAGTTCTCCCGCAGCACGCCGTCCTTCGTCATGCCGAGGCGGCGGGCGACGGCGATGCTCGGCCCGTTCTCCGAGGAGGCGAGCCATTCGACGCGGTGGATCCCGCGCTCCTCGATCGCCCAGTCGATGATGACCTTGCAGGCCCGGGTGATCAGGCCCTTCCCGGCGGCGGACGGCTCCAGCCAGCAGCCCGCCTCGGCGGTCCCGTTGGCGACGTCGAAGATCCGGAAGAGGACGCCGCCGACGAGGGTGCCCCCGGCCCAGATGCCGTAGAGGCGTCCGGTGTCCTTCGCGGCCTTCTCGGCGTACGAGGTGAGGTAGGCGCGGGCGGAGTCGAGGTCCGCGACGAAGTCGGGGAGGGCGATGTGCCGCCCGATGAACTCCCTGCCCCGGTCCATGTGGGCGAGGAGCTCCTCCGCCTGCCAGGGCTCCAGGGGCCGCAGCTCGGCGCCGTCGTCACCCAGCGATATCGCGAACATCGTCGTTCCTCTCCTCCGCGGCCGGAGCCGTCACACGCTGCCCTGGGATCTTCGCACGGGCGTCGGCGGCCACCCGGCACTCGGGCGGCTCGATGCTGATCCGGGGCAGGACGCGGTCGAGGCGCTTGGGCAGCCACCAGTTCGCCCCGCCGAGCAGGTGCATGAGCGCGGGGACGAGGAGCGTGCGCAGGACGAAGGCGTCGAGGGCGACGGCCGCCGCGAGCGCGATGCCGAACATCGCGATGACCCGGTCGCCGGAGAGCACGAAGGCGAGGAAGACCGAGATCATGATGACGGCGGCGGAGTTGATCACCCGGCTGGTCTCGGCGAGCCCGACCCGGACCGCCCGCCGGTTGTCTCCGGTCTCCAGCCACTCCTCGTACATCCGGCTGACCAGGAAGACCTGGTAGTCCATGGAGAGGCCGAAGAGCACCGAGACCATGATCACGGGGAGGAAGGGCTCGATGGGTCCGGCGCTGCCGAGGCCGAGGAGCTCGCTCCCCCAGCCCCACTGGAAGATCGCCACGACGATGCCGAAGGCGGCCGCGACGGCGGCGACGTTCATGGCGGCGGCCTTGAGCGGGATGCCGATCGAGCGGAAGGCGAGCAGGAGCAGCAGACAGCCCAGGGCGATGACGACGCCGACGAAGAGCGGGAGCTTGCCGACGATGATCTCGGCGAAGTCGTCGTACGAGGCGGTGACGCCGCCGACGTGCACCTGGAGGGAGGTGCCGGCCTCCGCCTCCGGGAGGACGTCCTGGCGGAGCAGGTCGACGAGCTCGCTGGTGGCCTTGGACTGCGGCGAGGAGTCGGGGACGACGGTGAGGACGGCCGTGTCGCCGGCGCTGTTGTAGGTGACCGGGGAGACGGAGGCGACCCCGCGGGTGGCGGAGAGCGCGGCGGGGAGCGCGTCGAGGGCGACCCGGTCGTCGGCGCCGTCGATCCCGGCGACGAGGGTGAGGGGCCCGTTGACGCCCGGTCCGAAGCCCTCGGCGAGCAGGTCGTACGCCTGCCGCGTGGTCGCTGTGGCCGGGTTGTTGCCCTGGTCGGAGGTGCCCAGGTGGAGCGAGAGGGTCGGCAGTGCCAGGACGCCCATGACGACGACGGCGACGGCCCCCAGGAGCTTGGGGTGGCGCTCGACGAAGGCGGACCAGCGGGCCGCGAAGCCGGTGGGGAGCTCGGGCTGCGGGCCGTGCTCGGCGAGCGTCCGCCGTTCGCGCCGCGACAGCGCCCGCGGGCCGATGAACGAGAGCAGCGCGGGCAGCAGGGTGACGGAGGCGGCGACCGTGAGGACGACGGTGAGGGAGGCGGCGATGGCGACGCCGTTGAGGAAGCCGAGCCGCAGGATCAGCATGCCGAGCAGCGCGATGCAGACGGTGGCGCCGGCGAAGACGACGGCGCGGCCGGTGGTGGCGACGGCGGTCTCGGCCGCGTCGGCGACCGAGCGGCCGCGTTTGAGGCCCTTGCGGTGCCGGGTGACGATGAAGAGCGCGTAGTCGATTCCGACGCCGAGGCCGACCAGCATGCCGAGCATGGGGGCGAAGTCGGCGACGGTCATCAGATGGCCGAGGAGCACGATCCCGGAGTACGCGATGCCGACGCTGACGAGCGCGGTGGCGATGGGGAGCGCGGAGGCGGCGAGGGAGCCGAAGGCGAGGAAGAGGACGACGGCCGCGACGGCGACGCCGACGACCTCGGCGATGTGCCCGCCGGGCGCCTCGGTGAGGGCGACGGCGCTGCCGCCCAGTTCGACCTGGAGCCCTTCGTCCGCGGCGGACTTCGCGGTGTCGACGAGGGCGCGGGCCTGGGCCTCGGGGATGTCGTCGGCCTGCTCGTCGAAGGTGACGGTGGCGTAGGCGGTGCGCCCGTCCTCGCTGATCTGGCCCGTCGTGGGCCCGTACGGGGAGGTGACGGCGGCGATGCCGGGGAGCGCGGCGGTCTTGTCGAGCATCGCGGTCATCCGCTGCTCGACGGCGTCGGCGCGGACGCTGCCGCGGTCGGTGTGCCAGACGATCGTGTCGCTGTCGCCGCCGAGGCCGTGGAAGCCCTGGTCGAGGAGGGCGGTGGCGCGGCCCGACTCGGTGCCGGGGACCTCGTAGTCGTTGGAGTACGCGCTGCCGGCGATGACCGCGCCCGTGCCGACCCCGCCGAGCGCGAGGAGCCACAGGAGGACGACGACGAGACGGTGCCGGATGCACCATCGGGCGATGGCTGCCAAAGGACGTGCTCCCTGGGTGGTTCGTGGATCTTGCACGGGAACAGCCCGAGAAGAACGCATGACCTACGTGCGCCCACTCTTACAGCCAAACGTGATCGTTTGTCCCTTTCGTGTCGATGCTCACAGGCGTGTGCGGGGGATAAGGGACCGAGGTCGCCGGCCCCCCGCACGCGCCGCGGGCGTCACCCCGAGACGCTCGGGCGGCCGTTCTCGATGTGCCCCATCAACCGGCGGCGGAAGCCGTCCGGCGCGGTCACCTCGACGTCGTACCAGCCGTGCGCGTCGGCGGCCGAGTGCACGACCGTACGGGTCTTCCCGGGCTTCACCGTGACGGTCCTGGTCCAGTCGACGAGGTCGTCCTCGTCCACGTATCCCAGCGGCCTGATCGTGAAGGTCAGCCGCTCGGCACCCGTGTTGCGCACGGTGATGTGCAGGTCACGGTCGTGGTGGTCGATGCGCGAGGCCACCTCGGCGCCGCCCGTCGCCGGGCCCTCGAACTCGCGGCGGAAGCCGTTGGGGCCGGTGATCGTGAAGCGGTAGCGCTCCCCCGGGACGGGGACGGTCCACTGCCCCGTCCCCCTGACGTCCCGGTGCTGCGGGACGGCGAACTCGCCCGCGTACGGGTAGAGGGCGAAGTGCGCGCTCGCCCTGCCCGTGTTGCCGAGCGTGACGGTCACGGAACCGGCACCGGTCGTGGCGGAGGCGTCCGGCTGGTACGGCAGGGGGCGGGCCGGGCGGACGCCGGGCTCCTGGAGCGGCATCCGCTGCACGGCCGGGGGCTGCGGCCGCCAGCGGCCGGTGAACGGCGGGATCGGCCCCGGCCGGTCCACGGGCGGCTGCCGGCGGCCCCGCTTGAAGTCGAAGGCCGAGGTGAGGTCGCCGGTGACGGCCCGGCGCCAGGGGGTGATCTGGGGCTCCCGGACGCCGGTGAGTCGCTCCAGGAATCGGATCACGGAGGTGTGGTCGAAGGTCTCGGAGCAGACGTAGCCGCCGACCGACCACGGCGAGACGACGAGCAGCGGCACCCGGATGCCGAGGCCGGTGGGCTGCCCCTTCCAGCGCTCGTCCGTGTTCTCGGCGGGTGGGACCGGCGGCGGCACGTGGTCGAAGAAGCCGTCGTTCTCGTCGTAGTTGATCAGGACGACGGTGTGGCGCCACACGTCCGGGTGCGAGCCGAGGGCGTCGAGCACCTTGTAGACGAGGCCGGCGGAGGCGACCGGCGAGGAGGAGCCGGGATGCTCGCTGTCGATCGCGGAGGGGACGAGGTACGAGACCTCGGGGAGCGTGCCGGCGGCGACGTCGGCGCGGAAGGCGTCGGCGAGGGTGCCGGACTCGACGCGCCGCAGTCCGCGCTCGAAGAGGGAGCGTTCGGCCTCGGTCAGGCCGGCGACGCCTTCCTCCAGGAGGCCGAGGAGCCTGGTCCGCTCGGCGGCGTCGTCGGTGTCGCGGACGGCGGCGTAGAACGACTCCATGAAGGCGTGCCCGCCGGTCCCGGCGAGCGCCTTGCGGGCGATGTCCTTGAAGGTGGTGAAGAACTCGATGTTGTTGTCGGTGAAGTTCTCCCACTCGGTGTACGTCTTCCAGCTCCGCCCGGCCGCTTCGAGCCGCTCCGCGTAGGTGGACCAGCCGTAGCCGGGGTGGGTGCCCTCGGCGTAGGCGGCGTTGGTGACGGCCCGGCTGCCGTCGGCCTCGAAGCCGGTCCAGCCGGACCACAGGTGGTTGCGGTTGGGGCTCGTCGAGGTGTGGATCGACGAGTGGTAGGCGTCGCAGACGGTGAAGGTGTCGGCGAGCTCGTAGTGCAGGGGGATGTCCTGCCGGTCGTAGTACGCCATGGTGGCGGCGGTCTTGGCCGAGACCCAGCCGTCCATCCAGCCGCCGCGCCAGGCCTTGGCGCCGCCGCCCCAGGAGTGGTCGAGGTCGCCGATGTACTGGAGGTCCTTGCGCTGCGCCTCGGCGGCGGCGCGGATCGGGAAGGGCAGCACGGTCCGGCCGAGCGCGGCCGGCTGCTCGAACACCGGTCGGCCTGAGGGCAGCTCGACGGCGTTGCGGTCGCCGAAACCCCGGACGCCGCGCAGGGTGCCGAAGTAGTGGTCGAAGGAACGGTTCTCCTGCATCAGGATCACCACGTGCCGGACCGCCCCCATCCCCCCGGCCGGGGGCTCCGCGGCCATCGCCTCCTGCAGCGACGGCGGCAGCAGCGATCCTGCCGCGGCCGCGCCGAGGGCGCCTCCGCCCAGCGCGAGCAGCCTTCTGCGGGACATCTCGGATGACAAGACCGACCTCCAGTCGACGGCCAACGGTTCGCCTTCGAGCCATTGGGTGGTACGCCGGGGACGGTAGTGAGACGCGGTGACGGCGAGAAGACTCCGCGGAGAAATGGCGATGAACGGCCACACACCGTCAATCCGGTTTACGCGCCGTCCATTCGGGAATGCGGGGGCGCACCAATTCACCAAGAATGCGCCCGCATTGCGCGTCCCGCGCTCCATTGCCCGAAAGGAGAATTCACCCCTACCCTCGACTCAGGCTGCTCGACGAATAGCTGGGGGTGGTAATGAGGCTTCGACTGATTTCTCTCCACTGCACGACGACCGAGGACGACCACGGCGAGGACGAACAGCGCCTGCTGGTCAACGGGGTTCAGGTGTGGGGCGCGGAATCTCCGGGCCTGAACAACGGGGACACGGCGGACCTGTCCGCCGTCCCGCTGATCGACTTCGGCACACGCGCCCGTGTCGAACTCTTCGACGACGATTCCCCGGACGACGACGACCTCCTCGGCCGCTTTTACGCGGGCCGCTCCCATGCCGGCCAAGGAGAACTGGAGTACAAGTTCACCGAGGACGACGCGGACTACACGCTCACCTACGAGGTGCTCGCCTAGCGCCCCGCACACGGGCAGAGGGCGGTACCGCCGTCTCGCGACAGCCGTACCGCCCTCCTACGAGGTCCCCAGGAGGGGATCAGCCCTCGGTGACGCCCAGCTTCTCCAGGATCAGGTCCTTGACCTTCGCCGCGTCCGCCTGGCCACGGGTGGCCTTCATGACCGCACCGACCAGGGCGCCGACCGCGGCGACCTTGCCGCCGCGGATCTTGTCGGCGATGGCCGCGTTGCCCGCGATGGCCTCGTCGACGGCCGTGCCGAGCGCGCCGTCGTCGGAGACGACCTTCAGACCGCGCTTCTCGACGACCTCGTCCGGAGTGCCCTCGCCGGCGAGAACGCCCTCGATGACCTGCCGGGCCAGCTTGTCGTTGAGGTCACCCGAGGCGACCAGGGCCGAGACCCGGGCCACGTCCGCCGGCGTGATCGCCAGCTCTTCGAGGGACACACCCTGCTCGTTGGCGTTCCGGGCGAGCTCGCCCATCCACCACTTGCGGGCCGAGGCCGCGTCCGCGCCCGCCTCGATCGTGGCGACGATCGCGTCGACCGCCCCCGCGTTGAGGATGGACTGCATGTCCAGCTCGGACACGCCCCACTCCTCGCGCAGCCGGTTGCGGCGCACCCGCGGCAGCTCGGGCAGCCCCTTGCGGAGCTCCTCGACCCACTCGCGGGCCGGGGCCACGGGGACGAGGTCGGGCTCCGGGAAGTACCGGTAGTCCTCGGCGTTGTCCTTGATGCGGCCGGAGGTCGTGGAGCCGTCGTCCTCGTGGAAGTGTCGGGTCTCCTGCACGATCGTCCCACCGGAGGTGAGCACGGCCGCGTGGCGCTGGATCTCGAAGCGCGCCGCACGCTCCACCGAACGGAGCGAGTTGACGTTCTTCGTCTCCGAACGGGTGCCGAACGTCTTGGTGCCGTTCGGACGCAGCGACAGGTTGACGTCGCAGCGCATCTGGCCCTTGTCCATGCGCGCGTCGGAGACGCCCAGGGCACGGATCAGCTCGCGCAGCTCGGCGACGTACGCCTTGGCGACCTCGGGGGCCCGCTCGCCCGCGCCCTCGATCGGCTTGGTGACGATCTCGATGAGCGGGATGCCGGCCCGGTTGTAGTCGAGCAGCGAGTGCGAGGCGCCGTGGATGCGGCCGGTCGCACCACCGATGTGGGTGGACTTGCCGGTGTCCTCCTCCATGTGGGCGCGCTCGATCTCCACGCGGAAGATCTCGCCGTCCTCCAGCTGGACGTCCAGGTAGCCGTTGAAGGCGATCGGCTCGTCGTACTGGGAGGTCTGGAAGTTCTTCGGCATGTCCGGATAGAAGTAGTTCTTCCGGGCGAAGCGGCACCACTCGGCGATCTCGCAGTTCAGCGCGAGGCCGATCTTGATCGCGGACTCGACGCCGATCGCGTTGACGACCGGCAGCGAGCCGGGCAGGCCGAGGCAGGTCGGGCACGTCTGCGAGTTCGGCTCCGCGCCCAGCTCGGTCGAGCAGCCGCAGAACATCTTCGTCTTGGTGCCGAGCTCGACATGGACCTCCAGGCCCATGACGGGGTCGAACGCCGCGAGGGCCGCGTCGTACGACAGCAGTTCAGTGACAGTCACGGTGAGACTTTCCCTCTCAGCCCAGCAGGACGTCGTCGTCGCCCAGGCGCTTGAGCTCCCGGTAGAGGATCGCCAGGCCGGTAACGATGGCGGCGGCGGACACGGCGGAATCGATCAGCCGCAGCATGTCGTTGTCGTTGCGGGCCATCTTGGCCTGCTTCGCCACGCTGATGGCACCGAACGCGGTGGTCGCCAGCGAGACGTAGACGCCGGTCTTCGACTTCTTGAAGTTCTTGGCCTTCTTTGCCATGGCACTCACAGCGACGGAGCCTCCTCAAGCAGCGGGTGCCCCCACCTTTCCACGAAGGCCGCCTCGACGGCGGCGCCGACCTTGTACAGACGGTCGTCCTTCATGGCGGGAGCGATGATCTGCAGGCCGACCGGCAGACCGTCCTCGGGCGCCAGGCCGCAGGGCAGCGACATGGCGGCGTTGCCGGCCAGGTTGGTCGGGATCGTGCACAGGTCCGCGAGGTACATCGCCATCGGGTCGTCGGCACGCTCGCCGATCGGGAACGCGGTGGTGGGGGTCGTCGGGGAGACGATCACGTCCACCTCCTCGAAGGCCTTCTCGAACTCGCGGGTGATGAGGGTGCGGACCTTCTGGGCCGAGCCGTAGTACGCGTCGTAGTAGCCGGAGCTCAGCGCGTACGTGCCCAGGATGATGCGGCGCTTGACCTCGTCGCCGAAACCGGCCTCACGGGTGAGGGCGGTGACGTCCTCGGCGGACCGCGTGCCGTCGTCGCCGACCCGCAGGCCGTAGCGCATGGCGTCGAAGCGGGCCAGGTTCGAGGAGCACTCGGACGGCGCGATCAGGTAGTACGCCGAAAGGGCGAGGTCGAACGTCGGGCAGTCCAGCTCGACGATCTCGGCACCCAGCTCCTTGAGCAGCTCGACGGACTCGTCGAAGCGCTGCACGACACCGGCCTGGTAGCCCTCGCCGCGGAACTGCTTGACGACGCCGACGCGCATGCCGGCGACCGAGCCGTTGCGCGCGGCCTCGACGACCTGCGGGACCTCGGCGTCGATGGAGGTCGAGTCGAGCGGGTCGTGCCCGGCGATGGCCTCGTGCAGGAGGGCCGCGTCCAGGACCGTACGGGCGCAGGGCCCGCCCTGGTCGAGGGAGGACGAGAAGGCCACCATGCCGAAGCGGGAGACCGCTCCGTAGGTCGGCTTCACGCCGACGGTGCCGGTGACGGCGGCGGGCTGGCGGATCGAACCGCCGGTGTCCGTGCCGATGGCGAGCGGGGCCTCGTACGCCGCGAGGGCGGCCGAGGAGCCGCCGCCGGAGCCGCCGGGGATCCGGGTCAGGTCCCACGGGTTGCCGGTCGGACCGTACGCGCTGTTCTCCGTGGAGGAGCCCATCGCGAACTCGTCCATGTTGGTCTTGCCGAGGATGACGACGTCGGCGGCCTTCAGGTTCTTGACCAGGGTCGCGTCGTACGGCGGGATCCAGCCCTCGAGGATCTTCGAGCCCACGGTGGTCGGCATGCCGAGCGTGGTGAAGATGTCCTTGAGCGCGAGCGGCACACCGGCCAGCGGGCCGAGCTTCTCGCCCCGGGCGCGCTTCTCGTCGACGGCGCGGGCCTGCGCGAGGGCGCCCTCGCGGTCGACGTACAGGAAGGCGTGGACCTTCTCGTCGACGGCCTCGATGCGGGCGAGGTGGGCCTCGGTGACCTCGACCGCGGTGAGCTCGCCCGCGGCGATCTTCCCGGCGATCTCGGCCGCGGTGAGCTTGATGATGTTGTCCGTCATGACTGTTAGTCCTCCCCCAGGATCTGCGGCACCTTGAAACGCTGCTGCTCCTGGGCCGGGGCGCCGGAGAGCGCCTGCTCGGGGGTGAGCGACGGACGGACCTCGTCCGCGCGCATGACATTCGTCAGCGGCAGCGGGTGGGAGGTCGGCGGTACGTCTTGGTCGGCGACCTCGGAGACGCGGGCGACCGCGCCGATGATGTCGTCGAGCTGGCCGGCGAAGTGGTCGAGTTCTTCGCCCTTCAGCTCCAGACGCGCCAGCCGAGCGAGGTGGGCGACCTCCTCGCGCGTGATGCCAGGCATGCGGATCCTCACGGGGTGAGCTTGATGGTGTTGGCCCAATCCTATGGGGCCCGCACCGCTGCCCGTGAAACGGTTTGCCCCCGGACGGGGTCGGTCACTGCACGACCTGGCCCGAAGGGTGGTCCAAGTCGACCTCGGCGGCGATGTCGGCGGGGCGGCGCCAGCCGTGTTCGCCGCGGGCGAGGAGCCAGGCGGTGGCTTCGACGGGCGGCATGGCGGCGGCGACGAGCCAGCCCTGGACGGCGTCGCAGCCGAGGTCGCGGAGGCGTTCCCAGGTCTCGTCGTCCTCGACGCCCTCGGCGACGACGAGGAGGCCGAGGGAGTGGGCGAGGTCGACGGTGCAGCGGACGATCTCGGCGTCCTCGGTGTCGACGGCGAGCCGGGCGACGAAGGAGCGGTCGATCTTCAGTTCGCTGACGGGCAGCCGGCGGAGGTGGACGAGGGAGGAGTAGCCGGTGCCGAAGTCGTCGAGGGACATCTTGACGCCGTGGCCGGTGAGGCCGTTGAGCGTGTCGGCGGCCCGCTGGGGGTCTTCGAGGAGGACGTGTTCCGTTATCTCCAGCTGGAGCGCGCCGGCCGGGACGCCGTGGCGGGCGAGCCGGGCGGCGACGGCGCCGGCGAAGCCGGGGGTGTGGACGTCGCGCGGCGAGACGTTGACGGCGACCGGGACGTTGAGGCCCTGGGCGCGCCAGCGGGCGACCTGGGCGAGCGCGGTCTCCAGGACGTACTCGGTGAGGTGCGGCATCAGGCCGGAGGACTCGGCGATGGCGATGAACTCGTCCGGCGGGACCTTGCCGCGCTCGGGGTGGACCCAGCGGACGAGCGCCTCCAGGCCGGCGACCTGGCCGTCGAAGCGGACCTTGGGCTGGTAGTGGAGTTCGACCTCGCCTGCGTCGAGGGCGCGGCGGAGGTCGCCGAGGAGGCCGAGCCGGTCGGGTGTGTTGGAGTCGCGCTTGGACTCGTAGACCTCGACGCCGGTGCGGTCCCGCTTGGCCTGGTACATGGCGACGTCGGCGCGGCGCAGCAGGCCCTCGGCGTCGAGGGCGTGGTCGGGGAAGACGGCGACGCCGGCGCTGGCCTCCAGGACGAGGGTGAGCCCGTCGAGGTCGAGCGGGGAGGAGAGCTCGGCGACGAGATGGCGGGCGACGCGCTGGGCGCTGGTGGTGGAGTCGGCGGTGGGCAGCAGGACGGCGAACTCGTCGCCGCCGAGGCGGGCGGCCTCGGCGCCGCGGGGCAGGGCGAGGCGGAGCCGTTCGGCGATCTGGAGGAGCAGCCGGTCGCCCGCGAGGTGCCCGAGGGTGTCGTTGACCGAGCGGAAGCGGTCGAGGTCGATCAGGACGAGTGCGGCGCGGGCCCCTTCGCCCTCGGCCTCCTCCAGGGCGGTCCAGGCCCGCTCCAGGAGCCATTGGCGGTTGGGGAGCCCGGTGAGCGGGTCGCGGAGCTGCTCCTCGGCGCGGGCGCGGGCGATCCACAGGGTGGAGTCGAGGGCGATGAGGGGGACGGCGAAGAGCGGCAGGAGGACCGGCCGGGTGGCGGCGACGACGCAGATGAGCGGGGCGATGCCGAGCAGGGCGACGGCGACGAGGCCCTGGCGGAGGAGGGCGCTGCGGGCGACGGTGGGCAGGCCCCGGCCCTGGGGCGCGAGCGTGTACCACAGCAGGAGCCGGGTCGCCACGAGGTAGGCGCCCGCGGCGAGGACGACTTCCGGGAGGTCCCCGATCGTCCAGTCGAGGGGCTGCCAGGGCGCTTCGACGGTCGGCACGTCTCCGAAGAGGCCGAGGACGACGGCGGCGGCGGCCACGCCGAGGACGTCGGCGGCGCCGTGCAGCACGCCCTGGCGCCAGCGGTGCCGGCGGGCGGCGCCGACCAGGGCGACGACGGTCAGCGAGACGAGGCCGGCGGGCACCCAGCCGTACAGGAGCAGGACGGCGAGGGTGAGGGCGGCGCCGGAGCCGGTGCCGCCCCACCAGCGGTCGCGGCCGAGGGCGACCAGGTGGCCGACGATCAGGCCGGCGAGGAGGGCGAGGGACCAGCCGGGGACCCCGCCGGGGAAGAGGCCGTGACCTGTGCTCAGGGCTTGCTGGAGCCCGACGACGAGCACGACGGCGGCGATGCCCACCACGGCTGCGGGCAGCCGGGAGGTGAAGCCCGGAGTGACCGCACGGCCGTGTGGCCGTGGGACCGGGGCGGCGCTCTCGGTCGGTTCCATTCCCGTCCCTCTCACAGGCGGCGGTGCCGTCGGGTGTGCGCGGGGCCGCGGTGCGGCCGTCCGTCGTCCGGCCGGCGCGCGGCGGGGCGGAGCCCCCGGCGGCCGTGCGGGACGAGACGCACGGTCACCACCCTAGGCCGCCGAGGGCTCCGACGGGCAGCGCTCTCCTTGTCTTGCCCGAATGCGACCCGGCCACCCGTAACGATCTGGTATGCGCCGAACGGGTGGCCTTCCGCGGGGTGGTGGGCGGCTAGCCGGTGACCGGGACCGCGGCCTCCCGAGCCGCCTCGGGCCCCTGTTCGAGCAGGACGGAGAAGCCTTCCTCGTCCAGAACCGGAACCTTCAGCTGCATCGCCTTGTCGTACTTCGAACCAGGGTTTTCACCGACCACCACGAAGTCGGTCTTCTTCGAAACGGAACCGGTCACCTTCGCTCCGAGGCCCTGGAGCGACTCTTTTGCGCCATCCCTGGTGAACCGCTCCAGGGTGCCGGTCACGACGACCGTGAGACCTTCCAGCGGACGCGGCCCCACCTCCTCCCCGGCCCCCTCGTCCTCCAGGGTGACCCCGGCGGCCCGCCACTTGCGCACGATCTCGCGGTGCCACTCCTCGGAGAACCACTGCTTCACCGCGGCCGCGATGATCCCGCCGACGCCGTCGACGGCCGCCAACTCCTCCTCGGTCGCCTGCTCGATCCGCTCCAGGGAGCGGAACTCGCGGGCCAGCGCCTCGGCCGCGACCGGCCCGACGTGCCGGATGGAGAGCCCGTTGATGAACCGGGCCAGCGGCCGGGTCTTCGCCGCCGCGATGTTCTCCAGCATCGCCAGGGCGTTCTTCTTCGGCTCGCCCTTCTGGTTGGCGAAGACCGTGACGATCTTCTCCTCACCGGTCTTCGGGTCCCGCTTGGGCAGTCCGCTGTCCGGGTCCAGGACGTACGCCTTGATCGGCAGCAGCTGCTCGATGGTCAGGTCGAAGAGGTCGCCCTCGTCCACGAGCGGCGGCTCGGCCGGCTCCAGCGGCCGGGTGAGCGCCGCCGCGGCCACCGAGCCGAAGTTCTCGATGTCCAGGCACTGCCGCCCGGCCAGGAAGAAGAGACGCTCGCGCAGCTGGGCCGGGCAGGTCCGGGCGTTCGGGCAGCGGAGGTCGATGTCGCCCTCCTTCATCGCCTTCAGCGGCGTCCCGCACTCCGGGCACTCGGCGGGCATCACGAACTCCCGCTCGGTGCCGTCCCGCAGGTCGGCGACCGGACCGAGGATCTCCGGGATGACGTCGCCGGCCTTGCGCAGCACGACCGTGTCGCCGATCAGCACGCCCTTGGCCTTCACCACCTCCTGGTTGTGGAGGGTGGCGAACTCGACCTCGGAACCGGCCACGGTCACCGGCTCCACCTGCGCGTACGGCGTCACGCGCCCGGTCCGGCCGACGCCGACCTTGATGTCGACCAGCCTGGTGTTGACCTCCTCCGGCGCGTACTTCCACGCGATGGCCCAGCGCGGGGCGCGGGCCGTGGAGCCGAGCCGGCCCTGGAGCGGGATCTCGTCGAGCTTGACGACGACCCCGTCGATCTCGTGCTCCACGGAGTGACGGTTCTCCCCGAAGTACGCGATGAACTCGCGCACCCCGTCGAGCGAGTCGACCACCCGGTTGTGCCGGGCCGTGGGCAGCCCCCACTCGTGCAGCAGCTCGTACGTCTCCGAGAGCCGGGAGATGTCGAAGCCCTCGCGCGCGCCGATGCCGTGGACGACCATGTGGAGCGGGCGGGAGGCGGTGACCTTCGGGTCCTTCTGGCGGAGCGAACCGGCCGCCGCGTTGCGCGGGTTGGCGAAGGGCTTGTCGCCGGCCTCCACCAGACGGGCGTTGAGCCCCTCGAAGGCCTCCATCGGGAAGTAGACCTCGCCGCGGATCTCCACGAGGTCCGGGACGCGGTCGCCGCGCAGCCGGTCCGGGATGTCGGCGATCGTCCGCACGTTCGGCGTGATGTCCTCGCCGGCGCGGCCGTCGCCGCGGGTGGCGGCGCGGGTCAGCCGCCCGTGCTCGTAGGTGAGGTTGACCGCCAGGCCGTCGACCTTGAGCTCGCACAGGTAGTGGAAGTCGGGGGTGCCGACGTCCCGCCCGACGCGCTCGGCCCAGGTGGCCAGCTCCTCGTCGTCGAAGGCGTTGTCCAGGGAGAGCATGCGCTCCCGGTGCTCGACGGAGGTGAACTCGGTCTCGTACTGCCCGGCGACCTTCTGGGTCGGCGAGTCCGGAGTCCGCAGTTCCGGGTACTCCTCCTCCAGCGCTTCGAGCGCGCGCAGGAGCTTGTCGAACTCGCCGTCGCTGACGACCGGCTGGTCCTTCACGTAGTACCGGAAGCGGTGCTCCTCGACCTGCTCGGCGAGGTCGGCGTGCTTCTCCCGTGCCTCGGCGGGCAGGGCCCCCTGTTCGACTGCCACCTTCGTCCGTCCTCCCGTACCTCGAAACCCGGTCACTCTGGGTTGTCCGCGAGCGATCTCGCCGCCCGGGCGCAGTGGGCGAGCGCCGCCCGGGCGTAGGCGGGCGAAGCGCCCGCGAGCCCGCACGTGGGGGTGACGACCACGGACTCGGCGAGAGTCCCCGGATTCAGCCCCAGCCTGCGCCACAGCGTCCTGACACCCATGACGCTACCGCCCGGGTCCGACAACGGGCCGTCAGTGGACGGCACCACACCGGCGAAGAGCTTCGTCCCGGCCTCCACCGCCTCGCCGATCGGCTCCTCGTCACGTTCGGTGAGGAGGCCGAAGTCGAACGAGACGCCGGCGACACCGGACCGCCGCAGCAGGGCGAAGGGGACGTCGGGGGCGCAGGAGTGGACGACGACCGGCCCGTCGTGGACGGCGATCACGTCCCGCAGGGCGCTCTCCACGACCTGGCGGTCGACGGCCCGGTAGGTGCGGTAGCCGCTGGCCGTGCGGACGTGGCCGCGCAGCACGGCGGTGAGCGAGGGCTCGTCGAGCTGGAGGACGAGCCTGGCCCCCGGGACCCGCTTGCGCAGCTCGGCGAGGTGGCCGTGGAGTCCCTCGGCGAGGGAGCCGACGAGGTCGCGGCAGGCGCCCGCGTCGCCGAGGGCCGCCTCGCCGCCGTGCAGTTCGAGGGCGGCGGCGAGCGTCCACGGGCCCACGGCCTGGACCTTGAGCGGGCCTTCGTAGCCCTGGGTGAACTCCTCCAGGGCGTCCAGGTCCTCGCCGAGCCAGGAGCGGGCGCGCTTGGTGTCGCGGCCGGGCCGGTCGCTGATGCGCCAACCGCTGGGCTCCACGTGCGCGTAGAGGTCGACGAGCATCCCGATGGTCCGGCCGATCATGTCGGCGCCGGGGCCGCGGGCGGGCAGCTCGGGGAGGAAGGGGAAGTCCTCGAAGGAGCCGGTGGCGGTCTTGGCGGCCTCGCGGGCGTCGCCGCCGGGCAGGGAGCCGACGCCGGTGGCCGGGCCCCAGTGCTTCGTGTCGCTCATGTCCGTCGTGTCGCCACCCGTCGTGTCGCGGCCTGCCGTCTCGCGGTCCGTCGCCCCACGGCCTGTCGTCTCGCGGCCTGTCGTGTCGCCCATGTCTAGCGTCCCGGCCGGACGGTGAGGTCGTTGATCTCGGCGTCGCGCGGCAGGTCGACGGCCGTGAGGATCGCCGTCGCGACGGACTCGGGGTCGATCCACTTCGACGGGTCGTACTCCTTGCCCTCCTGCTGGTGCACCTTCGCCTGCATGGGGCTTGCGGTGCGGCCCGGGTAGACCGAGGTGACCCGCACGCCGTTGGCGTGCTCCTCGTGGCGCAGGGCGTCCGCGAGGGCCTTGAGGCCGTGCTTGGAGGCGGCGTACGCGCCCCACTCGCCGTGTGCGGCGAGGCCGGCGCCGGAGTTCACGAAGACGACGTGGCCCTGGGAGACCCGCAGCTGGGGCAGGAGGTGGCGGGTCAGCTCGGCGGGGGCGACGAGGTTGACGTTGAGCTGGTGGTGCCAGGTCTTCGGGGTGAGGTCGCCGATCGGGCCGAGGTCGACGACACCGGCGATGTGCAGCAGGCTGTCGACCCGTTCGGGCATGGTCTGGTGCGAGAACGCCCAGGACAGCCGGTCCGGGTCGGCGAGGTCCCCGACCAGCGTCCGCGCGCCGGGGAACCGCGCGGCGAGCTCCTTGGCCCGCCCCGCGTCGCGCGCGTGCAGCACGAGGTCGTCCCCGCGCGCGTGCAGGCGGCGCGCGACGGCCGCGCCGATGCCGGAACCGGCTCCGGTGATCACATGAGTAGCCATGGTCACCATGCTCGCATCAGCGGGAGGCGATGTTCTCCTCCAGGTGGGCGAGGGCGGTCGGGCCGTCGTCCGCGAAGAAGACGAGGTCGGCGAGGGGAAGCGGGAGGAAGCCCTCGGCCTCCATGCGGTGGAACTGGGTCTTCAGGCCGTCGTAGAAACCCGCGGTGTTGAGGAGGACGACCGGCTTGCTGTGCTTGCCGTGCTTCTTCAGCTCAAGGATCTCGGTGGCCTCGTCGAGGGTGCCGGTACCGCCGACCATGACGACGATCGCGTCGGACTTGGCGAGGAGCAGGGCCTTGCGCGCGGCCAGGTCCGCGGCGACGACCATCTCGTCCGCGTCCGGGCGGGCCTTGTGGGCGAGGAAGTCGACGGAGACGCCGACGAGCCGGCCGCCGCCCTCCTGGACGCCGTCGGCGACGACCTTCATCAGCCCGGTGTCGGAGCCGCCCCAGACCAGGGTGTGGCCGGCCTTGCCGAGGAGGCGGGCGAAGTCGCGGGCGGGGGCCGTGTAGCGCTCGTCGAGGTCGGCGGCGGACAGGAAGACGCAGATGTTCATGCGCTCCACCGTAGGCCCTGACCAGCGCCTTCAATTTCTCTTCGACGAATACCGCCGGGCGGCGATGAGTTCCGGTGACGTCCTCGGTCTGCCCTGCCATGGACGAGGAGAGCACCACGCCGAGCAGGACCCGGGGGCGGGTCACGTCACGCGACGGGACGCCGATCGCGTACGAGCGGTACGGCGACGGGCCGCCGCTCGTCCTGGTGAGCGGCGCGCTGGGTACGGCCGCGGGCGAGCGGGTCCTCGGCGGTCTCCTGGCCGGGAACTTCTCGGTCGTGGCGTACGACCGGAGGGGCCGCGGCGCGAGCGGTGACACCGGGCCGTACGCGGTGGAGCGGGAGATCGAGGACCTGGCGGCGGTCGTCGGGGAGGCCGGGGCGGGCGCCGCCCTGCACGGGACGGGCACGGGGGGCGTACTGGCGCTCGCCGCGGTGGCCGCGGGGGTGCCGGCGGGGCCGGTATCCGTTTACGAGCCGCCGTACTCGGCGCGGGAGCGGGAGCGGTGGCGGCGGGTGGCCGCCCTGCTCGACCAGGGGCGGCGGGCGGCGGCGCTCGACCTGTTCCTGGCGGACTCGGCGGGGTCCCCGGGGCTGGCGCCCGGGGTGACGGCGCTGCGGCCGGGCGTCGCGGAGTCGGCCCGCACCCTCGCCTACGACCTCGCCGTCGTCGGCGACCTGCCCGAGCGGCGGCTCGCCCGCGTCCACGCGCGCGTGCTCGTGGTCGACGGCGGCGCGAGCCCCGCGGGGACCCGGCAGGCGGCGCGCGCCCTCACGGCGGCCCTCCCCCGGGCCCGGCACCGCACCCTGACGGGCCAGACCCACGAGGTCGCCCCGCACGTCCTGGCCCCGGTCGTCGAGGACTTCCTGACCGAGGACCGGGAGCCCGTGGGAGCGGCGTAGACCGCCCCCGGCGGGCCTGGGCGGCGCGGGTGTGGGCCGTCCCCGGCGGCCCGGGCGGCGCCGGGTGTAGGCCGTCACCCGGCGGGCCTGGGCGGCGCCGGGTGTGGGCCGTCCCCGGCGGCCCTACGCGGGGGTCGGGGTGCGGCGTACCGTCGTGGCGATGGTGGCGGAGCCGACCACGCGGGTGCCGTCGTAGAGGACGACGGCCTGGCCGGGCGCGACGCCGCGGACGGGCTCGGCGAAGGTGACGGTGAGTTCGCCGTCGGCGAGGGAGGCGGTGACCTCGGTCTCGCCGCCGTGGGCGCGGAGCTGGGCGGTGTAGCGGCCGGGGCCCTCCGGGGCGGTGCCGCACCAGCGGGGCTTGATCGCGGTGAGGGCCGTGACGTCCAGGGCCTCGGCCGGGCCGACCGTGACGGTGTTGTTCACGGGCGAGATGTCGAGGACGTAGCGGGGCTTGCCGTCCGCGGCCGGGTGGCCGATCCGCAGGCCCTTGCGCTGGCCGATGGTGAAGCCGTACGCGCCCTCGTGGCTGCCGATGCGGTTGCCGGCCTCGTCGACGATGTCGCCCTCCGCCTTGCCGAGGCGGGAGGCGAGGAAGCCCTGCGTGTCGCCGTCGGCGATGAAGCAGATGTCGTGGCTGTCGGGCTTCTTCGCGACGGCGAGCCCGCGCCGCTCGGCCTCCGCCCGGATCTCGTCCTTGGTGGTGAGGGTGTCGCCCAGCGGGAACATCGCGTGCGCCAGCTGCTTCTCGTCGAGCACGCCGAGGACGTACGACTGGTCCTTGGCCACGTCCGAGGCCCGGTGCAGTTCACGGGTGCCGTCCTCGTTCAGGACGACGGTGGCGTAGTGGCCGGTGCAGACCGCGTCGAAGCCGAGCGCGAGCGCCTTGTCGAGCAGCGCCGCGAACTTGATCTTCTCGTTGCAGCGCAGGCACGGGTTGGGCGTGCGGCCGGCCTCGTACTCCGCGACGAAGTCGTCGACGACGTCCTCGCGGAAGCGCTCGGCCAGGTCCCACACGTAGAACGGGATGCCGATGACGTCGGCCGCCCGGCGCGCGTCGCGCGAGTCCTCGATCGTGCAGCAGCCGCGGGCTCCGGTACGGAAGGACTGCGGGTTCGCGGAGAGGGCGAGGTGCACGCCGGTGACGTCGTGGCCCGCCTCGGCGGCACGGGCGGCGGCGACGGCGGAGTCCACTCCGCCCGACATGGCGGCGAGGACGCGGAGGGGGCGCGGGGGCGGAGTCTGAGTCATAGCCCTACCAGGGTACGGGGCGCCGGGAACCGGGGACGCGGGAGTAAGCGTTCTCGGTGTCATGGGGAGCAAGGGCAAGGGGTCGGACGCGTCCGACAGGCGGGTGGGGCGGCGCGCGGTGCTGCTCGGCGGCGGGGCGGCTGTGCTCGGCGTCGGCGCGCTGGCCAAGGACGAACTCGCGCGGTTCTGGTGGCGGCTGCCGGGCACGGAGAAGAAGCGGGTCGACGGTGAGCTCGACCACAAGGGCGCGGAGTGGACGGCGGCGGCGCGGGCCAACTGGCGCCGGGCCGACCGGCCGGACGACTACCGGATCGACCGGGTCGTGATCCACGTCGTCCAGGGCAGCTACGCGACGGCGCTGAAGGTCTTCAAGAACCCGGGGCACGGGGCCGCCGCCCACTACGTCGTCCGCGAGGACGGTCACGTGGCGCAGATGATCCGGGAGCTCGACGTCGCCTTCCACGCCGGCAACCGCGACATGAACGAGCGCAGCATCGGCATCGAGCACGAGGGCTTCGTCGACCGGCCGCAGGACTTCACCGCGGCGATGTACGCGGGGTCGGCGCGGCTGACGGCGGACATATGCGCCCGCTACGGGATACCCGTGGACCGGGAGCACATCATCGGCCACGTGGAGGTCGAGGGCACCGACCACACCGACCCGGGGCCGCACTGGGACTGGAACCGCTACCTGAAGCTCGTACGCGAGGCGTCGAAGAAGACCGCGTGAGACCGGCCCGCCGGGGACGCGCCGGCGGCGATCAGGTCGAGGCGGGGCGCGCCGGCAGCGACGGCGACCACGCCAGGCCGACCGAGGCAGGCGGCGACGACCGCGACCACGCCGGCCCGGGGGCGAGCCGGCGCTACGGCCGGGTGGGGCCCGCGCTTCGGGCCGGCCGTGGCGGTCAGCTGAGGCCGGCGGTTCGCGCGCGTTCCACGGCCGGGCCGATCGCCTCGGCGACCGCGGCGACGTCCTCCCGGGTGGAGGTGTGGCCGAGGGAGAAGCGCAGGGTGCCGCGGGCGAGGTCCGGGTCGGTGCCGGTGGCGAGGAGGACGTGGCTGGGCTGGGCGATGCCGGCGGTGCAGGCGGAGCCGGTGGAGCAGGCGATGCCGGCCGCGTCGAGCAGCAGGAGCAGGGAGTCGCCCTCGCAGCCGGGGAAGGTGAAGTGGGCGTTGGCGGGGAGCCGCTCGACGGGGTCGCCGCCGAGGATCGCGTCGGGGACGACCGCGCGGACGGCGGCGACGAGTTCGTCCCGCAGGGCGCCGACCTCCCGGGCGAACTCCTCGCGCCGCTCGGTCGCGAGCTCGGCTGCCACGGCGAACGCGGCGACCGCCGGCACGTCGAGGGTCCCCGAGCGGACGTGCCGTTCCTGGCCGCCGCCGTGCAGCACGGGTACGGGGGTGTGCTCGCGGCCCAGGAGCAGCGCGCCGATCCCGTAGGGGCCGCCGATCTTGTGGGCCGAGACGGTCATCGCGGCGAGGCCCGAGGCGGCGAAGTCGACCGGCACCTGGCCGACGGCCTGGACGGCGTCGGCGTGCAGTGGCACACCGAACTCGGCTGCCGCATCGGCGAGTTCGCGGACCGGCATGACGGTGCCGATCTCGTTGTTGGCCCACATGACGGTGGCCAGGGCGACGGACTCGGGATCGCGGGCGATGGCCTCGCGCAGCGCCTCGGGTCGCACCCGGCCGTGCCGGTCCACCGGCAGGTACTCCACGTCGGCGCCCTCGTGCGCGGCGAGCCAGTCGACGGCGTCGAGGACGGCGTGGTGCTCGACCGGGCTGGCGAGCACGCGGGTGCGGCGGGGGTCGGCGTCCCTGCGGGCCCAGAACAGGCCCTTCACCGCGAGGTTGTCGGCCTCCGTGCCTCCGGAGGTGAACACCACTTCGCTCGGCCGCGCGCCGAGCGCGGCGGCGAGCGTCTCGCGCCCCTCCTCGACGGTCCGCCTGGCCCGTCGGCCCGGGGCGTGCAGGGAGGAGGCGTTGCCCGTGACGGCGAGCTGGGCGGTCATCGCCTCGATCGCCTCGGGCAGCATGGGCGTGGTCGCGGCGTGGTCGAGGTATGCCATGGTGGGTCGATTCTACGAGCCCACCACGGCGCGGCCGTACGGGGCGCCCGGTACGGCACGGCCGTGCGGGGCGCCCGGCGTCCGGCGTCCCGCGTCCCGCGTTCAGTCGCGCGGGGCGCGGGCCAGCTGGCGGGACTGGGCGACGAGCCGGTCGGCGCTGTCCCAGACCTCGGCGTCCTCTTCGAGGAAGCCGCCGGCGAGGTTGCGGGTGGTGATGGAGACCCGCAGCGGACCGGGGGCCGGGCGGCAGCGGACGTGGGTGGTGAGTTCCACGGTCGGGGTCCAGCCCTTGAGGCCCAGCTCGAAGGAGGTCGGCGGCAGGGCGTCGACGGTGAGCAGCAGCGACAGCGCGTCGGGCTCGCGGCCGTCGGCGAGGCCGAACCACGCCCGCATCTCGCCCTTGCCGGAGGGGGCGCCGACCGCCCAGCCGACGCAGGCCGGGTCGAGGCGGAGGTCGAGGCGGTCGGCGATGGCGGACGAGCCGGGGATCCGCGGGGCCGGGCTGTCGGCGGCGCTGAAGCAGTTCTCGATCGCGGCCATCGCCGGGGGCGTAGCACTGGTGCGGACGTCGTCCGCGAGGGCGTCGAGGTCGCCGTACGAGGCGAGGACGCGGATCCGCTCGACCTCGGTGCCGTCCTCGGCGTACTGGAAGAGGGACGCCTGGCCCGTGGAGAGGGACCGGCCGGTGCGGACCGTCTCGGTCCGGATCACCGCGGGGCCCGGCACGGACGGCGTGAGGTAGTGCGCCGAGATCGTGAACGGGTCGGGGTGCGGGAGGTGGTCGCCGAGGGCGCGGCCGAGCAGGGCGAGGAGGTAGCCGCCGTTGACGGCGTGGATGATCGTCCAGCCGGCGGAGAGTTCCGCGTCGTAGACGCCGGGCTCCCTGCGGGTGACGGCGGTGTCGCGGTCGAACTCGCTGGTGGCGACGGCGCTCGCCCGGTGCTTCGTCTCGGTGCTCGTGCTCATGGTTTCGACGGTACCGCAGGTCATTACTGAGCGGTAGCTTTTTCCGGCTCCTCGCGCGCGGACGAACGGCGGTTCCAGGCGCGCGGCGCCCGCCAGTGGAAGCGCAGCGCCAGCAGACGGAGCACGAAGGCCGTGAGGACGGCGGTACCGCTGGTGAAGGCGTTCAGCATGTCGAAACGGATGCACAGCACCACCATCGTCGCCCCCACGATCGCCGGGACGGCGTACAGGTCCCGGTCCCAGCGGAGCAGCGACGGCACCTCGTTCGCCAGCACGTCGCGCAGCACACCGCCGCCGACGGCCGTCGCCAGGCCCAGCGCGGCGGAGGACGTCAGCCCGAGCCCGTAGTCGTACGCCTTCGTCGTCCCCGTCACGCAGAACAGCCCCAGGCCCGCCGCGTCGAAGACGTTCACCGCCGTCTGCGTCCGCTCGACCTCCGGGTGCAGGAAGAAGACCAGGACCGCCGCGATCAGCGGCATCAGGAAGTACCCGAGGTCGGTGAACGCGGCGGGCGGCACCGCGCCGATGATCAGGTCCCGGAAAAGACCGCCGCCGAGCGCGGTGACCTCGGCGAGGACGGCGATGCCGAAGACGTCGAAGTTCTTGCGCACGGCGAGGAGCGCGCCGGAGATGGCGAAGACGAAGATGCCGACGAGGTCCAGGGCGTGCTGGACATCCGGGCTGAACAGGTCGTGAAGCACGCGCCCATTGTCCCGGTTGTCCCTCTGACCCCACGCGCCCACCCCACCACGGGCCTGTGCCCGTCCGTCGCGGGCGGGTGGGCACGGGCACGGGCACCAGCACGGGCACGGGAACGGGCACGGCAGAGGCCCCCGGCGCCGTGGGGCACCGGGGGCCTCTGGGGGCCTCGGGAGGTCACGCCTTCGGCGCGTCGTCCTCGGCGGCGGGCTCGGAGGCCTCGGCGTCGGCGTCCGCGTCGGCGTCGGCCGCCACCGGCTCGGCACCTTCCGACTCCGGGCCTTCCGACTCCGGCTCCGCGTCCTTCGACACCGGCTCCTTCGACACCGGCTCCACCGGCTCCGGCTTCGGGGTGATCGCCACCTCGACCGACTCACGCGCGGCGGGCACGGTCAGGGAGTCCGCGTTCTCCGGGTGGTGGCAGGCGACACGCTGACCGGGACGGAGTTCGAGGAGCGGCGGCTCCTGGGTCCGGCAGAGGTCGGTGGCCTTCCAGCAGCGGGTGTGGAAGCGGCAGCCCGGGGGCGGGGCGATCGGCGAGGGCACGTCGCCGGTGAGGAGGATGCGCTCGTTCTTGGCGCCCCTGCGGCGGGGGTCCGGGATGGGGACCGCCGACATCAGGGCGCGGGTGTACGGGTGCATCGGGTTCTCGTACAGCGACTTGCGGTCCGCGAGCTCGACGACCTTGCCGAGGTACATGACGGCGATGCGGTCCGAGACGTGGCGGATGACCGAGAGGTCGTGCGCGATGATCACGTACGTGAGGCCGAGCTCCTGCTGGAGGTCGTCCAGGAGGTTGACCACCTGCGCCTGGATGGAGACGTCCAGGGCGGAGACGGGCTCGTCCGCGACGACGAGCTTCGGCTTGAGGGCGAGCGCGCGGGCGATGCCGATGCGCTGGCGCTGGCCGCCGGAGAACTCGTGCGGGTAGCGGTTGTAGTGCTCGGGGTTGAGGCCGACGAGGCCGAGGAGGCGCTGGACCTCCTTCTTCACGCCGCCCTCGGGCTCGACGCCCTGGAGCTTGAACGGCGCGGAGACGATCGTGCCGACCGTGTGGCGCGGGTTCAGCGAGCCGTACGGGTCCTGGAAGATCATCTGGATGTCCCGGCGGAGCGGCCGCATGCCCGCGACGCCGAGGTGGGAGATGTCCGTGCCCTGGAACTCGACGGTGCCGTCGGTGGGTTCGAGGAGCCGGGTGATGAGCCGGCCCATCGTGGACTTGCCGCAGCCGGACTCGCCGACGACGCCGAGGGTCTCACCGGGGTAGACCTCGAAGTCGATCCCGTCGACCGCCTTGACCGCGCCGGTCTGGCGCTGGAGAAGACCCTTCCTGATGGGGAAGTGCTTCTTCAGGCCGCTGACCCTGAGCAGGGGTTCCATGTTGTCGCTCACAGTTTCGGCGCAATCTCTTCGGTCCAGATGCGGGTGCGCTCCTCCTGCGACATGTGGCAGGCCGAGTAGTGGCGCTCTCCGGCCAGGGCCAGTTCGGGCCGCTGGGTGCGGGTGATGCCGCCCTTGGGAACGTCCGCGTAAGGGCAGCGTGGGTTGAAGGCGCAGCCGCTCGGGATGTTGATGAGGCTGGGCGGGTTGCCCTTGACCGGGATGAGCCGGTCGGTCTGGTCGCGGTCGATCCTCGGCATCGAGCCGAGCAGGCCCCAGGTGTAGGGGTGCTGCGGCTCGTAGAAGACGGACTCGGCCGGGCCGCGCTCGACGCAGCGCCCGCCGTACATGACGAGGATGTCGTCGGCGAGCTCGGCGACGACGCCGAGGTCGTGGGTGATGATGACGACCGCGGAGCCGAACTCCTTCTGGAGGTCCCGCATCAGGTCGAGGATCTGGGCCTGCACGGTGACGTCGAGCGCGGTGGTCGGCTCGTCGGCGATGAGCAGTTCCGGGTTGTTGACGAGCGCCATGGCGATCATCGCGCGCTGGCGCATGCCGCCGGAGAACTCGTGCGGGTAGTTGTCGAACCGCTTGGCGGGCTCGGGGATGCCGACCCGGTCGAGGAGTTCGACGGCCCGCTTCTTCGCCGTCTTCTTGTCGACGTTGTTGTGGACGCGGTACGCCTCCACGATCTGGTGGCCGACCGAGTAGTACGGGTGCATCGCGGACAGCGGGTCCTGGAAGATCATCGCCATCTCGCGGCCGCGCATCCGGCGGACCTCGTCCGGGTCCGCTGAGAGCAGCTCGCGGCCGTTGAGCCAGATCTCGCCGGAGATCCGCGCCTTCTGGCGGCCGTACTGGCCGACCGTGTGCAGGCCCATGATGCCGAGCGAGGTGACCGACTTGCCGGAGCCGGACTCGCCCACGATGCCGAGGGTCTTGCCCTTCTCCAGCTGGAAGCTGAGGCCGTCGACCGACTTGACCAGACCGTCGTCGGTCGGGAAGTGGATCTTCAGGTCGCGGACGTCGAGGAAGGCGTCGGAGGGGGCGGAGCCGGTGGCGACGGGTTCGCCCACCGCCGCGCCCGTCTTCGTCAGCTTGTCCGTCATGCGAGCCTCACTCGGGGGTCGATCACCGCGTACAGCAGGTCCACCACGAGGTTCGCGATGACGACGCACGCGGCGGTGATGAGGGTGACGGCCAGGATCAGCGGCAGGTCGCGCTCGCTCACGCCCTTGATGGCGAGGCCGCCGAGGCCGTGCAGGCTGAACGCGGTCTCCGTCAGGATCGCGCCGCCGACGAGGGCGCCGAGGTCCATGCCGAAGATGGTCAGGATCGGGGTCATGGTGGAGCGCATGGCGTGCTTGCCGAGCACGACGGACTCCGGCAGACCCTTGGCCCGGGCGGTGCGGATGTAGTCCTCGCCGAGGACCTCCAGCATGGTGGCGCGGGTGAGCCGCGCGTACATCGCCGCGTACAGGAAGGCGAGGGTGACCCAGGGCAGGAGCAGGCCGCCGAACCAGCCGCCGAAGGACTCGGTGATCGGTATGTACGTGGCGTTGAGCCAGCCCAGCTGGGTGCGGAAGACGAGCATCGCCAGCATGGCCGTGAAGAAGATGGGGAGCGAGACGCCGGCCAGCGCGGTGATCATCGCCGCGCGGTCGACGATCGTGCCCCGCTTGAGCGCGGAGACCACGCCCGTGGAGACGCCGAGAACCAGCCACAGCACGGCGGCGCCGATGACCATGGACAGGGTGACCGGGAAGGCGTCGACGAGCATCGCCGAGACGTCCTGCTCGGTGCGGAACGAGTAGCCGAAGCACGGCGCGGCGCAGTGGATCGTGTCGCCGCCGCCGGTGTAGTCCCGGCCGACGAAGATGCCGGAGACGAAGTGCCAGAACTGCACCAGGATCGGCTCGTCCAGGCCCAGCTTCTGCCGGACGGCCTCGATGGAAGCCGGATCCGCCTGCTTGCCGACGAACATCGCGGCAGGGTCGCTGCCGGTCATCTTGGGGATGAGGAAGAAGATGCTGAGCGTCACGAGCGTGACGACGAGCAGCATCGCGACGACTGCGAAGAGCCGTCGGACTATGTATGCAAGCATGCGGTCGGCCGGTCGGCGGCCGGGGAACCCGATCGGGGTCCCCGGCCGCCGCCCACGGCCATCACCTGCCCTTCGGACCTGGCGGCGGGTGGTGCGCCGGTGGAGCGGGTCGGATTACTTGACGACGCCGAGCGACGCGTAGTCGTAGCGGCCGTTGTAGGCGTCCGCCGTGTAGACGTTGGTCAGCCGGGAGCTGCGCCAGATGATGTTCTTCTCGTGGGTGAAGGGCAGGTAGACCGCGGCCTCCGACACCTTCGCGTTGATCTGCTTGTAGAGCTCGCCGGCCTTGTCGGGGTCGGTCTCCTTCAGCGCCTGGTCGAACAGGCCGTTGACGGCCGGGTCGTTCAGCTCGGAGAAGTTGTTGTTACCGCTCTGCAGGATGAAGCGGCCGTCCGTCAGCGGCTGGAGGAAGCCCTGGCCGGTCGGGAAGTCGGCGCCCCAGCCCATGATGATGATGCCGTAGCCCTTGTCCTTGACGACCTTCGGCGAACCGATGATGCCGGACGTCTGGGCGCCGTCGAACTGGTCGATCTCGGCCTCGATGCCGACGGCCTTCAGCGACTGCTGGAGGGACTCGGCGGTCGCGATCTCGATCTTCTTGTTGTTGCGGACCGCGATCGTGGTCTTGAAGCCGTTCGGCTTGCCGCACTTCGCGAGCGCTTCCTTGGCCTTGGCCAGGTCCGGCGCGCCACCGAGCTTGCCGTACGGGTCGGCCTTCGGGTCGGCACCCTTCAGCCCCGGCGGAAGCATGTTGGAGGCGATGTCGCCACCGGCCTGCGGGCCACCACGGGCGGTCTGGAGGGACTTCGAGTCGGCGGCGTAGATGATCGCCTTGCGGCACTCGATGTTCGGGATGACCGTCTGCGGGAAGACCGCGTAGCGGATGAAGCCCGTCTGCGGGTTGTCCGCGTTCTCCTTGTGCTGCTGGAGAACCTTCTGGCGGGCGGAGGCGCCGACACCGGTCGCGTTGATGTCGAGGTCGTACTCGCCCTCGATCAGGCGGTTGTCCATGTCGTCGGCGTTCGTGGTGAACGTGACGCTGATGGTGTCCGGAAGCGCCTTGCGGACGTTGTCCGTCTTCTGGTCCCACTTGTCGTTGCGGACCAGCTTCATGGACTTGTTCGGCGTGTACGACTGCCACTTGTACGGGCCGGAGGAGAAGACGTTCAGTCCGTACTTGGCCTTGGTGTCCTTGTCCTGGCGGACCGGGGAGGCGGCGGGCATGGCCAGCATCTGCAGGAAGTCGCCGTTGGCGACCGGCAGCTTGAAGATGATGGTCTTGTCGTCCGGGGTCTCGATGGCCTTCAGGCCGAGCTTGTCCGCGGAGGTGTCCTTGTAGGGACCCTTGTACTCGCTCTTGGGGTCGAGGACCTGCTGGAGGTAGATCGGGCCGCCGGAGATGACGTCCTGGGCCCAGACGCGCTCGATGCCGTACTTGATGTCCTTGGAGGTGATCGGCTTGCCGTCCTCCCAGGTCACCCCGTCCTTCAGCGTGAAGGTGTAGGTGAGGCCGTCCGCCGAGATCTTGCCGGCGTCGGTGGCGAGGTCCGGGACGAGCTCGGTCGAGGCGGAGCCCGGCTCGGCCTTGAAGGTGACGAGCTGGCGCGTGTAGTAGCGCTGGAAGTCCCACACGAAGCCGTAGTAACCGCGCTGCGGGTCCCACGAGTCGGCCTCCTGCGAGCCGATGAACTTCAGCTCGCCGCCCTTCTTGGTGGAGGGGCTGGCGACCTTGTTCACGGCGGCGTTGAAGCCGGCCGCGCTGGTCTTGCCGTTGCCGCCGTCACCGGACTTGGCACCGCCACCACAAGCCGTGGCGGCGACCATCGTGGCCGCGGCAAGCAGCGCGCCCGCGGCGATTCTGCGCTGGGAGCTCTTCAGCATGGGTCCAACAACCTCCGGGATAGTGGCGGCCGTTACGGCGGTCCGCCGAGTGGGGATGGGCCTCCTGTCGGCAGCGGCAGGGGCGGGTCTTGCGTGTCGTCGGCGAACGGTCAGCGGGAGCCCTTCGGGTCGAGCGCGTCACGCACGCCGTCGCCGAAGAGGTTGAACGCCAGGACGGTGATGAAGATCGCGAGGCCGGGGATCACCATGAAGAGGGGGTCCGCTTCGTAGGTCGTGATGGCCGTCGACAGCATCTGCCCCCAGGAAGCGGTGGGAGGCTTCACACCCGCGCCGAGGAAGCTGAGCGCCGCTTCGGTGAGGATGTTGGTGGGAATCATGAGGGTCGCGTAGACCGTGATCGGCGCGATCAGGTTGGGCAGCAGCTCGCGGCGCAGGATGTAGAAGCGGCCGGCGCCCAGGCTCTGGGCGGCCTCGACGTACTCGCGGTTGCGCAGCGAGAGGGTCTGGCCGCGGACGATGCGGCCCACGTACGGCCAGCCGAAGAAGCCGATCACGAGCACCAGGGCGGCGATGCGGACGCCCGAGCCGTCGAGTCCGAGGAACTGGTTCGGCAGCACCGAGACCAGGGCGATCGTGAAGAGCAGCTGCGGGAAGGCGAGCATGACGTCCATGACCCGGCTGAGGGCCGCGTCGATCCAGCCACCGAAGTAGCCGGCGATGATGCCGAGCACGGTGCCGAGGGCCACGGCGAAGACCGCCGCCAGGAAGGCGACGAGCAGCGAGATCCGGGCGCCGTAGACGATGCGGCTGAAGACGTCGCGGCCGTTGACGGGCTCGACGCCGAAGAGGAAGTCGGAGCTGGCGCCGCCCCAGGAGCCGATCGGGGTGCCGAAGAGCGGGTCGATCTGGTCCTCGTGGAACTCGTCCGGCGGGTGGCCGAGGAGGCTGACGATGACCGGGGCGAAGATCGCGACCAGGACGAGGAAGCCGACGACGAAGGCGCCGGCGAGGGCGAGCTTGTCGCGCTTGAGGCGGGTCCAGGCGATCTTCCAGGGCGAGCGGCCCTCGATCGCCTTGGCGGTGGTGCCGGGGGCGTCCGGGGTGCCGGGTGCGTCGGGCGCGCCGTCGACGGTGGCGGTCGCCTCGCCCGCACTCGTCTCGTGCAGTGGTGCCGTCATCGTGGTGAGGACCCCTCTCGGCCGCCGGTAGCCGGCCCTTGCCCGCCGCGGGTAGCGGCTCGGTGGAACAAAATGCTGGGCATCTGCTCGAAAGGAGCCGAACACCCGGTGTTCCGGGGAGTCTTCAGTGCGCTTGTGATCACCCGCCAGCCCTGACGAGGAATGTTTGCTCAAACGTGATGCGGTGCTGCGACTTCCGTTATCCGGACGTCGTGATCACGTGAGCGGACCATCTCGGGTCCTCTTCGCCACAATCGGGCATGTCGCCCAACGTGGCTTTTGAGCTCCTCAATTGGGGCGAAAGAAGGGCCCCGACGAGGTCCGGCGGGACCTCTGGGGCGTACGGAGGGAAATGAGGTGTCTCAGTATGCGGACGGCGCCGACGGCGGGTACCCGTACCCCGGAACGGCGGCGGAACCGCGACCGGCGTGCGCCTCGCGGTCGTAGAACGGGCGCGCGTTCGCCCGCAGCCAGAGCGCCACCGGGTCGTACGCGTCGGAGAGGGCGACCGTCGAGACGGGCAGCCCATCGGGTACGGAGCCGATCGACTGGCGCATCATCGAGCGGACCGTGTCGACGGCCGCCGCCGAGGTGTCGTACAGGTCGAGACCGATGGCGAGGTACGGGGAGCCGAGCGCGGGCTGCACCCAGCCGCGGCGCAGCGCCCGGACCGCCGGGGTGCGGTGCGCGTTCTGCGTGAGCAGGGCGTAGAACTGCGGGATCTCCAGGGTCGGCTCGGAGACGCGGAGCGGTCCGGCCGGCATGCGGTCGAGACCGGTGGCGATCCGGCGCAGGTCGGCCCAGGGGATGCCGACGCCGCCGCCGGGGGCGTGCGGATTCAGCCAGACGCCCCAGCGGTCGGGGTAGAGGGCGCGTGCGATGTCGCGGCCGGTGACGAGCTCGTGGGCGCGGTTCCAGCCGGAGGCGGCGAGTTCCTGGGGGGAGGTGACGCAGGGCGCGTAGCCGAAGCCGTCGACCTCCATGTTCCCGTACTGGGCGTCGGAGGAGCCGGGCGAACCGTGCCAGAGCAGCATCCAGAGTTCGCCGTCGGCGAGGGCGTGCAGCAACTGCTCGTACGCGTCGTAGCGTCCGGGTGCCACCTCGCGCAGCATGCGCTCGACCTCGCCGGCCGCAGCGGTGCCTGACGCGCTCACCATGGGTCCCCGCCCCTCATTCCGTCCACCATGTCCGCGCGGCTTCCGTGCCGCTGCCGAGTCGGTTCGGCTCACCGGTCAGTTCAGCTTAAACAGGGGGCCGCTCACACGGCGGCGCGCTGGTAGAACGGGCGCACCCGCTCCAGCATCCAGTCGCCGACCGGGTCCTGCGCCATGTCGAGCAGGATGAGGTTGACCGGCCAGGCGACCTCGACCCGGCCGAGCGCGCGGCCGAGGGCGTCCAGGGGCGCGTTGCGGTCGGCGCCCTCCCAGTGGGCGAGCTGGACGCCGATGAAGAGGGCGGGTTCGGTGCCCTCGACGCTGGCGAGCGCGCGGCGGGCGCTGGTGACGACGCCGGTGGCCTCGAACTCGGCGGAGGCCGCGGCGAGGAAGTCGACCGGGTCGTCCTGCCAGTCGGGCTCGAAGAGCCGGACGCGGCCGCCGGTGGCGGGGCCGTCGAGCGGGGTGCGGCCGGTGCGGCAGAGCTCGGCGACGGCGGGCGGGGGCAGCGGGACCCCGGCGGCGCCGCCCGGGTTCAGGGCGATGCCGAGCTGCGGGGGCAGGCCGCGGGCGAAGTCGCGGGCGGGGGCGACGGCGAACGACATGTGGTCACCGACACAGGCGAGGAACTGCTGTTCGGAGCTGAAGACGGGGACGTAGGCCGCGCCGTCGATCTCCATGGTGGCGAGGTCGAGGTCGGGGCTGTCGGGGCCGCCGCCGTTCGGCAGGGGCACCCAGACCTGGCTGCGGCCCAGCACCTCGACGAGCCGGCCTCCGGCCGCGGGGTTGCCGAGTGAGGCGGCAAGGACCTCTTCGAGCTCGTTGCCCGGCCACGTCACGTCCACGGTCGCGTTTCCCCTTCTCGCACGGCCTGCCGCACCGGCCGCCCGGCAGCACCCTAACGCCGCCCCGGCGCCGCCGTGGCCAAAAGGGAGGGTACGGGTCCCCCGCCGCGGTCAGGCGGCGTCGCGGAAGGAGATGCGGCGGAGGGTGTCGGCGGCGGCGCGGTCGAGGAGGGTGACGGAGGCGCAGCCGGGCGGGAGGCTGCCGGACTCGGCGGCCCGCAGCAGCCGGCCGACGGCCCGCCGGTGCCGGGCGAAGGCGTAGACGGATACGCCGCGGCCCCGGGCGTCCTGCCCGGCCCGCGCCGTGTCCGGGGTCACGTCGAGGAGGACCAGGTGCAGGGCGCTGCCCCGGCGGCGGGCCTCGCGGGCGAGCCAGCCGCGCACCCAGGACTGGGTGCCGCAGTCGTGGACGATCGCGCTCGCGCCGGAGCGCAGGACGCGGCGGAGCCCGGCGTAGTGCGCGAGGCGGACGAGGGGGCGGTAGACGGCGTACGGCAGGAGGCGGGGCATACGGAGCTCCCAGCGCTCGCGGGCGTCCTGGGAGTCGATGCCGTGGCCCTCGGCGGCCCGCTTCATGAGGGTGGACTTGCCGCTGCCGGGCAGCCCGGAGACGACGACGAGGTCGCCGGCGGCGAAGACGAGGGCGCGGGGGCCGCGGTCGCCGCGCTCGCGGAGGTCGCGCAGGATCCGTCCGCGGCGGCGGGTCCTGGCGCGGGCCCGCTGGGCCGGTATGCCGGTGCCGGTCGCGTACGCGCCGGTGTGCTCGATCCTCATCGCGCTCCCCCCTGTCGGGTCTCAGGAGACCTGAGGAGACCCTTGCCCACGAAGTGTAAAGAAACGGTAATGAGACACAAGCGATTTGCCCCGCCGACACCGCATGCAATGATGTGCGCGCCAGGCGCGCACAGTCGCCACACAATCGCATACCGGCCGCTCGAATCCGCGCGGGAGAGTTCCGGGCCGCCGACGGCGTCCGGACGCCGAAGGAGCAAGACCCTCCCTTGAATCTCTCAGGCCCCGTACCGCGCGGATGAGGCAGATCTGAAAAGCGGGACACCGTGCCGTGTCCCCACCCAAGGTGCAAGCCGATCTCTCGGTGACGAGATGCTCTCGGTGAACCTCTCAGGTTCCATGACAGATGGGGAGGACGTCCTCGCCCGTCATGTGTTTCGTCACCGATCACGCCCTTGGGACCCGGGAGCCACCCCATGAGCACTGCCCCCCGTCTGACCGCCCTCGATGCCCTGCATCGTTCGCTGGGCGCGACCATGACCGACTTCGCGGGCTGGGACATGCCGCTGCGGTACGCCAGCGAGCGCGACGAGCACAACGCCGTCCGCACGAAGGCCGGCCTCTTCGACCTCTCCCACATGGGCGAGATCACGGTCACCGGCCCGCAGGCCGCGGAACTGCTCGACTACGCCCTGGTCGGCAACATCTCCACGATCGGCGTCGGCCGCGCGCGCTACACGATGATCTGCCAGGAGGACGGCGGCATCCTCGACGACCTGATCGTCTACCGCCTCGCCGAGACCGAGGCCGGGTCCTCTCCCTACATGGTCGTCGCCAACGCCTCCAACGCGCAGATCGTCCTGGACGCGCTCGTGGCCCGCGCGGAGGGCTTCGACGCCGAGGTGCGCGACGACCGTGACGCGTACGCCCTGATCGCGGTCCAGGGCCCGGAGTCCCCCGGCATCCTGAAGTCGATCACGGACGCCGACCTGGACGGCCTGAAGTACTACGCCGGCCTGCCCGGCACGGTCGCGGGCGTGCCCGCGCTGATCGCCCGTACCGGCTACACCGGCGAGGACGGCTTCGAGCTGTTCCTGAAGCCGGAGCACGCGGAGGGCGTCTGGAAGGCGCTGACCGAGGCGGGCGCGGGCGTCGGCCTGATCCCCTGCGGCCTGTCCTGCCGTGACACGCTCCGCCTGGAGGCGGGCATGCCGCTGTACGGCCACGAGCTGACCACCGCCCTCACCCCCTTCGACGCGGGCCTCGGCCGGGTCGTGAAGTTCGAGAAGCCCGGCGACTTCGTCGGCCGCAAGGCGCTGGAGGCCGCCGCCGAGCGCGCCGAGACCGCGCCGCCGCGCAAGCTGGTCGGCCTGATCGCCGAGGGCCGCCGCGTCCCGCGCGCGGGCTTCTCGGTCGTCTCCGGCGGCGAGGTCGTCGGCGAGATCACCTCGGGCGCCCCGTCCCCGACCCTCGGCAAGCCGATCGCCATCGCGTACGTCGACGCGGCGCACGCGGCTCCCGGCACCGCGGGTGTAGGTGTGGACATCCGCGGTACCCACGAGCCCTACGAGGTCGTGGCTCTGCCGTTCTACAAGCGCCAGAAGTGACGCAGTCGTCTCACCCGGCGTCTCACCCCGCAAGACCCACGTACATCAGCACTCCCCCGATCCAGGAGAATCAGGCCATGAGCAACCCCCAGCAGCTCCGCTACAGCAAGGAGCACGAGTGGCTGACGGACGCCGTTGACGGCGTCGCCACCGTCGGCATCACCGAGCACGCGGCGAACGCGCTCGGCGACATCGTGTACGTGCAGCTTCCCGAGGTCGGCAGCACCGTGACCGCGGGCGAGGACTGCGGTGAGCTGGAGTCGACCAAGTCCGTCAGCGACCTGTACTCCCCGGTGACCGGCGAGGTCGTCGCGGTGAACCAGGACGTCGTCGACGACCCGGCGCTGGTGAACACCGCCCCGTTCGAGGGCGGCTGGCTGTTCAAGGTGCGCCTCGACGGTGAGCCGAAGGACCTGCTCTCCGCCGACGAGTACACCGCCTTCACCGCCGGCTAACCGAGACCCCCTAGGGATCGATTCATGTCGCTTCTGAACACTCCCCTCCACGAGCTGGACCCCGACGTCGCCGCCGCCGTCGACGCCGAGCTCCGCCGTCAGCAGTCCACCCTCGAGATGATCGCGTCGGAGAACTTCGCTCCGGTCGCCGTCATGGAGGCCCAGGGCTCCGTCCTCACCAACAAGTACGCCGAGGGCTACCCGGGCCGCCGCTACTACGGCGGCTGCGAGCACGTCGACGTGGCCGAGCAGATCGCGATCGACCGGATCAAGGACCTGTTCGGCGCCGAGTACGCCAACGTCCAGCCGCACTCCGGCGCCTCCGCGAACCAGGCCGCCCTCTTCGCCATCGCCCAGCCCGGCGACACGATCCTGGGTCTGGACCTGGCGCACGGCGGTCACCTGACCCACGGCATGCGCCTGAACTTCTCGGGCAAGCAGTTCAACGTGGTCGCGTACCACGTGGACGAGGCCGGTCTGGTCGACATGGCCGAGGTCGAGCGCCTCGCCAAGGAGCACCGCCCGAAGGTGATCATCGCGGGCTGGTCCGCCTACCCGCGCCAGCTGGATTTCGCGGAGTTCCGCCGGATCGCCGACGAGGTCGAGGCCTACCTGTGGGTCGACATGGCCCACTTCGCGGGCCTGGTCGCGGCCGGTCTGCACCCGAACCCGGTCGAGTACGCGGACGTGGTGACCTCCACCACGCACAAGACGCTCGGCGGCCCCCGCGGCGGCATCATCCTGGCGAAGAAGGAGTTCGCGAAGAAGCTGAACTCCTCGGTCTTCCCCGGCTTCCAGGGCGGCCCGCTGGAGCACGTGATCGCGGCCAAGGCCGTCTCCTTCAAGGTCGCGGCCTCGGAGGAGTTCAAGGAGCGCCAGCAGCGCACCCTGGACGGCGCCCGCATCATCGCCGAGCGCCTGGTCCAGGACGACGTCACCGCCCACGGTGTCTCGGTCCTGTCCGGCGGCACGGACGTGCACCTGCTCCTCGTCGACCTGCGCGACAGCGAGCTGGACGGCCAGCAGGCCGAGGACCGTCTCCACGAGGTCGGCATCACGGTCAACCGGAACGCCGTTCCGAACGACCCGCGCCCGCCGATGGTCACCTCCGGTCTGCGCATCGGTACGCCGGCGCTCGCGACCCGCGGTTTCCAGGCGGACGACTTCACCGAGGTCGGCGACATCATCGCGGAGACCCTGAAGCCGGGCTTCGACGCCGACAAGGCCGAGGCGCTCAAGGCCCGGGTGACCGCCCTGGCGGACAAGCACCCGCTGTACCCCGGCCTGAAGTAATTTCGTACGCTTTTGTTCGTACGAAAGCTCCGGGGCACCGCGCACACTGGACAGTGAGCGCGGTGCCCCGTTCCATGCTCAGCCTTTCTGCTCCACCCCGGCAGACAACGGCGTCTAGCCCCCCACAAGGAGTCCTACCGTGGCCATCTCGGTCTTCGACCTGTTCTCGATCGGCATCGGCCCGTCGAGCTCCCACACGGTGGGGCCCATGCGTGCGGCGCGGATGTTCGCGCGCCGGCTGAAGAACGAGGGGCTGCTCGCCCACACGGCGACCATACGAGCGGAGCTGTACGGCTCGCTCGGCGCGACCGGCCACGGCCACGGCACCCCCAAGGCGGTGCTCCTCGGCCTGGAGGGCAACTCGCCCCGCACCGTGAACGTCGAGACCGCCGACGCGGAGTTCGAGCGGATCAAGGAGAGCGGCCGGATCAACCTGCTCGGCGCCCACGAGATCCCCTTCGACTTCGACGCCGACCTGATCCTGCACCGACGCAAGGCGCTCCCGTACCACGCCAACGGCATGACGGTCTTCGCGTACGACGCGGAGGGCGGGCTCGTCCTGGAGAAGACGTACTACTCGGTCGGCGGCGGCTTCGTCGTGGACGAGGACGCCGTGCAGGGCGAGAACCCGATCGTCCCCGACGACACCGTCCTGAAGTACCCCTTCCGGACCGGTGACGAGCTGCTGCGCCTCGCGAAGGAGACCGGGCTCTCGATCTCCTCGATGATGCTGGAGAACGAGAAGGCCTGGCGCACCGAGGACGAGATCCGCGAGGGCCTCCTGGAGATCTGGCGGGTCATGCAGGCCTGCGTCTCGCGCGGCATGTCCCGCGAGGGCATCCTGCCCGGCGGCCTGAAGGTCCGCCGCCGCGCCTCCACCCTGGCCCGCAAGCTGCGCTCCGAGGGCGACCCGACCGCGCACGCGATGGAGTGGATCACCCTCTACGCGATGGCCGTGAACGAGGAGAACGCGGCGGGCGGCCGGGTGGTCACCGCCCCGACGAACGGCGCGGCCGGCATCATCCCCGCCGTCCTGCACTACTACATGAACTTCGTCCCCGGCGCCGACGAGGACGGGATCGTCCGCTTCCTGCTCGCGGCCGGCGCGGTCGGCATGCTCTTCAAGGAGAACGCCTCCATCTCCGGCGCCGAGGTCGGCTGCCAGGGCGAGGTCGGCTCGGCCTGCTCGATGGCGGCCGGCGCCCTCGCCGAGGTCCTCGGCGGCTCCCCGGAGCAGGTGGAGAACGCGGCCGAGATCGGCATGGAGCACAACCTGGGCCTGACCTGCGACCCGGTCGGCGGTCTCGTCCAGATCCCGTGCATCGAGCGGAACGGCATGGCGTCGGTCAAGGCGGTCACCGCGGCGAAGATGTCGATGCGCGGCGACGGCAGCCACCTGGTCTCCCTCGACAAGGTCATCAAGACCATGAAGGAGACGGGTGCCGACATGAGCGTGAAGTACAAGGAGACCGCGCGCGGCGGTCTCGCGGTGAACATCATCGAGTGCTGAACCGTTCACCCCGCACGGCCGGCCCCGGGGGTTCCCCGGGGCCGGCCGTGCGGGGTCGGGCGGGGCTGACGCTCCACGGGTCCGCCTCAGTACCCGAGTCCGCGGGGGTCCGGCACCACGGTGAGCAGCGCCGAGACGACCAGGATCGCCGCGAGCACGGACGCCTCGACGCGCGCGGGTGTCTGGGCGTTCCCGCCGGACAGCATCCGGCCCCGGGCGGCGAGGGCGAGCAGGCTCGCGCCGCCGAAGAACACCAGCTTCACCAGGAGGAGCCGGCCGTAGGCGGTGCTCAGGACGGCGTCCAGCGGCAGCCTGCGGAGCGTGGAGGCGGTCCCGGTGACCACCAGCGCGGCGTACGTCCAGGCGGCCATCCGGGCGTAGCGGGCCAGGACCTCCCGTCCGCCGCCGCGCAGCCGCATGGTGCGGAGCACGTACAGGAGGGTGCCCGCCCAGAGCGAGGCGGCCGTGAGGTGGACGACGGTCAGACAGGTCCCGAGGGCCTGCTGGTGCGCCTCGGGGTGGGCGCGCAGCGCCTCGGCGCCGACGGCGACGGCGAGCGGCAGGACGGCGAGGCCGGGGCGCCGGGAGGCGGCGCAGAAGGCGGCGAGGGCGAAGGCGTTCGCGGTGACGAGGAGCAGGCGGCCCTCGCGGAGCCCGTACACGACGGCGGGGCTCAGGCCGCTGACGGCCGTGAAGAGCAGCAGGAGTCCGGCGGAGGCGGCCGCGGCGACCAGCGCGGCGGGCGCGGAGCGGCTCCGCGGCAGGGGGCCCGCTCCGGCGATCCGGCGCCCGGCGAGTTCGCCGATCTGCACGGCGAGGCCGGCGAGGACGAGGAGGCGCAGCAGCGAGGTGGTGCCGGCGGCCGGTATCCGCAGTTCGCCGGTGCCCGTCTGCGCGAGACCGGCGCCGAGCAGGGCGGCGGCGAGGAGGGCGACCGCGGCGACGACCGCCGCCGTCAGACGGCTCGGGGTACCGAAGGGTCCGGGAAGCGTCACCGGACGATCGTCACCGAGCCCCGGGCGGGCGGCAACTCAGCGTTGCGCCGCCCACCCGGGCGGGCGGGTCACGCCTTGCTGTAGTGCGCCCAGAACTCGTCCCAGGACAGGACGCCGTCGCCGTTGTCGTCACGCTGCTTGATGAGGACCTCGGCGACCGTCTCGGTGACGTTGAAGTCGCCGTGGCGCGCCATGAGGCTCTTGTACTCCGCGGCGGTGATGAAGCCGTCGCCGTCCGCGTCGAACTGGTTGAATGCCGTACGTGCCGACTCGATGTCCGCCACTGCTTCCGCCCCTTCTCGGTGCTTATCTGACGGGGGTCAGAGTAGCTGGCCCGCCCCTGCCGGATGATGGGGGTATGAGTGACGTGGCACGGATACTGGCGGATGCGGCACGCGGGCGGTTCCCGGCCCCGGACGGTACGACGACGGTGGTGCGGCAGCCGAACCCCCGGGACGCCGGGGTGCTGGCCTTCACGGCCCACTCGGTGGTCTTCACGGACGCCGACCCGGCGTGGGTACGGGCCGAGCTGGCGGCCACGTCGAGCGACCCGCTCGCGGCGAGCATGAACCCCGGCTTCCTGGTCGCCCTGATGGCCCGCACGGGCCTGCACATGAACACGATCGACCTGCTGACGGTGGCCGACCGCCTGCCGGGCGCTCCCCCGCTGGAGCTCCGCGAGCTCGACGACCCGGACCACCCCCGGGTGGCGCGGGCCCTGAAGTTCCGCGACGACGTCCGGGTGTGGGCGGCCGACGGCGGGGTGCTGGTCCTGGGCCGGGGCGTCGCGGGCCGCTGGGAGGCGGCGATCGAGGTGGACGAGGAGGTGCGCCACCGGGGCCTGGGCCGCGCGCTGGCGACGGCGGCCCGCCACCTCACGCCCGGCGACGTGGTGTGGGCCCAGCAGTCCCCCGGCAACGCCCGCAGCGTCCGGACCTTCCAGGCGGCCGGCTACCGCCCGGTGGCGTCGGAGGCCCTGCTCGTCGCGGGCTGACCGTCCCGACCGGCGGGGCGCCCGCAGGCCCTAGCGGAAGACGCCGGTGTGGCCGAGGGAGTAGCGGCCGGGCTGGGGGTAGACGGCGAGGCCGTGGGGGCCGCCGCCGACCGGGATGCGGGCGAGCTGCCGGCCGGTGGCGGTGTCGATGGCGTAGACCTCGGAGTCGTACCGGCCGGAGAGCCAGAGGACCTTGCCGTCGGCGGAGACGCCGCCCATGTCGGGCGAACCGCCGTCGGGGAGCCACCACTTCTTGGTGAGCTTGTTCCGCGCGAAGTCGAAGACGGAGACGGAGCCCTCGCCGCGGTTGGGGACGTACATCTCGCGCGAGTCCCGGCTGATGTAGAGGCCGTGGGCCCCCTTGCCGGTGGGGAGCAGCGTGGGGACGGTGAACTTCTCGCCGTCGAGCACCCACATGCCGTGAGCCATCATGTCGGCGACGTAGAAGGTCTTCCCGTCCGGGGAGAGCTTCACGTCCTGGGGCATGGCGCCCTGGAAGGGCAGTTTCAGCTGCCCGACGACCTCCATCTTCTCGGTGTCGACCTTGAGGAGTTCGCCGGAGAACTCGCAGGAGACCACGAAGTAGCGTCCGTCGGCGGAGAAGTCGGCGTGGTTGACGCCGTAGCAGCTCACCGGGACGGACTTCCTCCGTTCCATGGTGTGCGGGTCGCGGAAGACGAGTTCGCGGTCGAGGGAGGCCATGACGACGGCGTACTTGCCGTCGGGCGTGAAGTAGAGGTTGTACGGGTCGTGGACCTCGACGGGCTTGCCGGCGATGCCGGTGGCGGGGTCGATGGGCGTGAGGGTGTGGCCCCGGTTGTTGTTGACCCAGAGGGTCTTCAGGTCCCAGGACGGGACGACGTGCTGGGGCTGGACGCCGACCGGGATGGTCTCGACGACCTTGTAGGTGGCGGGGTCGATGACCGAGACGGTGTTGGAGTTGGTGTTGGGGACGTAGACCCGGGAGGGGAAGTTCCGTACCACCGGGGAGAGTCGGTTCGGCCGGTCGGCGGCGTAGACGTCGTTCGGGTCGAGCACGGGCGGCATGCCGGGCAGTCCGGCGGGGGCGGCGGCCGGTTTGGGCACGGCGGGGGCGGCGGCCTTCTTCACCGCCGCGGCGCCGTCGCCGGGGTCCCCGGTGCCGCAGCCCGCCAGGGCGGCGAGGAGCGCGGCGGCGAGGAGGGTCCTGGTTCTCTTCGTGTGGTGGGCCATCAGGTCAGCAGCTCCGTGGTGGTGACCGCGCGCAGTCCGCGGCGGTCGAGGTCGGCGAGGAGGAGGGGCAGCGCGGCGGCGGTGACCGGGTAGCCGAAGTGCAGGCTGACGACGGATCCGGCCCGGACGGCTCCGGTGACGTCGCGGACGACGGTGGCGGCGTCGGGCGCGGTGAAGTCGAGGGAGTCGACGTCGTACGAGAGGACGTGCGGGTATCCGGCGCGGCGGGCCGCGCGCAGGACGGCGGGGGCGGCGTGCTGGGTGCGGGAGGGCCGGAACCAGCTGCCGATGGAGCCGGTGAGGCGGCGCAGCCGGGTGGCGCAGGCCTCGATCTCGGCGTGGGCCTCGGCTTCGGTCATGGCGTTGACGTCGACGTGGTGCTGGGTGTGGTTGCCGAGGTCGTGTCCGCCGTCGAGGACGCGGCGGGCGAGGTCGGGGTGGTCGTCGAGCCAGCTGCCGACGGCGAGGACGGTGACGCGGGCGCCCGCCTGCTCGGCCTGGCCGAGGAGGGTGCGGGCGAGCGCGGGGTCGCCCTGGCCGTGGAAGGTGAGGGCGACCCGGGGCCGGTCGCGGGGGCCGTGTGCGATCTCGTCGGGCCGGCCGGGGAAGCGGCGGGGGGCGGGGGCGACGGCGGGCGCGGCAGCGGGGCGCCGCGCGGTGGCGGGGGTGGGCGCGGTGGCGGAGGGGGGCGCGGGGCGGGGTTCCGTACCGCAGGCGGTGGCGAGGGTTCCCGCGACGGCGACGGCGGCGGCCGCGCCCGCGCGGAGCGCTCCTCGGCGGTCGGTCGGCTTCACGCGACCATTTAATGGGGATCAGGACCGTTTTATTACGATTAGGCCATTTCAGGACGTTTGCAGCCCTCGCGAGGGCGTCCACCATGCGGACGAGCCGGGCAAACAAGCGATGAACCGCATAGTCATTCACTATTTACAAGGCGAGTGCTGCACGTCACCAACGATTCACTATTAAACTGTCCGGTTTTGACCTGCCTTGCCCCACTAAGGACTTTTGGCGGTAGGGCCACCCGTCTGACATAGTCGGAGTCACCGACCCCCATTGACCCGGGCCAGGTCGACATAGCTGCCGTGGATACACCCCCCCCGTCCACGGCGCATCACACGGAAGCCCCCACGCGCCCCACCACGGCACACGGGGGCTTCCGTGCGTGCGGGGGCAGGTCGGGG
Organism: Streptomyces sp. LMG1-1-1.1; assembly: GCF_040815545.1. Classification (NCBI taxonomy): domain Bacteria; kingdom Bacillati; phylum Actinomycetota; class Actinomycetes; order Kitasatosporales; family Streptomycetaceae; genus Streptomyces; species Streptomyces sp. LMG1-1-1.1. Next base: position 41,498 of record NZ_JBFPNH010000020.1, on the reverse strand, counting down.
CGGGCTCAGGGGCGGTCGGCGACGCGCATCTCGAACCACGTCGTCTTGCCGCGCGGCGCCAGGTCCACGCCCCAGCGGTCCGAGAGCTTGTCGACGAGGAAGAGCCCGCGCCCGCTCGTGTCGAGCTCGTGCACCGGCATCAGACAGGGCAGTCCGCGCGAGGGGTCGCGGACCTCGATCCGGATCCAGCCGCGGCGCCGCTGGAGCCTCAGCGCGAAGACCCGGGCGCCGGTGTGCCGGACCGCGTTCCCGACGAGCTCCGAGACGAGGAGCACCGCGTGCTCGGCGATCTGCGGGCCGAGGCCCCACTGACGCAGGATCACGTGCTGGGTGAGCCTGCGGGCCACCCACGCCGATTCGGGACGGGACGGCAGCCGGACATCCTCCTCGGCCGGATTGCCGTACAACTCCACTGTGACGGCGGCCTGTTCGTCATCCGCGGCCAATGACCAGCGCGCGGCGGCGGCGCTGCCGCGCTGCCAAGGTTGTTCCCTACCCTCCAGGCCCGCCATGCCCCCCATCATGGCCGTACGAAGCCCCTCGCGGGGGCCGTTCCGGTGGAATCGACCCCCGCCGGATCACCTGCCGGGTGACGCCGGGGCACATGTCAGGCGAACTTCGCCTTGCCCGGGCCCTCCTCGACGAAGCTGCGCATGCCGCGCTCGCGGTCCTCGGTCGCGAACAGGCCCGCGAACCAGGTGCGCTCGATGGCAAGACCGGTGTCGATGTCGGCCTCCAGACCCTGGTCAATCGCCTCCTTGGCGGCCCGCAGGGCGACCGCCGGGCCCTGCGCCAGCTTGGCGGCCCAGGCGTGCGCCTGCTCGTACACCTCGGCGGCCGGGACGACCCGGTCGACCAGACCGAGCGTCAGCGCCTCCTCGGCCTTCACCATCCGGCCGGTGAAGATGAGGTCCTTGGCCCGGGAGGGGCCGATCAGCCGCGACAGGCGCTGGGTGCCGCCCGCGCCCGGGATCAGGCCGAGCAGGATCTCCGGCTGGCCCAGCTTCGCGTTGTCGGCGGCGATCCGGTAGTCGGCGCAGAGCGCGAGCTCGCAGCCGCCGCCGAGCGCGTAACCGGTGATCGCGGCCACGACGGGCTTGGGGATGCGGGCGATGGCGGTGAAGGAGTCCTGGAGGGCGCGCGACCGCTTGACCATGGCCACGTGGTCCATGACCTGCATCTCCTTGATGTCCGCGCCGGCCGCGAACACCTTCTCGCCGCCGTAGAGCACCACGGCCCGCACGTCGTCGCGATCGGTCAGCTCCTGGGCCAGCTCGCGCAGCCGGTCCTGGGTCGCGATGTCCAGGGCGTTCATCGGGGGGCGGTCGAGGCGGATCGTGCCGACGCCTTCGGCGACTTCGAGGTTCACAGTCATGGGGGAAGGTTAGTCGGCGTTAACGCGGAGGGACCCGGTGCTGTTGCTCACAGCACCGGGTCCCTCATCGGTCGCTCGGGACGGGATCGCCTAGGCGATCCACTCCGACCAGTCCATGTTCCAGCCGTTCAGGCCGTTCTCCGGCTTGATCTGCTTGTCCTTGGAGTTCTTCACGATGACGACGTCGCCGATGAGCGAGCGGTCGAAGAACCAGGCCGCCGGGGTCGAGCTGTCACCGGCGCCGCGGGCGTCCTGCAGGCCGACGCAGCCGTGGCTGACGTTCGTGGAGCCGAAGGTGGACGAGGAGGCCCAGTAGTTGCCGTGCACGAACGTGCCCGAGTTGGACAGGCGCATGGCGTGCGGCACGTCCTTGATGTCGTACTCGCCGCCGAAGCCGACGGTGGCGCCGTTCATGCGCGTCACCTTGTACTTCTCGCTGATGACCATCTGACCGTTGTACGTGGTCGTGGACGGGGCGCCCGCGGTGATCGGCAGCGTCTTGATGATGGCGCCGTCGCGCTCGACCTTCATCGTCTTGGCGCTCGCGTCGACGGTGGACACCTGACGGCGGCCGATGGTGAAGGTGATCGTCTTCTTCTGCTTGCCGTAGACGCCCGGGCGGCCCTCGACGCCGTCCAGGTTGAGGTGCACGGTCACCTTGGTGCCGGCGGCCCAGTACTTCTCCGGGCGGAAGTCGAGGCGGTCGTTGCCGAACCAGTGGCCCTCGATCTGCACGGCCGGCTCGGCCGTGACCTTGATGGCCTTCTCGACGGCCTCCGGGTCGGTGATGCCCCGGGTGAAGTTGATGGAGACCGGCATGCCGACGCCGACGGTCGAACCGTCCTCCGGCGTGTAGTGGCCGATGAAGGTGTTCTTCGGGACGAGCGTGGTGAAGGTGGTGTCCTTCGCCGACTCGCGGCCCTCGCCGTCCTTCGCGATGGCGTGCACCTTGTACTGGGTGCCCGCGGCCAGGTGGGCGGTGGGCGACCAGCTGGCGCCGTCCGCCGCGATCTTGCCCTCGACCTCGGTGCCCTTGGAGTCGGCGACCGTGACCGTGGTCAGCTTGCCCTGCTCCGCGGTGACCTTGAGGGCGCCGCTGGTGGCGACCGCGTCGGCGCCGTCCTTCGGAAGGATCGTCACGACCGCCTGGGAGGCCGCGTTGTCCTGCCCGCCGCCCTGCGCCGCCGGTCCCTGCCCGCCGCCCGTACCGCCGCCGGCGGTCCCGCCGCCGCCGCAGGCGGTGAGCACGAGGAGCAGCGCTCCCGCCGCCACGGCCTGGAGGCGGACGCCCCCGCGCCGCCGGCCGCGACGTGCCGTCGCCCCTACCGATGCCCCCGATATCGGCTGCCCGTTCACTGTGGTCGTCTCCCCTCGCACGGCCTGGCAACCGCCACGGCCCCACCCCCGTGTGCATCCAACCGCGCACACAGCGCTAGATAATCACACCGCAGGACACGAAAGTTCCTCGTAAATGTCACCGTTCAGTCCCAGTCGACGTGCTAGTGGGTCGGCGCGGGGGAAGCGGCCGGTCAGCCGAGCGCGGAGCCCGCCCGCCACTGCTTCCAGTCCAGGTTCCAGCCCCCGAGACCGTTGTCGGGAGCGACCTCCTCGTCACGGGAGTTGACCACCTCGACCACGTCGCCGATGAGCGTGCGGTCGAAGAACCAGCCCGCGGGCGACTCGGCGCTGCCGCCCTTGTCGTCGCGCAGCCCCACGCAGCCGTGGCTGACGTTCGCGGAGCCGAAGGTGGAGGCCGAGGCCCAGTAGTTGCCGTGCAGGAAGGTGCCCGAGTCGGTGAGGCGCATCGCGTGCGGCACGTCCTTGATGTCGTACTCGCCGCCGAAGCCGACGGTCCGGCCGTCCATCCGCGTCACGTCGTACAGCTCCGTGACGACCATCTTGCCGTTGTACGTGGTCGTCTTCGGCGCCCCCGCGGTGATCGGCACGGTGGCCAGGACCTCGCCGTCCCGCCGGACCACCATGGTGTGCTCGGCGGCGTCGACCAGGGAGACCTGGGAGCGGCCGATGGTGAAGCCGACCTTCTTGCGCTGGACGCCGTACACGCCGGGCGCCCCCTCGACGTCGCGCAGGCCGAGTTCGACGGTGACCTTCGTGCCGGGCCGCCAGTACGCGGCGGGGCGGAAGTCGAGCCGCTCCTTGCCGAACCAGTGGCCGACCACCTCCACCGGCGGCACCGAGGTGACGCGGATGGCCCGCTCGACCTCGGCCCGGTTCTCGATGGGCCGGTTGAAGCCGAAGGAGACGATCATGCCGGTGCCGACCGTGGAACGGTTCTCCGGCTTGAAGTAGCCGATGAAGCGGCTCTCCGGCACCACGGTGGTGAAGGTGGTGTGGCGGGCCGAGCGGCGCCCGTGCGCGTCGAGCGCGACCGCGTCCACGCTGTACTTCGCGGACAGTTCGAGCCGGGTGTCCGCCTTCGGCCGCCAGCGCAGCCCGTCCGCGGAGATCTCCCCGGCGACCCGGGTCCGCTGGGCGTCCTCGACCTGGACGACCGTCACCCGCTCCAGCCGGCCGCTGTCGATCCTCACCTCGACCGGGCCCTCCGCCGGCACCGCCTTGCTGCCGTCCTCCGGGCTCACCCGGATGACGTCGCCGGGGGCCCGCGCCTTGCCCGGCAGGGAAACGTCGATGCCCCCTCCGCCGTCCACGCCTGTGCAGCCCGCAAGGCCGGCGACCAGTCCCGCGACCGCCAGGGCGTACCTCGTCCGCTTCCATACTCGATTCACGCTCGGCCCAACGACGGCCACCCTCCAGGGGAAACGTGCGTGCGGGGCATGTTGGGAGCACGGCCGTCCGGGCAGAACAGGGGGAGGACAACGCGCGGGAGCGGCGGCCGGGACGCCGCCGCTCCCGCGGGTGCGGGCCCGACGAGCCGCGGGAGGCCGGGACGGTGGCGAGTGCAGCCGAGCAGCAGGCGGTATCCGAACATGCCCCGGAGCGGGCCGCGCCACCCGTATGGCCGGGTGCGCCGACGCCGCTCGGCGCCCGCTGCCGGGTCGGCCCCGGCGGGACGGCGGGCACCAACTTCGCCCTGTGGGCGGGCGGCGCGGAGGCCGTCGAACTGTGCCTCTTCGACGCGGACGGGACGGAGACGCGGCTGCCGCTGACGGAGCTGACCCATGAGATCTGGCACGGCTTCGTGCCGGGCGTCGGAGCGGGGCAGCGGTACGGCTACCGGGTGCACGGCCGCTGGGACCCGTGGACGGGCGCCCGCTGGAACCCGGCGAAGCTGCTCCTCGACCCGTACGCGCGGGCCGTCGACGGCGACTTCGGCTCGCTGCCCCCGGAGGCGTACGGGCACGTCAGGGACTGGCCGCAGCAGCACGTGGCCGACACCGTCCGCGACGAGCGGGACTCCGCGCCGCACGTGCCGAAGGGGGTCGTCGTCCACGACGACGACGACTGGTCGGACGACCGCAGGCCCAAGACGCCCTGGCAGGACTCCGTCATCTACGAGGTGCACGTCAAGGGCTTCACCAAGCTCCACCCGGGCATCCCCGAGCACCTGCGGGGCACGTACGCGGGGCTCGCGCACCCGGCGGCGATCGAGCACCTCACCGGGCTCGGGGTGACGGCGGTCGAACTCCTGCCGGTCCACCAGTTCGCGCACGAGGACCACCTGCTGCGGCGCGGCCTGCGCAACTACTGGGGCTACAACTCGCTCGGCTACTTCGCCCCGCACGCCGGCTACTCCTCGTCCGGGACGGCGGGGCAGCAGGTCGGCGAGTTCAAGCGGATGGTGCGGGCGCTGCACGCGGCCGGGATCGAGGTCATCCTCGACGTCGTCTACAACCACACCGCGGAGGCGGGCGAGCTCGGCCCCACCCTCTCCCTGAAGGGCATCGACAACCGCGGCTACTACCGGCTCCAGTCCGACGCCCGCCGGTACGCGGACTACACGGGCTGCGGCAACACCCTGCACGTCGTGCAGCCCCAGGTGCTGCGGCTCATCACCGACTCGCTGCGGTACTGGGTGACGGAGATGGGCGTCGACGGCTTCCGCTTCGACCTCGCCGCGGCCCTCGCCCGCTCGATGCACGACGTCGACATGCTGTCGCCGTTCCTCGCCGTGATCGCCCAGGACCCGGTGCTGCGCCGGGTCAAGCTCATCGCCGAACCGTGGGACGTCGGCAACGGCGGCTACCAGGTCGGCGCGTTCCCGCCGCTCTGGACCGAGTGGAACGACCGCTACCGGGACGCCGTACGGGACTTCTGGCGGGGCGCGCTGCCCGACGTGCGGGACCTCGGCTACCGGCTCTCCGGCTCCAGCGACCTGTACGCCTGGGGCGGGCGGCGGCCCTACGCCTCCGTCAACTTCGTCACCGCGCACGACGGCTTCACCCTCCGCGACCTCGTCACGTACGAGCGCAAGCACAACGAGGCCAACGGCGAGGGCAACCGGGACGGCACCCACGACAACCGCTCCTGGAACTGCGGCACCGAGGGCGAGACCGACGACCCCGCCATCGGCGCGCTGCGGCTGCGCCAGCAGCGCAACCTGCTCACCACCCTCCTGCTGTCCACCGGGGTGCCGATGCTCGTCGCCGGTGACGAGACGGGCCGCACCCAGGGCGGCAACAACAACGCGTACTGCCAGGACAACGAGATCGGCTGGCTCGACTGGTCCCTGCCGGACGACCCGGGCCGGGGCCAGCTCCTCGCCCTGACCCGCCGGCTCCTCGACCTGCGCCACCGCCACCCGGTGCTGCGCCGCAGGGCCTTCTTCTCGGGCCGCCCGCAGCGCGCGGACGGACTGCGGGACCTGGCCTGGTTCACCGCCGAGGGCACCGAGATGACCGAGCGGGACTGGTACGCGCCCACCGCCACCCTCGGCCTCTTCCTGTCGGGCCGCGACATCCCGGGCCGCGACGAGCGCGGCGAGCGGATCACCGACGACAGCTTCCTCGCCGTCCTCCACGCGGGCCCGCGCCCGCTCGAGTTCCGCCTCCCGGGACCGCCCTGGGCGGCGACGTACGAGCTCGTCGTGGACACCGCCCGTACGGACCAGTCCCGCGCCCCGGGCACCTTCCACGAGGGCGGGGGGACGATCACGGTCGGCGCCCGCTCGACGGTCCTGCTGCGGGTCGGGGCCTGACGGACACTCCCGGCCCGGCCACCACGGCGCGACGGCGGTGGCCGGGCGGAGCGAGGGCGCTCGTCGCCCGCGGACCGGGGCGCGGCCCGCGGAAGCACCCGTACGGCGGGCCGTCCTTCGAGCCCCCGTGCGACGGCCCGCGCGTCCGATCAGTGTCGGGGCGCGTCCTCACCCCTGTCTTTGGCCATCGGCGCACGGCTCGTTGACCCTGCGCGCACGCGCGGGTGCTCGGAGCGTCTCGCGAGCGGTGGGCTTCGCCCGGAGGGGTTGGTACGGCCGGAAAACCGGATGAGCCGTGTCAGTGGTGAACCGTAAGGTCGGACCTGATGCCCGAGAAACCTGTGAACCCAGCGAATCCCCCGCACTCCGCCGACCGTTCGGCGGTGCGCGTCCTGCTCCGGCTGTGGCCGTACGTACGCCCCGTGCGGGGGCGGTGGTTCACGGCGGCCGCCGTGGCGGTCGTCGCGTCGTGCCTGTCGCTCGTGATCCCGCTCGTGCTGAAGTGGATGGTGGACGGGCCGGTCGCGGACGGGGACCCGGGCGGGGTGTGGTGGGGGGCGCTCGGCCTGCTGCTCCTGGGCATCGCGGAGGCGGTGCTGTTCGGCTTCCGGCGGTGGCTGGTGGCACGGCCCCTGTCGGGCGTCGAGGCGGGGATGCGGGCCGATCTGTACCGGAAGCTCCAGCGGCTCCCGATCGCCTTCCACGACCGCTGGGCGTCGGGTCAGCTGCTCTCCCGCGGGACGACCGACCTGATGCTGGTGCGGATGTTCCTGGCGTTCCCGCTGACGTTCCTGCTGGTCAACGGCGTCACCATCCTCGCGGGTTATGTGCTCCTCCTCGCCCAGGACTGGTCGCTCGGCCTGGTGCTGCTCACGCCCGTGCTGCCGCTGGTGATCGTCTGCTCGCTGTTCGAGAGCCGCTACGGGGTGGTGGCGCGGCGGGCGCAGGACCAGGTCGGCGATCTGACGACGGTCGTGGAGGAGAGCGTCCTCGGCATCCGGATCGTCAAGGGCTTCGGCCGGCACCGCAGCCAGGCGGAGGCCTTCCGGGCGCTCTCGGTGCGGCTGCGCGGCACCGAGCTCGCCAAGGCGCGGCTGCTCGCGATGATCTGGGCGGTCATCACCGTCGTACCCGAGCTGGCCATCGGGGCGGCGCTCGTCCTCGGCACCGTGCAGGTCGCCGACGGCGACCTGTCGGCGGGCACGCTCGTCGCGTTCCTGTCGACGGCGCTCGCGCTGCGCTGGCCGGTGGAGTCGATCGGCTTCCTGCTGGCGATGAGCCAGGAGGCGGCGACCGCCACCGAGCGGTACTTCGAGGTGATGGACGCGGAGGAGGAGCCGGACACCGCCTCCGCGACGGCGTCCGCGGACGGCGGTCCGGGCGGTGTGCGGTTCGAGGGAGTGACGTTCCGCTACCCCGACGCGCCCGACGACACCCCGCCCGTCCTCGACGGCGTCGACCTCCACATCCGGCCCGGCGAGACCCTCGCCCTGGTCGGCGGCACCGGTTCCGGCAAGACGACGCTCACCGCGCTCGTCCCCCGCCTGCACGAGACGACCGGCGGCCGGATCCTGCTGGACGGCGAGGACATCGCCCTGATGGACCGCGCGCGACTGCGGTCCCTGGTGTCGATGGCCTTCGAGGAACCCACCCTCTTCTCGGCGAGCGTCGGCGACAACGTCCTGATGGGCGCCGACGAGACCGCCGGCGAGCCGGAGCTGAGGCGAGCCCTGGGCGTGGCGCAGGCGAACTCCTTCGTCGACCGGCTGCCCGAGGGCGTCGCCACCGAGGTCGGCGAGCAGGGCCTGAGCCTCTCGGGCGGCCAGCGGCAGCGGCTCGCCCTGGCGCGGGCGGTCGTCGGCCGTCCCCGGTTCCTGATCCTGGACGACCCGCTGTCGGCGCTCGACGTGCACACCGAGGCCCGGGTGGAGGCCGCCCTGCGGGAGGTCCTGCGGGAGACGACGGCCCTGGTCGTGGCGCACCGCCCGTCGACGGTCATGCTCGCCGACCGGGTCGCGCTGCTGTCCCGGGGCCGCATCGCGGCGGTCGGCACCCACCAGGAACTGCTGCGGAGCAGCGAGGAGTACGCCTGGCTGATGTCCGGCGAGACCCAGGAGAAGCGATGACGGACACCACCCTCGACAAGAAGCCCGCGCAGGGGTCGGCCCCGCCGTCCGACCCCTTCGACCAGGACGACCTGCCCGCCCCGAGCGGCGCGACGGGCGCGCTCCTGCGCTCCCTGCTCGTCGCCCACCGGGCGCGGGTCGCGGTCGCCGCGCTCGTCCTCCTGGTGAAGGAGGGCGCCGTCCAGGCGGGCCCGCTGCTCGTCGCGTACGCCATCGACCGCGGCGTCCCGGCCTTCCGGGCCGGCGACCACGGCCCCGTCGTCGCGGTGGCGCTCGGCTATCTGCTCTGCGCGGCCCTGTCCGGACTCCTCCAGTACGTCTTCGTCCGGGGCGCCGCCCGCATCAACCAGGACGTCCTGCTCGACCTGCGGGGCCGGATCTTCCGCCACGCGCAGGTGCTGAGCGTCGACTTCCACGAGCGCTACACCTCGGGGCGGCTGATCTCGCGCTCCACCACCGACGTCGAGTCCCTGCGCGAGCTCCTGTCCGAGGGGCTCCAGGAGCTCGTCGGCGTGGTCCTCTCCTTCGTCTCCATCTCCGTCGTCCTCCTCTGGCTCGACCTGGGCATCGGCGCGGTGGCCGTCCTCTCCTTCGCACCGCTGTACCTGCTGGTCGGCAGCTACCGCCGGCGGGTCGGCGAGGTCTACACCCGGCGCTCCACGGCCATCGCGGGCGTCATCGTGAAGTTCGCGGAGACGATGAACGGCATCCGCCCGGTCCGCGCGTTCCGCCGCGAGGCGGTCAACGACGCCGAGTTCGCCGTCCTCAACCACCGCCACGAGCTCAGCAACGGCGACGCCCTCCTGGAGATGGCCCGCTACGTCGTCGGCTCCCGCCTGGTCGCGAACACGGCGGTCGCCGGCATGTGCCTCTGGGGGGCGTACCGCGTCGCCGACGGCTCCCTCGCGCTGGGCGTCCTGGCGGCGGCCGTGCTCTACATGCGGCGCCTGTACGACCCCATCGACCGGCTCGGCATGTTCCTCAACTCCTACGAGTCGGCGGCCGCGTCCCTCGCCAAGATCGCCGGTCTCCTCGCCCAGGAGCCGGGCGTGCCCGAGACGACCGCCCCCCGCGCCCTCCCCGGGCGTACGGGGACGCCGGGCCGCCAGGTGGTGTTCGACGGGGTCCGTTTCGCCTACCGCACGGGCGGCGAGGTCCTCCCCCGCTTCGACCTGACGATCCCCGCGGGCCAGACGGTGGCCGTCGTCGGCGCCACCGGCGCCGGCAAGTCGACGCTCGCCAAGCTCCTCGCCCGCTTCTACGACCCCACCGAGGGCCGGGTCCTCCTGGACGGCGTCGACCTGCGCGACCTCACCACGCCGGACCTCCGGCGCGGAGTGGTCATGGTCACCCAGGAGGCCTTCCTCTTCTCGGGGACGGTCGCCGAGAACATCGCGATCGGCCGCCCGGACGCGAGCCGCGACGAGATCGAGGCGGCGGCCAAGGCCATCGGCGCCCACGACTTCATCGCCGCCCTCCCCGACGGCTACGACACGGACGTCCGCAAGCGCGGCGGGCGCATCTCGGCCGGCCAGCGCCAGCTGGTCGCCTTCGCCCGCGCCCTCCTCGCGGACCCGGCCGTCCTCATCCTCGACGAGGCCACCAGCTCCCTGGACGTACCGGGCGAGCGGGCCGTCCAGCAGGCGATGGACACCGTCCTGGCCGGCCGCACCGCCGTCGTCATCGCCCACCGGCTCTCCACCGTCGAGGTGGCCGACCGGGTCCTCGTCATGGACTCGGGCCGCATCGTCGAGGACGGCACCCCGCAGAGCCTGGTCACCGCCGACGGCCACTACGCCGGACTCCACCAGGCCTGGCGCGACAGCCTGGTGGGCTGACGGACGCGGCGGGCCGGCCGGGCGCCCGGTGAGTCGGGCCCGACAGCCTGGTGGGGGCGGCCCGGGTCGGCCCACCGCCCGCCTCACGTCCGCCGCCGGAGCACCCGGACCGCCGCCCCCGCCGCGATCAGCATCAGGAGGGCGGCTCCCGCGGCCGCGGCGCCCATGGAGTCGACGAACGCCGTGCGCGCCGTGTCGAGCAGGGCCGGCGAACCGTCCAGCGCGCCGCCGAGGGTCTCCCGGGCGGCGGCGGACGCGGACGTGGGCATGGCCGCCGTGTAGACGGCCGCGCCCAGGGAGCCGAGCAGCGCCATGCCGAGCGCGCCGCCGAGTTCCTGCCCCGCCTCCATGACGGCGGCGGCGGATCCCGCGCGCTCGGGCGGTGCGGCGCCGAGGGCGAGTTCGTTGGCGAGGGTCATGGCGGACACGAGCCCGGAGGCGTACACGGCGCTGCCGACGAGGACCACCCAGAACGGCGTGGCGCGGTCGACGGCGGCCAGCCACCCGAATCCGGCGGCGGAGACGAGGAGTCCGCCGCCCATCACGTATGCCCGGTCCATGCGTCCGGCGAGCACCGCGGCGACCGGCGCGGCGAGCATGACGCCGCCGGTGGGGACGAGGCTCCACAGGGCGGCTTCGAGGGGGCTCTGGCCGAGGACGGACTGGAGGTACTGGGTGAGGAAGACGGCGTAGCCGACGGTCGCGGCCATGGCGAGCAGGTTGACGAGGAGGGACCCGCCGTAGGCGGGGGTCCTGAGGAGCCCGAGGTCGACCATGGGGTGGGCGAGCCGCGACTGGCGGCGCACGAAGACGACGGCGAGGAGCAGCCCGACGGTCACGCCGAGCGCGGGCACGGGTGCCCAGCCGTCCTTGGCGAGCTCCTTGACGCCGTAGATCAGCGGCAGCAGGGCGACGAGGGACAGCCCGGCGCTGACGACGTCGAACCGCCCGCCGCCCGCGGCCGACTTGGACTCGGACAGCAGCAGGGGCGCGAGAACGAGCAGCAGCAGCATCGCGGGCAGGTTGATCAGGAACACCGAGCCCCACCAGAAGTGTTCGAGGAGCGCGCCGCTGACGACCGGCCCGAGGGAGATGCCGCTCGCCATGACGGTGGTCCACAGGGTGACGGCCTTGGCGCGCTGGGCCGCGTCCCGGAAGAGGGTGCGGATCAGGGCGAGGGTGGACGGCATGAGGCAGGCGCCGGCGACGCCGAGGAGCGCGCGGGCGGCGATGAGGGCGCCGGGGCTGTGGGCGTAGGCGGCGGCGCCCGAGGCGACGCCGAAGAGGGCGGCGCCGCCGAGGAGGAGCCTGCGGCGTCCGACGCGGTCGCCGAGGGCTCCCATGGTGACGAGGAGTCCGGCGAGCACGAAGCCGTACATGTCGAGGATCCACAGCTGCTGGGTCGCCCCGGGGCGGAGGTCGGAGGCGATGGCGGGGATCGCGAAGTAGAGGACGGAGACGTCCATGGAGACGAGGAGCAGCGGCAGCATGAGCACGCCGAGTGCGGTCCATTCACGCCGGCCGGCACGGTCGGGTCCTGTGGTGGGTCCGGGGCTCGCGGTGAGTGTCATACGGGGAAGGAAGCAGCCGGGCGTGTACGGCGCCACTCCCGCCCTAGTGCACCTCGGATACCGCCCGGGAAGCCGCAGGTCGAACCCGCGTACACCGTCCCGACCGCACTAGTACACTCCCCGCCGTGCCGACCTCTCCGCCCTACCTCGCCATCGCCGCCGAGCTCCGCCGCCGCATCCGCACCGGCGAGTTGCTCCCCGGTGCGCTGGTGCCGTCGACGCGGGCCATCACCCGCGAGTGGGGCGTGGCGATGGCCACGGCGACGAAGGCGCTGGGGGTGCTGCGCCAGGAGGGTCTCGTACGGGCGGAGCCGGGCGTGGGCACGGTGGTCGTCGCCCTCGCGGATCCGGACGCGGCGCCCCTCTCGCGGGAGCGGCTCGTCGCCGCCGCGCTCGAACTCGCCGACGCCGAGGGCCTGAACGCGCTGACGATGCGGCGGGTGGCGACGGTCCTCGGGGTGTCGACGATGACGCTGTACCGCCATGTGCCGGGCAAGGCCGAGCTGGTGCGGCTGATGGCGGACGCGGCGTGCGGGGAGGTGCCGCTGGGGCCGGTGCCGGAGGACTGGCGGATCGGGCTGGAGGCGGGGGCGCGCTGGCTGCGGGCGGTGTACACCCGGCACCGGTGGATGGCGCACGCGATGGCCTCGTTCACGCGGCCGGTCGCGACGGCGAACGCGATGGCGTACACGGAGTGGGTGCTGCGGGCGCTGCGGGGCACTCCGCTGTCGCCGTCGGACAAGCTCCACGCCCATCTGCTGATCTTCGCCTACGTCCAGGGCCTGTCGATGGCGGACGATCTGGAGGAGCAGGCGCGCCAGGACACGGGGATCTCCGACGGCGAGTGGATGGAACAGAATGAGCCACGGTTCGACGCGATCCAGGCGGGCGGCTCGTACCCGGAGCTGACGGCGGTGACCAGCGCCGGAGGTTTCGGTCTGGACCTGGATTCGCTCTTCGAATTCGGGTTGCGCCGAACGTTGGACGGCATCGGGGCCATGATCGGCGAAACGTCCGGTTAACGAACACCGACGTACGGGCAGCGGACGATTTCAGGCCAACTTGTCGATGCACTCCTGACAGGTCCCCGTCATTCCTGTCACTCTCTCCCCGGCTCTTCGCATCAATGTTCAGCGCTTCACCCGTACGTGCTCCACAGCTCTCCTTGCTCCGCCCGGACGGGCTCACCCAAGTCCGCCGGTACCCCCCTCGCATAAGGAGTCTGCGTGAGATCCACGCCCAGCCGTCGCGCCACCGCGACCGGCGCTCTGATCGCTGCCGCGGCCATGATCGCCGTCGGCGTCCAGACGGGTTCCGCCACCGCGGCGAACACCCCCTGGAGCATCGCCCCCCAGGCCCAGCAGGGCACCTCGGCGAACCCCGGCAAGCTCCCGGCCGACCTCACTCCCGCCGAGCGCATCGCGCTCATCAAGGCGGCCGACGCCGACAAGGCCGCCACGGCCAAGTCCCTCGGCCTCGGCGCCCAGGAGAAGCTGGTCGTCCGCGACGTCGTGCAGGACCGCGACGGCACGACCCACACGCGCTACGAGCGCACCTTCGCCGGACTGCCCGTCCTGGGCGGCGACCTGATCGTCGAGGAGTCGAAGGCCGGCGCGCGCCAGAGCGTCTCCAAGGCCTCCCGCGCGGAGCTGAAGAACGTCGACACCACCGCGACCGTCACCCCGGCCGCCGCGTCGAAGCAGGCCCTGGGCGCCGCGAAGGCGGAGGGCTCCGACAAGGCCGAGACCAACCGCGCCCCGCGCAAGGTCGTCTGGATGGCCAAGGGCGCGCCCGTCCTCGCGTACGAGACCGTCGTCGGCGGCCTCCAGCACGACGGCACCCCGAACGAGCTGCACGTCGTCACCGACGCCAAGACCGGCCAGAAGCTCTACGAGTGGCAGGCCATCGAGACCGGCACCGGCAACACGATGTACAGCGGCCAGGTGACGCTCGGCACCGCGCCCTCGTACACGCTGACCGACACCGGCCGCGGCAACCACAAGACGTACAACCTCAACGGCGGTACGTCGGGCACCGGGACGCTGTTCAGCAACACCACCGACGTGTGGGGCAACGGCAGCCCGTCCAACAAGGAGACGGCCGGCGCCGACGCGCACTACGGTGCCGCGCTCACCTGGGACTACTACAAGAACGTGCACGGCCGCACCGGCATCCGCGGTGACGGCGTCGGCGCGTACTCCCGGGTCCACTACGGCAACGCGTACGTCAACGCGTTCTGGTCGGACTCCTGCTTCTGCATGACGTACGGCGACGGCTCCGGCAACACCAAGCCGCTGACGTCCATCGACGTGGCCGCGCACGAGATGACGCACGGCGTCACCTCCAACACGGCCGGCCTCCAGTACAGCGGCGAGTCCGGCGGCCTCAACGAGGCCACCTCGGACATCTTCGCGGCGGCCGTCGAGTTCTACGCCAACAACCCGTCCGACCCGGGCGACTACCTCGTCGGCGAGAAGATCGACATCCGCGGCAACGGCACCCCGCTGCGCTACATGGACAAGCCGAGCAAGGACGGCTCGTCCAAGGACGCCTGGTACTCGGGCCTCGGCGGCATCGACGTCCACTACTCCTCGGGCCCGGCGAACCACTTCTTCTACCTGCTCTCCGAGGGCAGCGGCGTCAAGACCGTCAACGGCGTCACCTACGACTCGCCGACCTCCGACGGCCTGCCCGTCACCGGCATCGGCCGCGCCAAGGCCGAGCTGATCTGGTTCAAGGCGCTCACCACCAAGTGGAACACCACCACTGACTACGCCGGTGCCCGCACCGGCACGGTCGACGTCGCCAAGGCCCTCTACGGCGCCACCAGCCCCGAGGTCGCGGCCGTCGAGGACGCCTGGGCCGCCATCAACGTGGGTCCGCGCTCCGGCGGCGGCACCCCGCCCACCGGCAAGGTCTTCGAGAACTCGGCCGACGTCGCCATCCCGGACTCCCCCGGCGCCGCGGTCACCTCGACGGTCAACGTCACCGGCGTCACCGGCAACGCCCCGAGCAACCTCGCCGTCGGCGTGGACATCATCCACACCTACCGCGGTGACCTCGTCGTCGACCTCATCGCCCCCGACGGCTCGGTCTACAGCCTCTCCAACCGCTCCGGCGGCAGCGCCGACAACATCCAGCAGACGTTCACCGTGAACGCCTCCACCGAGGTCGCCAACGGCGCCTGGAAGCTCCGCGTCCAGGACAAGGCCGCCATCGACACCGGCTACATCAACAACTTCAAGCTGACCTTCCCGTAAACGGGACGGCCCGCAAGGCCTGAAGTGACCCGGCGGACGCCCGGAGGGAACCCTCCCTCCGGGCGTCCGCGCGTCTGCATACCCTGGACCGCATGATCAGGGTGCTGCTGGCCGACGACGAGACGATGATCAGGGCCGGGGTGCGGGCCATCCTGGCCGCCGACGCCGGGATCGAGGTGGTCGCGGAGGCCGGGGACGGCCGTGAGGCCGTCGAACTCGCCCGGGAGCACCGGCCGGACGTGGTCCTGCTCGACATCCGGATGCCCCGGCTCGACGGGCTCGGCGCGGCGGAGGAGTTGCGTGCGGTGGTGCCCGGGGCGGCGGTGGTGATGCTGACGACGTTCTCGGAGGACGCGTACATCGCGCGGGCGCTCGGGAGCGGGGTGAGTGGGTTCCTGCTGAAGTCGGGGGATCCGCGGGAACTGATCGCGGGGGTGCGGGCGGTGGCCGGGGGTGGTGCTGCGCTGTCGCCCGGGGTGGCGCGGCGGGTGATCGACACGCTCGGCGGCGAGCGGTTCACGCGGGCCGCCGAGGCGCGGGCGCGGCTCGAACCGCTGACCGGGCGGGAGCGGGAGGTCGTCGCCCTGCTCGGGGCAGGGCTCTCCAACCAGGAGATCGCCGACCGGATGTACGTCGTCGAGGGCACCGTGAAGGCCCATGTGAGCGCGGTCCTGGGCCGGCTCGGGCTGCGCAACCGCGTCCAGCTCGCCGTGCTCGCGTACGAGGCGGGGGTGGTTCCGGGGGATGCCGGTGCGTGAGCGTCTCTTCGACCTGGGGCTCTGGGCGCTGCTCTGCGTGCCCGTCCTGCTGAAGTCCGACCCGAACGACGGCGGGAGCTGGGGTCTGGTCGCCGTCGGCGTCGCCGTCCTGGCCGGCTGCGTCGCAGTGAGCCGGAAGTGGCCGCTGGTGCCGCTCGCGGTCACGGTCGCGGCGAGCCTGCCCGCGTCCCTGGAGCTGTTCACCCCCTCGTACAGCCTGGCCCTGATCGCCTTCGGCTTCCTGGCCGGACGGCGGCAGGAGCACACCGCGGCGGCGCTGTGGCTGTTCGGGGCGGTGGCGGCGGTGGGACTGCTCCTGACGAGGCTCACCCACACGTCGCTGGGCCAGTGGTTCACGCTGCTGCTCGCACTGGCGCTCGCCGTCGTCGCGCCCTGGCTGATCGGCCGTTACGTACGCCAGTACGACCGGCTGGTGCGCAGCGGCTGGGAGCTGGCGGACCGGATGGAACGCGAACAGGCCGCCGTCGCCGACCGGGAGCGGCTGCGGGAACGGTCCCGGATCGCGGGCGACATGCACGACTCCCTCGGCCACGACCTGGCCCTCATCGCGGTCCGCGCCGGCGCCCTGGAGGTCGATTCGGAGCTCGGACCCGCCCAGCAGCACGCCGCCGGCGAGCTGCGCCGCGCGGCGGCGGACGCGACCGCACGGCTGCGGGACATCATCGGCGTCCTCCGCGAGGACGGCGCCGCCGCCCCGACCAGCCCGCCGGGCGAGACCGTCGAGGACCTCGTCGCCCGCGCCCGCTCCTCCGGCCTCGCGGTCGCCCTCACGACGACACCGGTCCCCGCCCTCCCGGGCATGCCCGGCCTCGCGCTCCACCGCGTGGTCCAGGAGGGCCTCACCAACGCGGCCAAGCACGCGCCCGGCGCCGCCGTCACGGTCACCGTCGCCGAGGACACCAGGACCGTCCGGGTCCGGGTGGCCAGCGGGCCGCCCGGCGGGAGCGGGCCGGCCCTGCCCGCCTCCGGCGGGACCGGGCTCGTCGGGCTCGACGAGCGGGTGCGGCTCGCCGGCGGGACGCTGGCCCACCGGGTCGGCGGGAACGGCGGGTTCACCCTGGAGGCCGTACTGCCGCGGAACCCGCCGCCGGCGACGGCGCCCGTCGCGCACACCTCGGCGCGGGAGCTCGACCGGGCCCGCCGGCAGGTGCGCAAGGGCCTGGCGCAGGCGATCTGGATCCCGCTCGCGCTGCTCGTGGCGCTGGGGGCGCTGATGGCGGGGGTCGCGCTGTGGACCCAGCACCAGTCGTACCTGGAGCCGGAGGACTACGCCGGGATGCGGGTCGGGCAGTCCCTCGCGGAGCTCGCGGAGGACCTGCCCGACCGGCCGCTCGACGGCCCTCCGGCACGGGCGCCCGCCGAGCCTCCGGGCAGGGACGAATGCCGGTACTACCGGTCCGCGATGCTCGCCGCGATCCCGGTGTACCGGCTGTGCTTCGTCGACGGGCACCTCGCCGACAAGGCCGAGGTGCCGTAAGCCGAGCGGCCGGCAGGTCGGGGGGCCGGGCGGGCCGCCGGCCGGTCGGCGGGCCAGCCGGCCGGAGGGCCAGCCGGCCGGGCCGCCGACCGAACGGCCAGGCCGCCGGTCAGGCCGCCGGACACCCCCGGTCGCGCTACCTGAGGAGCACGCCCGCGCCCGCGCCCTTCGTCTCCTCCGGGAGGGCGACGAGGCCGGGTTCGGCGGGGTGGGCGAGGAGCGGGTGGGCGGGGAGGACGCGGACCGTACAGCCGAAGGAACCGGTGCGGTCGAGTTCCAGCGTGCCCGCGTAGGGCAGTCGGCCCTCCAGGTCGGGGCCGCCCGCGGGCTTGAGGGTGACCGTACGGGTGGCGGCGAGGGTGTCGTCGGCGTCGACCCGGCCGGTGACGGCCTGGACCTCGACGTCGTCGGGGCCGAGCGCGCCGAGGGCCACCCGGACCCGGACGACGGGCGTGGCGCCGAGCTCCGCGTCCGCGAGGTCGTCGGCGAGGCCGTCGCCGACTTCGACGTGGTCGACGGTCACCCGCGGCCAGGCCTCCCGGACGCGGGCCTTCCAGGCGGCGAGGTCCCGCGCCCGGTCCGGGGTGAGGGCGCGGCGGGCGGCGGCGGCGGGGACGTAGAGCCGCTCGACGTACTCGCGGACCATCCGGTCGGCGAGGACCTTCGGGCCGAGGTCGGCGAGCGTCCGCCGGACCATGGCCGTCCAGGCGGTCGGCACGCCGTCGGCGCCCCGGTCGTAGAAGCGGGGCGCGACCCGGCGCTCGATGAGCTCGTAGAGCGCGGCGGCCTCCAGGTCGTCGCGGCGGTCCTCGTCGGCGGCGGCGGCGCCGTCCGCGGTGGGGATCGCCCAGCCGAAGTCGGGCTCGAACCACTCGTCCCACCAGCCGTCGAGGACGGACAGGTTGAGGCAGCCGTTCAGGGCGGCCTTCATGCCGCTGGTGCCGCAGGCCTCAAGGGGGCGGAGGGGGTTGTTGAGCCAGACGTCGCAGCCCGGGTAGAGGCCGCGGGCCATCTCCATGCCGTAGTCGGGCAGGAAGACGATCCGGTGCCGCACCCGGGGGTCGTCGGCGAACCGGACGAGTTCCTGGACGAGCCGCTTCCCGCCGTCGTCGGCGGGGTGCGCCTTGCCGGCCACGACGAGCTGCACGGGCCGTTCGGGATGCAGCAGCAGCGCCCGGAGCCGGTCCTTGTCCCGCAGCATGAGGGTGAGCCGCTTGTACGAGGGGACGCGGCGGGCGAAGCCGATGGTGAGGACGTCGGGGTCGAGGACGGAGTCGGTCCAGCCGAGTTCGGCGGCGGCGGCGCCGCGCTGCAGCCAGGAGGCCCGCAGCCGCTCCCGTACGTCGGTCACGAGCCGTTCCCGCAGGGTGCGGCGCAGCTCCCAGAGGTCCCGGTCGGCGGGGTCGGGGCCGAGTCCGCCGACCTCGGGGGCGACCCAGGTGGGGGCGTGGACGCCGTTGGTGATCGAGCCGATCGGCACCTCGTCGGTGTCGAAGCCCGGCCAGAGCCCGGCGAACATGTCCCGGCTGACGGCCCCGTGCAGGGTGGAGACGCCGTTGGCGCGCTGGGCGAGCCGCAGGCCCATCGCGGCCATGTTGAAGACGCCGGGCTCGCCGCCGAGCGGCGTCTCGTCGCCGAGGGCGAGGACGCGTCCGGTGTCGACGCCGGGGAGCGCGCCGTCCTCGCCGAGGTGGCGGGCGATCAGGCTCCGGTCGAAGCGGTCGATGCCGGCCGGGACGGGCGTGTGGGTGGTGAAGACGGTCCCGGCCCTGACCGTCTCCAGGGCGCTGTCGAAGTCCAGTCCCTCGCCCTGGAGTTCGCGGATGCGTTCGAGGCCGAGGAAGCCGGCGTGGCCTTCGTTGCTGTGGAAGACCTCGGGGGCGGGGGTGCCGGTGAGCCGGGTGTACGTGCGGACGGCGCGGACGCCGCCGATGCCGAGCAGCATCTCCTGGAGGAGCCGGTGCTCGCTGCCGCCGCCGTACAGCCGGTCGGTGACGCTCCGTTCGCCGGGGGCGTTCTCCTCGACGTCGGAGTCGAGCATCAGCAGCGGGACGCGGCCGACCCGCGCGATCCACAGGTGGGCGTGCAGGTTGCGGCCGCCGGGCAGTGCCAGGGTGATCCGGGCGGGTTCGCCGTCGGCCTCCCTGAGCAGTTGCACCGGCAGTTCGCCGGGGTCGAGGACCGGGTACTGCTCCTGCTGCCAGCCGTCGCGGTCGAGGGACTGGCGGAAGTAGCCGTGCCGGTAGAGCAGGCCGACGCCGATCAGCGGGACGCCGAGGTCGCTCGCCGCCTTGAGATGGTCGCCGGCGAGGATGCCGAGGCCGCCGGAGTACTGGGGCAGGGCGGCGGCGACGCCGAACTCGGGCGAGAAGTAGGCGACGGCGGCCGGCGCGGGACCTGACCGGCCCTGGTACCAGCGGGGCGCGTGCAGATAGCCGTCGAGGTCCTCGGCCGCGGCGCGCAGCCGGTCCAGGAACTCCCGGTCGGCGGCGAGCGCGGCGAGCCGGGGGGCTTCGAGGGCGCCGAGGATCCGGACGGGGTCGATGCCGGTCCGCGTCGCCGCGGGGCCGGGTTCGAGGGACGCGAAGAGCGCCCGGGTGGGCTCGTGCCAGGACCAGCGCAGGTTGTGCGCGAGGTCGGCGAGGGGTCGAAGGGTGTCGGGGAGGACGGGACGCACGGTGAATCGACGGATTGCCTTCACGTTGTCCACCTTCGCAGGCGAGTACGGAGCGGTGCGGTCGCACCACGCTGTGCGACCGGCGTGCCGCCCCGACGTTAGGCGCACCGCGACCGGCGGCGCCACGGCGCACGGGGTCACACGGCGGGCACGGCCACCTCGTACGGGGAGCCCTGGTTCACGGTCGCCGGGTCGAAGCCGCCGGTGGCCGCGTACCGGCCTGCGACGGCGGCGAGTTCCTCGGCGGAGATGACGTCGTGGATGTCGGTGAAGCCGTGCGGGGCGCGCGCGTGGGCGAGGTCGATGACGACCTCGGGGCCGAGCTCCCGGTTGGCCCGCTGGAGCGCGGTGGTGACGGGCCGGCGTTCGCGCTCGTAGGCGGCGAGGCCCTCGGCGGGGTCGGCGTGTCGGGCCAGGGCGTGGGCGAGGGCCCGGGCGTCGACGATCGACTGGGTCGCCCCGTTGGACCCGATCGGGTACATGGCGTGGGCGGCGTCGCCGATGAGGGTGGTGCGGCCGTGGGTCCAGCGGTCGAGGGGCGCGCGGTCGACCATCGGGTACTCGTGCGCGGAGTCGGCGGCGCGCAGGATGTCGGGGACGTTGACGCCGTCGAACTCCCAGTCCTCGTAGAAGGGGAGGAACGTCTCCACCGGGACGGGCCGGTTCCAGTCGCCCCGCAGCCGCTCCGCCGCCGACGCGCAGCTGGCGTCGGCCGGGCGGGCCAGTGCCCAGTTCACGAGGACCTCCCGGCGTCGTCCCGTCGGCCGGCCCAACGGGTAGACCACGGCCTTCTGCCGGTCGTCGCCGGCGATCAGCATGAACGGGCCGACCGCCCGCGCCGGCATCCGGGACACCCCGCGCCACACGAGCATCCCGTTCCACTGCGGCCCGCCCTCGCCCGGGTGCAGTGCGGCGCGGACCGCCGACCGGATGCCGTCCGCGCCGACCAGCACGTCCGGTTCGAGCGAGGCCCGGCCGCACACGGCGCCCTCGCGGTGTTCGAGGAGCAGCCGTGTCCGGCCGTGCGGCAGCGGCTCCACGCCGCGCACCCGGACCCCGGTGACCAGCGCGCCCGGCCCGAGCCTGGCCCGTACCGCGCCGGCGAGCACCTGCTGGAGGTGGCCGCGGTGGACCGAGAGCTGCGGCCAGCGGTAGCCCGCGCCGAGACCGCGCGGCTCGCGCGATATGAGGCCGCCGGACCGGTGGTAGTAGCGCAGTTCGCGGGTGCGCAGGGCGCCCGCCTCCACTGCGTCGAGCAGGCCGAGGGCGTCGAGTTCGCGGACCGCGTTCGGCATCAGGTTGAGCCCGGCGCCCAGCGGGCGGACCGCGAGCGCCGCCTCGACGACCGTCACCCGCTCGAACCCCGCGGCGTGCAGCGCGAGCGCGGCGGTAAGCCCGGCGACACCCCCGCCGGCGATCACGACGTGCGGACTCTGCCCGTACGGGTACGCGTACGGGTGCGGGGCGGGGGACGGGACGGGGGACGGCATCTCGGCTGCTCCTAGGCGGCGGTCGGACCGACGGGGGCCCCGGCGGGACGGCGTCGCACGGTCGCGCGGCGCACCATGGTCTCGTTCTCCCTGGTCAGGTCCAGGATCGTGCGCAGCAGCGCGACCGGGGCCCCGCCGCTGCCCTCCTCGTACAGGCGCACGTCGTCGTCGTACGCCTTGCGGGCGATGCCGATGTGGCGGGCCCGGAAGGTCTTGAGGATCCGCAGCACCCGGCCGAGGGCCTCCGCGGAGGCGGCGAGCGGCGGCGGGAGCCGGTCGGCGCCCTCCCAGCTGACGGCCGCCGACAGTTTGCTGACGGCCGACACCCCGCCCCGGTGGCGGGCGTGGAACTCCCGCCAGGCCGGCAGCGCGTACGGCACCGAGTCGGCGAGGAAGGCGTCGTACGCCGGGTCCGGGCGGTCGCACTGCCACAGCGTGAGGTCGATCGGCCAGAGCGGCACCTGCGCGGCGGCCGGGCCCAGGTAGGCGCGGCCCCCGATCTCGACCTCCTCGAAGTACGGGCGCAGTGTCAGCGCGAAGTACTCCGGTGACACCTCGGCGACCGTCAGGTCGATGGAGTCGACCAGGGCCCGCACCCGGCGGGCGATCCGGTCGAGGACGGCGGGGAACGCGGGGTCGTACGGTTCGAGCCCGGTGAGGCGGGCGCAGTCGTCGAGGGCCCCGGCCAGGCCGGGGAACACCATCCGTACCGCCTCCTGGAGCAGGGCCTCCGCCGGATGGCCGGTGTACGAGCGGCGGCGCGGGCCCACCGGGTTCCAGGTCGTGTAGTGGTGGACGGTGTCCCTGGGCACCATGTCCGTGCGGCGGCCCAGGAGTTCGAGCACGGGCAGCGCCTCGGGCACCGCGGCCAGCGGCTGCACGCCGTGCCGTTTCAGCGATCCGAGGAGGATGCCGAGGTCGCGCATGGCCGCCGCCGCGCAGCCCACGCTCCACAGCGCCGCCCGGTCGGGGTCCGGCAGCAGGGCGCGCAGCGCGACCGTGAGCGCGGCGGCGTCGCCCCGCTCGTTCATGGCGGGCACGGCGGCGAGCAGGGCGTCGGCGCCCAGCGGGTCGGCGGCGCGTATGTCCTCGGTGCGGTGACGCGGATCGCCGAGCACGTCCCGGCTCCTCTCTTCTTCGGCTCACTCGCCGGTGGTGGTGGACGACGGGACGGGCTTCGGGGAGCGCTCCGGCCGGTGGAGCCGGACGGAGAGCAGGGCGGCCAGGGCCGCGAAGGCGGCGCCGGTGAGGAGCGCGACGCGGAAGCCCGCGGTCTCGGCGGCGGCGCGTGCGGTGTCCTGGGCCTCGGTACGGGCGGTGGCGACGCCGACGAGGACGGCGAGGCCGAGGACGGAGCCGAACTGCTGGGCGGTGTTGACGAGTCCGGAGGCGAGCCCGGTCTCCTCGGGTGCGGCGTCGGCGGTGGCCGCCACGTTGGTGGCGACCGTGACGAGCGGGAGGGCGGCGCCGAGGAGCAGGCTCGGCGCGAGGACCGTGGTCGTGAAGGTCCCGTCGGCGGTGAGCGCGAGGCCGAGCCAGAGGGTGCCGGCGCAGAGCAGGACGAAGCCCAGGGTCGTGGTGCGGTGGAGGCCGATCCGGAAGATGATCCGGCCGGTTTGCGGGGCGACCGCGACGACGGCGAGAGAGAGCGGGAGGAGGCCGAGGCCGCCGCCGAGCGGCGGGTACCCGAGGACGCTCTGCAGATAGAGGCTGACCAGGAAGAACATCGGGAACAGGGTCGTCTGGGCGAGCGCGGCGAGGACGTTGGCCAGGCGGAGCGCGGGGCGGGCGAGGACCGGGGGCGGCACGAGCGGTGCGCCGGCCCGGCGCTCGACGGCGGCGAAGGCGAGGAGCAGCGCCAGGCCGGCTCCCCCGGCGCCGAGGGTGCGGGGCGAGAGCCATCCGGCGCCGGCGCCGCCGACCAGCGCGTAGGCGGTGAGGCCGAGTCCGGCGGTCGCGGTGAGCGCACCGGCGATGTCGAAGCCGCCGCGCGACGCCCGTGCGGCGCGGGGTTCGAGGACGCGGAGGGCGAGGGCGGCGAGCACCGCGGCGAGGAGGACGTTCAGCCAGAACGTGGCGCGCCAGCCGAGGAGTCCGGTGAGGACGCCGCCGAGGACCGTGCCGAGCACTCCGCCGAGGCCGCCCATGGCGGCGAACGCGCCGAGTGCCCTGTGCCGGTCGGGCCCGTCGGGGAAGAGCAGGAGCAGCAGGGCGAAGGCGGCGGCCGCGGCGAGGGCGGCGCCGGCGCCCTGGACGGCGCGGGCGGCGACGAGGACGCCCGCGTCGGGGGCGAGCGCGCCGAGGGCGGAGGCGGCGGCGAGCAGGGTGAGGCCGCCGAGGAAGACGCGTCGGTGGCCGAGGAGGTCGGCGACGCGTCCGCCGAGCAGGAGGAGCCCCCCGAAGGCGATCAGGTAGGCGTTGGCCACCCAGGACAGGCCGGTGGAGCCGGAGCCGAGGTCCGCGCCGACGGAGGGCAGGGCGACGTTGACGATCGCCGTGTCGGTGACGAGGAGGAGCTGGGTGGAGGCGAGCAGCGCGAGCGCCCCGCGCCGTGGCCCGGGTGGTGGTGGCGTCACCGGGTGGTCCCGAGGCCGTAGCCGTCGAGGCAGGACTGGGCGAGGCTCTCGCACTCCCCCGCCGACCCGGCCCAGGTCTGCATGGTCAGGTAGACGTGCGGGGCGCCGTGGTAGAAGCGCTCGTACTGTTCGTGGCGGCCGGCGAACTCCGAACCGAGCGCGTCCCACGCCAGTTTGAGGAGTTTCACGCGGTCCTCTGCGGCATGGCCGGGGACGGCGAAGTAGCGGCGGACCAGCGGGCCGAGTTCGGGGTGGAGGAGGTCGCGGCCGCTCGCGGGCAGTTGCACGAGGGCCCCGCCGGCGAGGAGTTTGATGTCCTGGATGGCCCGCGGGTACAGCTCGCCGGCCATGATCCGCTGCGCGAAGGAGATCTCCCGGCCGGGGCTGACGCCGCCGCGCCCGCCGTCGACCTCCTCGTACGAGGCCTCCGCGGCCAGGACGAACGCCTTGGCCTGGGCGACCATGCCGAGGAGCCGGCCGAGGGACTGGGTGACGGGCGGCAGCTTCTCGGTGCCGTGGGAGCGGGCGACGAGGATCGCGAGGCCGGTGAGGAACGCGAGCTTGGTCCAGAAGCGGGTGGCGGACTGGTGGACGAGGTTCGGGTAGGCGGGGGTCTGCCACCAGATCGCCGCGGTGGTGGCCGGGTCCCGGTAGGTGAGGACCCGTTCCCAGGGCACGAGGACGTCCTCGCAGACCAGCATCGCGTCGTTCTCGTCGTACCGGGAGGAGAGCGGGTGGTCGAAGACGGACCGGGACCGCTGCTCGTAGGAGGTGCGGGAGATCAGCTTGAGGCCGGGGGTGTCGAGCGGTACGGAGAAGGTCACGGCGTGGTCGGTGTCGTCGTCGGCGAGCGGTTCGATGGTGCCGACGAGGAGTTCGTCGGCGAAGACCGCTCCGGTACCGATCGTCTTCGCGCCGCGGACGACGATCCCGCCGTCGCGTTCCCCGACGACCCGGAGGGTGCGGTCGTCGTCGCCGCGCCCCTGCGACGGGTTGGTGAGGGTGAACGCGGTGTGCAGGTCGCCGTCCGCGAGCCGCCGGTGGAACGCGAGGACGTTGTCGGCGCCGTCGAAGGCCGCGCCGGTGAACACGCCGGGCGCGGCCGCGAACCCGGCGACCCCCGCGGCCATGTAGTCCGGGGTGCGGCCGAGGAAGCCGTAACTGGCCTCGGCCGTCGTGCGGAAGGCCCTGCGGCGGGCGACGAGGTCCTCGTAGGAGCGCGGCACGGCGCCGGCGCGGCGCACCCCGCCGTGGACGAGGACGGGGTGGTGGACGGGGTCGTCGGCGAGGTCGTACAGGCCGGCGAAGGAGGCCGCGGTGGTCCGGAAGGCGGGATGCGCGGTGACGTCCGCGACCCGCTCCCCGTCGAGCCAGATCGCCCGCCCGTCGCGCAGCCCCTCCAGATACTCCTGCCCGGACCTCGTCACCGGCGCCTCGCCTCTCCTCGGGTGTCACGGCACTGCCGGTCCCGAGCCTGGACCGGTGCGGCCGGTCCGGACAATGAGCGTCCGTCCAGGGCTCCTTAAGAACCGTCCAGGGGCGCCCGAAGATGTCAGGTCGGGGGCGTCAGGCGGCGCTGGCCTCTCCCGCCCGGTACTCGCCGGGGGTCACGCCGAACCACTTGCGGAAGGCGAGGTGGAAGCCGACGGCGCTCTGGTAGCCGACGCGGGAGGGCACGGCCGACTGCGGGAGCGAGGTCTCGGCGAGCAGCCGGCCCGCCTCCTGCATGCGCCGCGCGGCGAGGTAGCGGGCGGGGGACTCGCCGACCAGGTCGCGGAAGGCGGCGGTGAACGCGGACCGTGACATGCCGACCTCGCGGGCCACGGAGTCGATGGTCCAGGGTTCGGCGAACCGGGTCGCCATGATGACGACGGCCCGGCTGATCCCGGGGTGGCGCAGCAGCGGCAGGGAGGCCGGGCTGTCGGCGAGTTCGCGCAGCAGGGGGCGGAGCGCGAGGACGAGCGCCATCTCGAAGGCGCGGAGGGTGATGAGCCGGTCGCCGGGTCCGACGGGCCGGTCCGGTGCGGCGAGCAGCCTGAGGGTGTCGCGGAGCAGCGGTTCCCGGTCGACCTGGGCGCCGTCGAGGACGAGGGCCCAGGGCAGTGAGGTGTAGAGGCCGGTGGCGGCGCTGGCGTCGTAGTGGAGTCCGGCGCACAGGAGTCGGCTCTCGGGTCCGGTGCCGTCGATGACGATCTCTCCGGAGGTGCCGGGCCGCCGTTCGGGCAGGACGGCCTTGAGCGGGAGGCCCTGGCGGTCGGGCCGGTCGGAGAGGCGGTGCGCGGTGCCGGTGGGGAAGACGACGAGGTCGCCGGCGTGCAGGGCGACGGGGGGTTCGTCGTCGGTGGTGATCCAGCAGTCGCCCTCGACGACGTAGTGGAGGACTGCGCAGCTGCTCTCGGCGTCGCCTTCGATGGCCCAGGGGGCCCGGACGTGCCAGCGGCTGTCGAAGACCCCGGTGAGCCTGAGGGGTTTCAGCAGTTCGCTGAGGAGGTCCTCGCGCTGCTCGTGACGGTCGGTTCCCACGGTTTCCATGGACGATCCTTCAACTTCCGCCCCGGTTTGTTAATTGAACGGCCGAAGCCGTCGCGGCGAGCCTGGAACGACGCCGACACGACAGCGGTGACAGCCTATCGAAGGGCCTTCCACACACATGTCCAGTGAGATTCCGATGCGGGTGGCGGTCGTGGGCGCGACCGGGTTCCAGGGTGCCGCGGTGGCCCGTCTGCTCGCCGAGCGGACGCACCGGGTGCGGGCGCTGACCCGGCGCGCCGAGGCCGACCGGCCGCCGCTGCCGGGCGCCGTCTTCGCCGCGGGCGATCTGGGGCGGCCGGCGGAGGTGCGGCGGTTCTTCGAGGGGACGACGCACGCGTTCGTGACGATGCCGCTGGTGTACGAGGCGGAGCGGGTGGAGGCGTACGCGCGGAACGTCGCGGAGGCGGCGCTGGCGGCGGGGACGCTCCGGCTGGTGTTCAACGCCAACACCCGCATCCCGCCGGGCCCGACGGACGTGGCCGCGTTCGAGACGCGGCGGCTGGCGGAGCGGGTGCTGCGGGACAGCGGGGTGCCGCTGGTGGTGATCCGGCCGCCGGTGTACCTGGACAACCTGTTCTCGCCGTGGAACGGTCCCGCTCTCGTCGACGACGGCGTGCTCGCCTATCCGCTGCCGGAGTCGGCGCGGACGGCGTGGCTCTCCCACCGGGGCCTGGCGGAGGCGGCGTTCGCCGCGCTGACCCGCGAGGGCCTGGAGGGCCGGACGTTCGACATCGGCGGCGAGCGGTCCCTGACCGGCGGCGAGCTGGCGGCCGCTTTCGGCCGCGGTCTCGGCCGCGGGGTGCGGTACGAGGAGCTGGATCCGGTCGCCTTCGAGCACGGCCTCGCACAGCTCCTGGGCCCGGCGACGGCCGCCGGAGTGGCCGGGATCTACCACTACATGGCGAGCGGCGCCGATCCGCTCCTGATGGCCGGCGACGACGGCGTCTCGACCGAGGTGCTGGACCTCGCCCCTTCCCCGGTGGAGGAGTGGGTGGCCCGCCAGCCCTGGCAGGTCTGGTCGACGGACCCGGACGGACCCGACGCGCCGCCGCGGAACTGACGCCCGGCCGGAAACAGAGCCCCGCCCCACAGAAGGCGGGGCTCTTTTCTGTCCGGACCACGTGCTTGCCGAGACGACTACGCCCGAGTAGTTAACAAAGCGCCGGATTGCCCACCCGACGACCGTGGAAGGCTCCTCCGGTACGCCTCCCGAAACCGTCCCTCCGTGACCCCGTACTTCCCGTGGACCCCCGTACTCCCTGTGGACCCGCCATTCGAGTGAACGCGGACAGGAGCGGCCATGCCCGCAACCCGCCGGCCGTCGGCGGAGCTAGAAAGAGCGCACCACCACCCGCACCCCCGTAACCCGTCAGGTGATGCTGTGAATCCGCTCATGGGACGCATTCCCGTACTGGACGTTCGCCCGTTGGTCGACTGCGGCCGCCGACCCGCGAAAGCGGTCGCCGGAGAGACCTTCGAGGTGACGGCGACCGTGTTCCGCGAGGGCCACGACGCGGTCGCCGCAAATGTCGTGCTGCGCGGCCCGTCCGGCCGCCCCGGCCCGTGGACCCCGATGCGCGAACTGGCCCCCGGCACCGACCGGTGGGGCGCCGAGGTCACCCCGGACGCCGAGGGCCGATGGACGTACACCGTCGAGGCGTGGAGCGACCCGGTGGCCACCTGGCGCCACACGGCGAGGATCAAGATCCCGGCCGGGATCGACTCCGAACTGGTCCTCGCCGAGGGGGCCGAACTGCACGAGCGCGCCGCGAAGGGCGTCCCGAAGAAGGGCGGCGGCCGGGAGGCGGTGCTCGCGGCCGCGGACGCGCTGCGCGACGTGTCCCGGCCGGCCGCCGTCCGGCTCGCGGCCTCGCTCGCGCCCCGCGTGGTCGAGGCCCTCGACCGCTACCCGCTGCGCGAACTCCTCTCCTCCTCGCCCGCGTTGCCCCTCCAGGTGGAGCGCGAGCGGGCCCTCTTCGGCTCCTGGTACGAGTTCTTCCCGCGCTCGGAGGGCGTACGGAAGGTCAGGGGCCGTACGGTCCCGGGGAACTTCCGCACCGCGGCCGAACGCCTCCCTGCGGTCGCGGCGATGGGCTTCGACGTGGTGTACCTGCCGCCGGTGCACCCGATCGGCGAGACCCACCGCAAGGGCCCGAACAACTCGCTGTCGGCGTCGCCGAACGACGTCGGCGTGCCGTGGGCGATCGGCTCGCCGGAGGGCGGGCACGACGCGCTCCACCCGGACCTCGGCACCTTCGAGGACTTCGACGCGTTCGTGGCGCGGGCCCGGGAGCTGCGGCTGGAGATCGCGCTCGACTTCGCGCTCCAGTGCTCCCCGGACCACCCGTGGGTGGAGAAGCACCCGGAGTGGTTCCACCACCGCCCGGACGGCTCGATCGCGTACGCGGAGAACCCGCCGAAGAAGTACCAGGACATCTACCCCATCGCGTTCGACCGGGACATGGACGGGATCGTCGCCGAGACCGTGCGGGTGCTGCGGTTCTGGATGGACCACGGGATCCGGATCTTCCGCGTCGACAACCCGCACACCAAGCCGGTGGTGTTCTGGGAGCGGGTGATCGGCGAGATCAACCGGGCCGACCCGGACGTGATCTTCCTGGCCGAGGCGTTCACCCGGCCGGCGATGATGCGGACGCTCGGCGCGATCGGCTTCCAGCAGTCGTACACGTACTTCACCTGGCGGAACACCAAGGAGGAGCTGACGGAGTACCTCACCGAGCTGTCCGGGGAGACGGCCGCGCAGATGCGGCCGAACCTCTTCGTGAACACCCCCGACATCCTGCACGCCTACCTCCAGGAGGGCGGTCGGCCCGCGTTCGAGGCGCGCGCGGTGCTCGCCGCGACGCTGTCGCCGTCCTGGGGCATGTACGCCGGGTACGAGCTGTGCGAGAACACCGCGCTGCGGGACGGCAGCGAGGAGTACCTCGACTCGGAGAAGTACGAACTGCGGCCGAGGGACTGGGAGTCGGCGGAACGGGCCGGGGCGACGATCACCCCGCTGATCACCGCCCTGAACCGGGCCAGGCGCCGTCACCCGGCGCTCCGCCGGCTGCGGAACCTGACCTTCCACGACACCGACAACCCCCAGGTGATCGCGTACTCGAAGCGCTCGGGTTCGAACATCGTTCTGGTGGTCGTCAACCTCGACCCGCACCACACCCAGGAGGCTTCACTCTCGTTGAACATGCCGGAACTCGGCCTCGACTGGCACGAGACCGTGCCGGTGCGCGACGAGCTCACCGGCGAGACCTATCACTGGGGCAGGACCAGTTACGTGCGCCTGGAACCGGGTGTCACACCCGCGCACGTCCTCGTCCTGCGACCGTCCCCGCAGACCGGAGGGTCACCCACATCATGACCGTCAACGAGCCCGTCCCCGACACCTTCGAGGACACCCCCGCCAAGGACCGCGACCCCGACTGGTTCAAGCGGGCCGTCTTCTACGAGGTCCTCGTCCGCTCCTTCCAGGACAGCAACGGCGACGGCGTCGGCGACCTGAAGGGCATCACGTCCAAGCTGGACTACCTCCAGTGGCTGGGCGTCGACTGCCTCTGGCTGCCGCCGTTCTTCAAGTCGCCGCTGCGGGACGGCGGCTACGACGTCGCCGACTACACCTCGGTGCTCCCCGAGTTCGGCGACCTGGCCGACTTCGTCGAGTTCGTGGACTCGGCCCACCAGCGCGGGATGCGCGTGGTCATCGACTTCGTCATGAACCACACGAGCGACCAGCACCCGTGGTTCCAGGAGTCCCGGCGCGACCCGGAGGGCCCGTACGGCGACTAC
This sequence comes from Streptomyces sp. LMG1-1-1.1, assembly GCF_040815545.1. NCBI lineage: Bacteria > Bacillati > Actinomycetota > Actinomycetes > Kitasatosporales > Streptomycetaceae > Streptomyces > Streptomyces sp. LMG1-1-1.1. The sequence continues at coordinate 10,877 of NZ_JBFPNH010000020.1, read as the reverse complement.
TACGTCTGGGCCGACGACGACAAGCAGTACGCGGACGCCCGGATCATCTTCGTCGACACCGAGACCTCCAACTGGACCTTCGACCCGGTCAGGAAGCAGTACTACTGGCACCGGTTCTTCTCGCACCAGCCGGACCTGAACTACGAGAACCCGGCGGTCCAGGAGGAGATCCTCTCCTCGCTGAAGTTCTGGCTCGACCTGGGGATCGACGGGTTCCGGCTCGACGCGGTGCCGTACCTGTACCAGGAGGAGGGCACCAACTGCGAGAACCTCCCCGCCACCCACGGCTTCCTCAAGCGGGTCCGCAAGGAGATCGACGACCACTACCCGGACACGGTGCTGCTCGCCGAGGCGAACCAGTGGCCCGAGGACGTCGTCGACTACTTCGGCGACTTCCGCTCCGGCGGCGACGAATGCCACATGGCCTTCCACTTCCCGGTCATGCCGCGGATCTTCATGGCCGTCCGGCGCGAGTCCCGCTACCCGGTCTCGGAGATCCTGGCGAAGACCCCGGAGATCCCCTCCGGCTGCCAGTGGGGCATCTTCCTGCGCAACCACGACGAGCTCACCCTCGAGATGGTCACCGACGAAGAGCGCGACTACATGTACGCCGAGTACGCCAAGGACCCGCGGATGCGGGCCAACATCGGCATCCGGCGCCGCCTCGCCCCGCTCCTCGACAACGACCGCAAGCAGATGGAGCTGTTCACCGCGCTGCTCTTCTCGCTGCCCGGCTCGCCGGTGCTGTACTACGGCGACGAGATCGGCATGGGCGACAACATCTGGCTCGGCGACCGCGACGGGGTCAGGACCCCGATGCAGTGGACACCCGACCGGAACGCGGGCTTCTCCTCCTGCGACCCCGGACGGCTCTACCTGCCGGCCATCATGGACCCCGTCCACGGCTACCAGGTGACCAACGTCGAGGCGGGCATGGCCTCGCCGTCCTCGCTGCTGCACTGGACGAAACGGATGATCGAGATCCGTAAGCAGAACCGGGCCTTCGGCACGGGGACGTACACGGAACTCCCGGCGTCCAACCCCGCGGTGCTCGCCTTCCTCCGCGAGGACGGCGAGGACCTGGTGCTCTGCGTGAACAACTTCTCGCGGCACGCCCAGCCCACCGAGCTCGACCTGCGGCGCTTCGACGGGATCCGACCGGTCGAACTGATCGGCGGGGTGCAGTTCCCGGCCATCGGCCAGCTGCCCTACCTCCTGACCCTTGCGGGACACGGCTTCTACTGGTTCCGTCTCAAGAAGGCCTGAGCGAGAGCAAGTTCTCGCTCGCACGGGGTGGGACGGTTTCCACCGTCCCGCTCTGGGCACTGTGAACGACACACGATTCAGGTCCATCCGGGCCCACTTGGCGGACCCATACGGATCTTCCCTTTCCGACACGTCCCGCACATCCGGACAGTCACAGCCGCCATCCGGGACACTCTGCGCATTTGAACGCATACGAAAGCCAACTGCGCGCCCCGGGGAAAGGACGCGATGCCATGCCGGAGACCGCATCCACCACCCGGGCCCCGGACGCCCTCCTACCGTCCCTCGCCCCCCTGCTCCACGAATGGCTGCCACGGCAGCGCTGGTTCGCGGGCAAGGGCCGCCGGGTCACCGGATTCACCCTGGACGCGGCCACCGAGCTGCTCCCCCTGGACGGCGCGGGACCCGGCCTCCTCCACCTCCTCGTACGGGTCGAACAACCCGGCCGCCCGGCCGGCACGCCCGCCGACTGCTACCAACTCCTCCTGGGCGTACGCACCCAGCTCCCGCCCCGCCTCGCCCCCGCCCTCATCGGGCGGATCCGGCAGGGCCCCCTCGCCGGACGAGCCGTGTACGAAGGGCTGCGCGACCCGCGGCTCGCCGGACTCCTCTACGAGCGGCTGCGCAGCCCGGGCCGGACCGGCCCCCTGCGCTTCCACGCCACCACCGCACTGCCCCCCGCCCTCGCCCCCCGCATGCTCGACGCCGAACAGTCCAACTCGTCCCTGATCTACGGAGATTCGTTCATCCTCAAGATCTTCCGACGGGTCAGCCCCGGCGCCAACCCCGACCTCGAACTCCCGCTCGCCCTCAGCCAGGCTGGCTGCGAACGGGTCCCCGCACCGGTCGCCTGGTTCGAGTCCGGCGCCTCCACCCTCGGCGTCCTCCAGCCGTACCTGCGCGACTCCCGCGACGGCTGGCGGCTCGCGCTCGACGCGCTCGCCGACGGGCGCGAGTTCACCACCGAGGCCCGCGCCCTCGGCCGCGCCACCGCCGAGGTCCACCTCGCCCTCGCCGAAGCCCTCCCCACCCGGCGGCTCCGGAAAGCCGAGGCCGAGGAGGTCGCCGACGCCATGGACCGGCGCCTCCACGCGGCGGCCCAGGCCGTACCCGCCCTCCTGCCCTACGTCCCCGGCCTGCGGGCCGTCTTCGCCGCGGCCGGCGCCGGCACGGGCGCGCTCCAGCGCATCCACGGCGACCTCCACCTCGGACAGACCCTCCGCGGGTCCGACGGCGCCTGGGCCGTCATCGACTTCGAGGGCGAACCCGCCAAGTCCCTCGACGAACGGCGCAGCCCCCAGCCCACCGTCCGCGACGTCGCCGGCATGCTCCGCTCGTTCGACTACGCCGCCCGCACCCACCGCCCCTGGAACGCCGACTGGGCCGCCCGCTGCCGGGCCGCCTACTGCACCGGCTACGCCGAGGCCGCCGGAACCGACCCCCGGGCCGATCCCGCGCTCCTCCGCGCCTACGAGACCGACAAAGCCGTCTACGAAGTCGTCTACGAAGCCCGCCACCGCCCCGACTGGCTCCCCGTCCCCATGTCCGCCATCCACCGCCTCTCCACCCCCCAATGACCCCCACCCCCACCCACGTACCGCCCGCGCCCACCCCCACGCGCGCCGGCGCCCCGCCGCCCACCCCCGCCCGGGCCGGCATTCCCATGCCCGCGCGGGTTGGCACCCCTACGCCGACGCCCACCCCCGTGTGGGCCGGGCCCCCCATGCCCGCACCCACCCCCGCGTGGGCTGGCACCCCCACCCCGTCGCCCACCCCCGCGCGGGTTGGCGCCCCTACCCCGTCGCCCACCCCCGTGTGGGCAATCGTCCCGCTGGGGCGGGACGGGTGGGCACACGGGACGGCGCCCCCTGCCGGGCCAAGGCTTCCGCGCCTGAGCCCGCACCCCGTGTGCGGCGCCGTCGTGGGTTGTGCCCACCCGTTCCGCCCCAGCGGAACAGCTGCCCACAACCCAGGTAGCGGCCGAGAAGGGCGAAGCCCACAACCCAAAGGCGGCCGAGAACCCGCGGCCCCCAACCGACGTGGCGGGGGCGCAGCTCACGACACGGGGGGCGGCCGGGTGGGCGCGGCACGCGGACCGGGAGGTGTGGGCGGAGGTCCGGCGGGCCGGCGCGGGGGCGGGTGGGACCCGTTTGGAGCAGGTGGGGGGTGGGGGCTGCCTGCGGGAATGCGGAGGGGCCCCGTTCGGCCGAGTTTCCAGTCATGGCGTGAAGACGTTGCGCATCTGTACCCCCGTTCCCCCCGTCCTTCAGGAGGCCCCCGGTGACCGCCCGATCCGCAGGCAAGACGTCCCGTACCAAGAAGACGGCCACGCCGGACCGGAACGCGGTAAGGAAGGCGCCACCCCTCGACCCGGGAGAGCGGGCCCGCCTGCTGGCGGGTGAGCACCACGATCCGCACGGCGTGCTGGGCGCGCACCCGGTGAGGGGCGGTATCGCCGTCCGGGTGCTGCGCCCGTGGGCGAAGGAGGTCGCCGTCGTCGCGAAGGACCGGCGCGTGGTGCTGCACGACGACGGTGACGGCTTGTTCTCGGCGGTGATCCCGCTGCTGCGCAAGGTCCCGGCGTACGAGCTGCGGGTCCGGTACGAGGACGGCGCGGAGGAGCTCGCGGTGCGGGACCCGTACCGCTTCCTGCCGTCGCTCGGGGAGCTGGACCTTCATCTGATCGGGGAGGGCCGGCACGAGGAGCTGTGGACGGCGCTCGGCTCGCGGGTGATGACCCATGAGGGCGTCGCCGGGACCCGTTTCGCCGTGTGGGCGCCGAACGCCCGCGGCGTGCGGGTCACGGGCGACTTCACGTGCTGGGACGGCACGGGGCTGCCGATGCGGTCGCTGGGCTCGACGGGCGTGTGGGAGCTGTTCGTGCCGGGGGTCGGCGAGGGCGCCGTCTACAAGTACGACATCGCCCGCCCGGACGGTTCGCACACCGTCCGGGCGGATCCGATGGCCCGCCGTACGGAGTGCCCGCCGAACACGGCGTCGATCGTCACGGAGTCGCACTACGTGTGGGACGACGCGGAGTGGATGGAGCGGCGGGGTGCGCGTCCGCACCACGAGGCTCCGCTGTCGGTGTACGAGGTGCACCTGCCGTCGTGGCGGCCGGGCCTGACGTACCGGCAGTTGGCGGAGCAGCTGCCGGACTACGTGCGGGACCTGGGCTTCACGCACGTGGAGTTCATGGCGGTCGCCGAGCATCCGTTCAGCGGTTCGTGGGGCTACCAGGTGACGGGGTTCTACGCGCCGACGGCCCGCATGGGCACGCCGGACGACTTCAGGTTCCTGGTGGACGCGCTGCACGCGGCGGGCGTCGGGGTCCTGATGGACTGGGTGCCGGCGCACTTCCCGAAGGACGACTGGGCGCTGGCGGAGTTCGACGGGCGGCCGCTGTACGAGCACGAGGACCCGCGCCGCTCACACCATCCCGACTGGGGGACCCTGGAGTTCGACTACGGCCGCAAGGAGGTGCGGAACTTCCTGGTGGCGAACGCGGTGTACTGGTGCCAGGAGTTCCACATCGACGGGCTGCGGGTGGACGCGGTGGCGTCGATGCTCTACCTCGACTACTCGCGGGAGCACGGCGAGTGGCTGCCGAACGAGTTCGGCGGCCGGGAGAACCTGGACGCGGTCGCGTTCCTCCAGGAGATGAACGCGACGGTGTACCGGCGCTGCCCCGGCATCGTGACGTTCGCCGAGGAGTCGACGGCCTGGGACGGCGTGACGCGGGCGACCGACCAGGTGGGGCCGGGCGGCTTCGGCGGTCTGGGCTTCGGCATGAAGTGGAACATGGGCTGGATGCACGACTCGCTCGGCTACGTCGGGAAGGAGCCGGTGCACCGCAAGTACCACCACCACGAGATGACGTTCTCGATGGTCTACGCGTACAGCGAGAACTACATCCTGCCGATCTCCCACGACGAGGTCGTGCACGGCAAGCGGTCCCTGGTGTCGAAGATGCCCGGCGACTGGTGGCAGCAGCGGGCGAACCACCGGGCCTACCTGGGGTTCATGTGGGCCCATCCCGGCAAGCAGCTCCTCTACATGGGGCAGGAGTTCGCCCAGGGCGCGGAGTGGTCGGCCGAGCACGGCCCGGACTGGTGGCTGCTCGACCCGTCGTACGGTGCCGAGGCCGACCACCGGGGCGTGCGGGACCTGGTGCGCGACCTCAACACGGTGTACGCGGCGAGCCCCTCGCTCTGGGAGCGGGACACGGCCCCGGAGGGGTTCCAGTGGGTGGTGGGGGACGCGGCCGAGGACAACGTCTTCGCGTTCCTGCGCTTCGACGCGTACGGCTCGCCCCTGCTCGCCGTGTGCAACTTCTCGCCCGTCGTCCGGCACGACTACCGGCTGGGCGTGCCGGACGCCTTCGCGGCCTGGGCGGAGGTCCTCAACACGGACGCCGCCCGCTACGGCGGCGGCGACGTCGTCGGCACCGACCCGGTGAAGACCGAGTCGGTGCCGTGGCACGGCCGCGCGGCGAGCCTGCGCATGACCCTGCCGCCGCTGGCGACGGTCTGGCTCAGGCCGGCGTGACGGCCGGTTCCGTGACGGCCGGTTCCGCGGCCGCCGGTTCCGCGGCCGCCGGCCGGATGATGCCGAGGCGCTGAGTGGCCCGGGTCAGTGCCACGTACAGGTCGTTGACACCGTGCGTGGCACCGGCCCGGATGCCGTCCGGGTCGACGACGAGGACGGTGTCGAACTCCAGGCCCTTGGCCTGCCGGGGGTCGAGGAGGACGACCGGCCGGGTGAGGTCGGGCTTCGGGCCGTACGAGGCGTCGGGGAGGGCGGCGACGAGTCCGGGGTGGAGGGCGGGCGGGGCGATGACGGCGAGCCGGCCCTCCGCGCGGGCTTCGGCGGCGACCGCGTCGGCGGCCTCCTTCACCGGGTCCTCGACGGTCAGGTCCCAGGGTTCCACGCCGGTGGAGCGCACCGAGCTCGGCGGCTCGAAGCCGGGGTCGTCGGCCCGCCGCACCTCGGCGGCGACGGCCATGATCTCGGCGGGCGTGCGGTAGTTGACGCCGAGGCGCACGTGGTCCCAGCGGTCCTCCACGTACGGGGCGAGGATGCTCTGCCAGGCGCCGACGCCGGCCGGGTCGCCGGTCTGCGCCGGGTCGCCGACGAGCGTCATGGACCGGTTGGGGCTGCGGCGCATGAGGAGCCGCCAGGTCATCGCGGAGAGTTCCTGGGCCTCGTCGACGATGATGTGCCCGAAGGCCCAGGTGCGGTCGGCGGCGGCCCGTTCGGCGGCGGTCCGGTGGTCGGCCTCCTCGTGGCGTTCGGCGAAGCGTTCGGCGTCGATGATGTCGTGGGCGGAGAGGACCTCGGAGGCGTCCTTGTCGAGTTCCTCCTTGTCCTCGAACTCGTAGGTGCGCGAGGCGAAGGACACGTCAAGGACGCCCTGCGCGTACTGGATCTGCTTCTGCCGTTCGGCCTCCTCGGCGGCGCGCGCGGCGGAGTCGTCCTCTCCGAGGAGTTCGGCGGCCTCGTCGAGGAGCGGGACGTCGCCGGGGGCCCAGGGGCCGCCGTCGCGCCGGATCGCCGCGGCGTCCTCCTCGGGAAGGTGGGTGGGCTCGGCGAGGTAGTCGGCGAGGAAGTCCTGCGGGGTGAGCGCGGGCCAGAGCGTGCCGATCGCCGCGTACACCTCCGGGTTGGCGGCGATGCCCTTGGCCAGCAGCGCGATGTCGTCGGGGCCGAGGAAGTTGGGACCGCCGTAGGGGTCGGCGCCGATCCGGTCGGCGAGCTGTTCGGCGAGCGCGTCGAGGATCCGGAAGACGAAGTACGGGCGGGCGAGGTTGTGCGGGAGGGCGGTCTCGCGGGCCTTGTGGCGGGCCTCCAGGGCCATGTCCCAGTCGATGACCAGGTCGCCGTCGTCGTGCGGGACGATCAGCGGCTCGCCGCGTTCGGGGACCTGCTGGCGGTCGCGTACGGCCGCGGCGAGGGCGGTGGCCATGGCGGCGGAGCCCTTGACCGCGGCGGCTTCCGGGGTGTCGGTGCCGGTGGCGCGGACGCCGGGGAAGAGTTCGGCGGGGGTGGCGAGGAGGACGCCGGTCTCGCCGAGGGAGGGCAGGACGTTGCCGATGTAGCCGAGGAACGCCGGGTTGGGGCCGACGATGAGGACGGCCCGCTTGGCGAGCTGCTCGCGGTGGGCGTAGAGCAGGTACGCGGCCCGGTGCAGGGCGACGGCGGTCTTGCCGGTGCCGGGGCCGCCCTCGACGACGAGGACCCCGCGGTGCGGCGAGCGGATGATGGCGTCCTGCTCGGCCTGGATGGTCTGCACGATGTCGTGCATCCGGCCGGTGCGGGCGGCGTCGAGCGCGGCGAGCAGCACCTCGTCGGCGTCCCGGCTCTCGTGGCCGGTGCGGGTGGCGTCGGCGAGGTCGAGGACCTCGTCGTGGAGGGCGGTCACGGTGCGGCCGAGGGTGGTGATGTGCCGGCGGCGGGTGAGCCCCATCGGCTCGTACCCGGTGGCGAGGTAGAAGGGGCGGGCGACCTCGGCGCGCCAGTCGACGACGAGCGGGGTGCGGTTCGGGTCGTCCTCGCGGATGCCGAGCCGGCCGATGTGGTGGTCGCGGCCGTCCTGGAACACGAGCCGGCCGAAGCACAGCCCGCTCTCCCCCGCGTTCAGCGCGGCGAGCAGGCCGGACTGCTCGGCGACCAGCACGTCCCGTTCGAGCCGTCCCTGGTTGCCGCCGACCCCCGGGGTGCGCAGGGCCTGCTCGACGGCGGCCTCGGCCTGGTCCCTGAGGTCGTCGAGTCGTGCGTACAGATCGGTGATGAATTGCTGTTCTTTCCGAAATTCCTCGGTTGACAATTCGACTCCCGGCGCGATACAGTGCGTTTATTGAACTTCTCCGCGTCTCTCGTATGCCCAGACACGGAATCCATGAATATACGCGACGCAATACCCCGACTGTCAATTCTAGTCGGGGTATTTCTGTATGCGCCTGTCAGCCGACGGTCACCCGGACAGCACGTCCGCCAGCTCCTCCAGCAGCCTCCGCTTCGGCCGCGCGCCGACCAGGGACTTCACCGGCTCGCCCGCATGGAACACCATGAGCGTCGGAGTCCCCAGGACCCCGTACCTCAGTGCCGTCTCCGGGTTGCGGTCCACGTCCATCTCGACGATCCGCAGCCGCCCCGCCTCCTCCACCGCGATCGCTCCCAGCACCGGCTTCATCTGCCGGCAGGGCCCGCACCACTCCGCCGTGAACTTCACCAGGACCGGGCCTCCCGCCCCGAGCACCTCCGCACCGAAGTCCGCGTCCGTGACCTCGCCCACGGCCTCGCCGTACGTCGTCGTCATTCCCGTCACTCCTTCGCTTCCGTCTCCGTCACCGCGCCGAGCTCGCATCGGGGCTCCGGGCCGTACGGCAGCTCCGCCTCGGCCCGCAGCAGCTGGGCGCCCACCTGCGCACGTACCGCCCTGAGCTGGTCGATCAGCCCGTCCAGCTCGGCGACCTTCCGCCGGTAGACGGCGATCGACGCCGGACAGGCGTCCCCCGCCGGATGCCCGGCCCGCAGGCAGTCGACGAACGGCCGCGTCTCCTCCAGCTCGAACCCGAAGTCCTGCAGGGTCCTGATCTGCTGGAGCAACCGCAGGTCGTCCTCGTCGTACGTGCGGTACCCCTGCTCCGTACGCCGGGCGGTCAGCAGGCCCCGGGACTCGTAGTACCGCAGAGTCCGCGTGGTGGTTCCTGCCCGCTCGGCCAGCTCTCCGATGCGCATGTCCCGACCGTAGGCCTTGACGCCGACGTCAAGGCAAGGCGAGGTGGGGCGGGGCATGGCGGGGCGAGGTGGCACGGGGCAAGGCAAGAACAAGGCAGGACGGGCGGGGCAGGAACGGCATCGGGGCGGCGGGGGCCGCTTCACGCCGGCGGCAGCAGGGGCTTCCGCTCGACCGGGGACGACAGGACGATCGACGTCGTGGTGCGGCCGAGCGCCGAGGTCTGCTCCAGGACCTCTTCGAGATGGATCGTGTCGGTGACGGCGACCTTGAGGATCCAGCAGTCCTCTCCGACCACGTGGTGCACCTCCAGGACCTCCGGGCGCGCGGTGAGCTCCAGGGTGCGGGGGTGCTTCAGGGTGTAGCCGCCGTGCGGGTTCACGCGGATGAACGCCTGGATGCCGTAGCCGAGCCGCGCCGGGGACACGTGCGCGCCGTACCCCGTGACCGCCCCGCCCGCCTCCAGGCGCCGCACCCGCTCGGTGACCGCCGCGGGGCTGAGCCGGACCCGCCGGCCGAGCTCGCTGAGCTTGATCCGTCCGTCGGTCTGCAGGAGGTCCAGGATCTGCCGGTCGATGGGGTCGAAAGCGACCGCCGACGTTTCGTCGGCGCCGGCGCGCGAATGCCGTGGTTCCTTCGGTGCGGCGGCCGCGAGTCCCATGTTTCCCCCTTCAATCAGCGAGCGCACAACGTAACACTTGACCCCGGAAACAAGGGAGTTGGGATTCATGGACATTCTGGTCATCGGCGGTAATCGCTATTTCGGAAAGCGGCTCATCGCCCTCCTTCGGGAATCCGGACACCACATCACCGTGCTCAATCGGGGCTCTTCCCCCGCCCCCGCCGGAATCGAGCAGATCGTCGCCGACCGCGACGACGAATCCGCCCTCGAATCCGCCCTCGCGGGCCGCTCCTTCGACGTCGTCGTCGACCAGGTCTGCTACACCCCCCGCCAGGCCGACATCGCCCTCCGCGTCTTCGGCCCCCGCACCGGGCGCTACGTCATGACGTCGACGGTCGAGGTGTACGAGTACGAGGACTCCCCCGCACCCGTCACCGAATCCGCCCTCGACCTGGGAACGGTCACCGTCGACACGACCCTCCCCTGGGACGACCCCGAGTTCCTCGACACCCACTACGGCGAGGGCAAGCGCCAAGCCGAAGCCGTCTTCTCCGCCGGCTCCCCCTTCGCCTGGACCTCGGTGCGCGTGGCACACGTACTCGGCGGCGCGGACGACTTCACCGGCCGCCTCGACCACTACGCCCAGCGCGTCCGCGCCGGCGAGCCGATCGCCGTACCCGTCGTGAACCACCCCGCGACCTACATATACGTCGAGGAAATCGCCTCCTTCCTCGCCTGGGCCGTCGCCTCCGAATTCACCGGCCCCGTCAACGCGCACTCCCACGGCCCCCTCACCACCGCCGACATCTGCGCCGCGATCGAGCAGCTCACCGGCGGCCGAACCCTCTTCCACCCCGTAGAGGTCGGCGAAGTCTCCCCCTTCTCCTTCACCCGCTCGTACGGCATGGACAACTCCCGCGCGACCTCGCTCGGTTACTCCTTCACACATTCCACGGAGTGGCTCGCGAGGGCTGTGGAGGAGACGGTCGGGGGTGCCGGCGGGGGTGGCGGCGGGGATGCCAGCGGGGGTGCTGCTGGGGGCGGGGGTGGGGATGCTGCCGGGGGCAGGGCAGGGAATGCCGGCGGGGGCAGGGCAGGGAATGCCGGCGGGGGCACGGCGGGGGATGGTGCCGGAGGCACGGCCGGGGATGGTGCCGGGGACGCTGCCGGAGGCACGGCCGGGGATGGTGCCGGGGACGCTGCCGGAGGCACGGCCGGGGATGGTGCCGGGGACGCTGCCGGAGGCACGGC
>NZ_JBFPNH010000019.1:0-144855 GCF_040815545.1 Streptomyces sp. LMG1-1-1.1 | reverse complement strand
GCTCCCAGTAGACGACTGGGTTGATAGGCCGGATGTGGAAGCCCAGTAATGGGTGGAGCTGACCGGTACTAATAGGCCGAGGGCTTGTCCTCAGTTGCTCGCGTCCACTGTGTTAGTTCTGAAGCAACGAACAGTTGCTGGTTTCTAGAGCTAGAACACAACTACAGAGTGTGCTTGTTCGCTCGAAACCGATAGGGTTTCGGTGGTCATAGCGTTAGGGAAACGCCCGGTTACATTCCGAACCCGGAAGCTAAGCCTTTCAGCGCCGATGGTACTGCAGGGGGGACCCTGTGGGAGAGTAGGACACCGCCGAACAATTCTTCAGGACCCCTGGTCCCAGCGTTCACGCTGGGACCAGGGGTCCTTTTGTTTTTTGCTTGACTTTTTCCGATGCGCGGCTGAGTGCCGGCTGCGCGAGAATGACTGCAGTACCCGAAGACAGGAGTCACGACCATGCCCACCAACTCTCCCGACGACCGTCCGGAGCGCGAGCCGCGTCGCAGGGACGGTGACGGTGGCGACCGGGGCGGCTTCCGCGGTCCGCGCCGGGATGACAGCCGTGGTGGGGACAACCGTGGTGGCGGCTTCCGTCGCGACGACCGCGGTGGCGACAGCCGCGGTGGCGACAGCCGTGGTGGGGACAACCGCGGTGGGGGCGGTTTCCGTCGTGACGACCGTGGTGGGGACAACCGTGGCGGTGGCTTCCGCCGTGACGACCGCGGTGGCGACAGTCGTGGTGGCGACAACCGTGGTGGTGGCGGTTTCCGTCGCGATGACCGCGGTGGCGACAATCGCGGTGGCGGCGGTTTCCGCCGTGACGACCGTGGTGGGGACAACCGTGGTGGCGGTTTCCGCCGTGACGACCGCGGTGGCGACAGCCGTGGTGGGGACAACCGCGGTGGTGGCGGTTTCCGTCGCGACGACCGGCGTGATGAGCGTCCGTCGTTCCGTCGGGACGAGCGGCCCTCGTACCAGCGGGATGACCGTCGGGACGACAACCGCGGCGGCGGTTTCCGTCGGGACGACCGTGGTGGGGACAACCGTGGTGGCGGTTTCCGCCGTGACGACCGCGGTGGAGACCGGCCGGCCTTCTCGCGGGACGACAACCGTGGTGGTGGCGGTTTCCGTCGCGATGACCGTGGTGGCGACAACCGTGGCGGTGGCTTCCGCCGTGACGACCGTGGCGGCGACAACCGTGGTGGGGACAACCGCGGTGGCGGTTTCCGTCGCGATGACCGTGGTGGCGACAGCCGTGGCGGCGACAACCGCGGTGGGTTCCGTCGTGACGACCGTGGTGGGGACAACCGTGGCGGTGGCTTCCGCCGTGACGACCGCGGTGGCGACAGCCGTGGCGGCGACAACCGCGGCGGCGGTTTCCGTCGCGATGACCGTGGCGGCGACAACCGTGGCGGTGGGTTCCGCCGTGACGACCGTGGCGGCGACAGCCGCGGTGGGGACAACCGTGGCGGTGGGTTCCGCCGGGACGAGCGGCGTGATGAGCGTCCGTCGTTCCGGCGCGATGAGCGGCCCTCGTACCAGCGGGATGAGCGGCCTTCGTACCAGCGGGATGACCGTCGGGACGACAACCGTGGCGGTGGGTTCCGTCGGGACGAGCGGCGTGATGAGCGTCCGTCGTTCCGTCGGGACGAGCGGCCCTCGTACCAGCGGGATGACCGTCGGGACGACACCCGTGGTGGTGGGTTCCGTCGGGACGACCGTGGTGGGGACAGCCGGGGTGGTGGCTTCCGGCGGGATGACCGTGGGGGCGACAGCCGCGGTGGGTTCCGTGGGCGGGACGACCGTGGTGGGTACGGGCGGAGGGACGACCGTGGGGGTCGGGACTTTGACCGGGAGCGGAGTGACCGGGCGCCGATCAAGCGGCTGCCGATTCCGCCGGAGGTCACCGGGGAGGAGATCGACCCGGACGTGCGGCAGGAGCTGATGAGCCTGCCGAAGGGTCTGGCGGAGGAGGTCTCGCGCAACCTCGTCATGGTCGCGCAGCTGATCGACGAGGACCCGGAGCAGGCGTACGGGTACTCGCGCGTCGCGCTGCGGCTCGCGTCCCGTGTGGCGGCCGTGCGTGAGGCGGCCGGCTTCGCGGCGTACGCGACGCAGAAGTACTCCGAGGCGCTGGCCGAGTTCCGGGCCGCGCGGCGGATGAGCGGTGGCGTCGAGCTGTGGCCCGTCATGGCCGACTGCGAGCGCGGTCTCGGCCGGCCCGAGCGGGCGCTGGCCATGGCCGGCGAGCCCGAGGTGCTGAAGCTGGACAAGGCCGGTCAGGTCGAGATGCGGCTCGTGGCCGCCGGCGCGCGCCGGGACATGGGGCAGCTCGACGCGGCCATCGTGACGCTGCAGAGCCCCGAGCTCGCCTCCAGCGCTGTTCACCCGTGGACCGCGCGCCTGCGGTACGCGTACGCCGACGCGCTGCTCGCCGCCGGCCGTGAGAACGAGGCGCGGGAGTGGTTCGCGAAGGCCCTGGAGGCCGACAAGGACGGCGCCACGGACGCGTCGGACCGGCTTGCGGAGATGGACGGGGTCGAGTTCGTCGACGCGTTCGACGAGTCGGACGACATGGTGGACGAGTCCGACGACGTGGACGACGTGAACGACGTGGATGACGTCGACGTCGACGTCGACGTCGAGGAGTCGGATGAGGTCGTCGTCATCGATGACGAGCTCGACGACGACGAGGATGACGAGGACGAGGACGAGCGCGGCGGCGACAACCGCTGACGTGGTCGGACAGTGAGAAGGGCGGCACCCCGAGGGGGTGCCGCCCTTCTGCGTTTCCGGGGCCGGGGTCAGTCCAGGGCGAGGCTTCGCAGGACAAGGCCGGTGGCGGGCTTGGGGCCGAAGGAGGTCGATTTGCGGGGCATGGTGACGCCCTGGCGGGCGAGGTCGCGGACGACGTCCTCGCGTACCGGGTGCATGAGGACGGCAGTGCCGCCGCGGCGCTCCGCCTGGGCGACGGCGGCCTCGGTGTCGTGGATGTAGGCGATGTCCTCGGGGGCGTCCGGGATGCGCCAGACGTTCTCCAGGAGGGTGGAGTGGAGGACGGTCGCGTCGAGGGTGCGCCAGGCCGGGGGGCGGTCGGTGCGGACGGTGCGTTCGAGGAGGGCGGGGTCGGGACGGTCGACGAGGTGGAAGGCGCCGTCGCCGGCGAGGAGGAAGGCGTTCCCGTCGGCTGTGGCGGCCTCCAGGGCCTCCAGGGCGACCGGCAGGGAGTGCTCGATGCGGCGGACCCGGAAGGAGTCGCCGAGGGCCGTGAGGGCGTCGGCGACCGGGAGGCGGTTGAGGAGGCGGTGGATCGCGCGGACCCGGAGCGGGTAGCGGGCGGTGTCGATGAGGAGCACCAGGCCGTAGTTCCAGGGGCCCGGGGCGGTGTGCTCCTCGCGCAGGCGCAGGTAGGTCGCCCAGCGGTGGTGGCCGTCGGCGATGAGGGCCTGGTGGCGCGCCAGGTCGCCGGCGACCCGGGCGAGCTCGGCGGGGTCGGTGACGGACCACAGGCGGTGGTGGAAGCCGTCCTCGGTGGTCGTGGAGAGCAGGGGCTCGCGCAGGACCGTGCGGGCGATGACCTCGTCGGCGCCGCCGCCCTCCTCGCCGACGTAGGTGAGGAGCAGCGGCTCCAGGTTGGCGGCGGTGGTCCGCATGAGGGCGGCGCGGTCCTCGACGACGTGCGGCATGACGTCCTCGTGGGGGAGGACGACGCCCGCGTCCGGGGTGGAGAGTTCGAGGGCGCCGATGATGCCGCGCTGGAGGATGCCGTCGCCGTGCTGCTCGTACACGTAGAGCGCGGGTTCCGGGTCCGGGGCGAGGATGCCGTCGGCGAGCCAGCGGTCGAGGGTGACGGCGGCCTTGCGGTGACGGGTGCCGGCGGTGATGGCCTGCGGGAGGATCAGCCGGACGATGTTGTGCGGGTCCGCCGACTCCAGATGGAGTAGACCGTCAGGTCGTACGACGACGTCGTAGGGAGGGGACGTCACGGCGGCGAGGCTGCCGACCCGTTCGGGGACGTAACGGAGCCCGCGGAACGGGGCCAGGCGCAGCCCTGCGGCGTCGTCGCGGACGTCGGCGGCCGCGTGACCTGAGGTGTTCATCTCGTCATCGTATGTGGGCGGCGGCCATGAGCGATGATCGGGGGAGTGGGGGAATTTCACCCGGTGATGCGAGGAGTGAGCGGTGACGGTGCGGATCGGCCAGGGACAGCGGGACGCCGGCGGGAATCGTCCGGGCGGCAGTGTCGTGCCGTTGAACGAGGCGTACGACACGGCGCTCCTGGACCTGGACGGTGTCGTGTACGCGGGCGGTGAGGCCGTACCGCACGCCGTGGAGTCGCTGGGCGCGGCGCGAGACGGTGGCATGCACCTGGCGTACGTCACGAACAACGCGCTGCGGACGCCGGAGGAGGTCGCGGCGCACCTGACCGAGCTGGGGGTGCCGGCGGAGGCCGGGGACGTGGTGACCTCCGCGCAGGCGGTGGCCCGGCTGATCGCGGACGACGTGCCGCCGGGATCCAGGGTGCTCGTCGTCGGCGGTGAGGGGCTGCGGGTGGCGCTGCGGGAGCGGGGTCTGCTGCCGGTGGAGTCGGCCGACGACGAGCCGGTGGCGGTCGTGCAGGGGTACGGCGGGCCGGGGATGCCGTGGGCGCGGTTCGCCGAGGCGGCGTACGCGGTGGGGCGCGGGGTGCCGTGGTACGCGTCGAACACGGACCTGACGATTCCCGGGGCGCGGGGCATCGGTCCCGGGAACGGGGCCGCGGTGGAGGTCGTGCGGATCGCGACGGGCGGCCGCGCGGAGCCGAAGGTCGCGGGGAAGCCGCTGCCGCCGATGCACCGGGAGACGGTGCTGCGGACGGGGGCGAAGCGGCCGCTGGTGGTCGGGGACCGGCTGGACACGGACATCGAGGGGGCGTTCAACGGCGGTGTGGACTCGCTCCTCGTGCTGACCGGGGTGACGGACGTGGCGCAGCTGCTGGCGGCGGCGCCGGAGCACCGGCCGACGTATGTGGCCGCTGACCTCCGCGGGCTGCTGGTAGGGCAGCCGGAGGTGGTCGAGGACGCGGACGGCGGGTTCCTGTGCGGGGGGTGGCGTGCGGCGGTGAGCGGCGGTGAGCTGGTCCTTGAGGGTGCGCAGGCCGGGGCCGCCGAGGGGGCGGCGGACGTGATGGACGCGGTGCGGGCGCTGTGCGGGGCCGCGTGGTCGGCGGCGGACGTGCCGGGAGCGGGTGTGCCGGACGCGGGGAAGGTGCTGGCGCGGCTGGGGGTGTGAGGCTGCCGGGCTGTGGCAGAGGCGGCCGGTGGCCTGGAAAGTTGGGTAGGCTAACCTAACTCTTTCTGGGTTGGCGGACATCGGGAGCACGGGCATGGACGGTCGGCAGGGGCAGCGGCTGAGCGCGGAATCGGTGACCCTCGCGTACGAGCAGCGGGTCATCGCCCGCGATCTGTCCGTCGAGATCCCCGACAACTCCTTCACCGTCATCGTCGGGCCGAACGCCTGCGGCAAGTCCACCCTGCTGCGCGCCCTCTCCCGGATGCTGAAGCCCAGCGCGGGGCGGGTCCTGCTCGACGGGCAGTCCATCCAGACGATGCCCGCCAAGAAGGTGGCCAAGACCCTCGGCCTGCTGCCGCAGTCGTCCGTGGCCCCCGACGGCATCACCGTCGCCGACCTGGTGGCCCGCGGCCGCTATCCGCACCAGGGGCTGCTGCGCCAGTGGTCCCCGGAGGACGAGCGGATCACCCGGGAGTCGATGGAGGCGACCGGGGTCGCCGAGCTGGCCGAGCGGTACGTCGACGAGCTGTCCGGCGGGCAGCGCCAGCGCGTCTGGATCGCCATGGCGCTCGCCCAGCAGACCCCGCTGCTGCTGCTCGACGAGCCGACGACGTACCTCGACATCCAGCACCAGATCGACGTCCTCGACCTCTGCGCCGAGCTGCACGAGACGCAGGGCCGGACGCTCGTCGCCGTCCTGCACGACCTCAACCACGCGGCCCGGTACGCGACCCACCTCATCGCCGTCCGCGGCGGCGAGATCGTCGCCGAGGGCCCGCCGTCCGAGATCGTCACCGCCGAGCTGGTCGAGCGGGTCTTCGGGCTGCGCTGCCAGGTCATCGACGACCCGGAGACGGGGACGCCGCTGGTCGTGCCGGCCGGGCGGAAGGCGCGTGCCCGGCGGACCGTGGTGCCGCAGGCCCAGGAGCCGGACGCGCAGGAGCCCGCGCTACAGAAGTGAGCGGAGCCGGATCAGATCGCGGAAGCCCGCTTCGAGCCTGACCCGGCCGGCGGCCCAGGCCTTCGCGAAGTTCAGTTCGCCGCCCACCATCGCCACCAGGTCGTCGCCGGACATCGCGAGCCGGATCTGCGCCTTGGCCGGCGGCGGGCCCGGAACCGTGTCCTGGACCTCGATCCGGCCGTTCGCGAGACGGCCCGTGAAGGTCGTGTCGAGGTCCGTGATGTGGCAGCTCAGGGTGCGGTCGAGCGCGGCCGCACCCCGCACGCCGTCGTCCGCCCGCGCGAGGTTGTCCGAAAGTCTGTCCAGTGCGTCGCGGCACTCAGTGATCGTCGCCATCGCCGTCGACGGTACCCCAGGCCTTCGCGGTAGCGTCGGGGCATGAACGACGAGATGCCGGACCCCGCCGACCGGGCCGCCGAGGAGCCGTACGCGCCCGCCGCGCCCGCGCCGCTCGGCGTCGACCGGGAGCTCACCGGGCACGCCCCCGTCGACGCGCACCTGGCGCGTCTCGCCGACGTGGACCACCTCCCGGCGGACGGACACCTGGAGGTGTACGAGGATGTACACCGTGGACTGCGCGACGAGCTGACCTCGCTCGACGCGCACCCCGCCCCCCGTCCGCACGACAACAGGAGCTGAACCGAACGTGGCAGGAGTGGCACGCCGCCGTCTCGACGCCGAGCTGGTCCGGCGCAAGCTCGCGCGCTCGCGCGAGCACGCCAGCCAGCTGATCGCCGCGGGCCGGGTGACCGTCGGCAAGACCGTCGCCACCAAGCCCGCCACCCAGGTGGAGACCGCCGCGGCCATCGTCGTCGTCCAGGACGACTCCGATCCCGACTACGTCTCGCGCGGTGGCCACAAGCTCGCCGGCGCCTTCGCGGCCTTCGTGCCGCAGGGGCTGCGGATCGAGGGCCGGCGGGCGCTGGACGCGGGAGCCTCCACCGGCGGCTTCACGGACGTCCTGCTGCGCGCGGGCGCCGCCCACGTCGTCGCCGTCGACGTCGGCTACGGACAGCTCGCCTGGTCGCTCCAGAGCGACGAGCGCGTCACCGTGAAGGACCGCACGAACGTACGCGAGTTGACACTCGACGCGATCGACGGCGTCCCGGTCGACCTCGTCGTCGGCGACCTGTCGTTCATCCCGCTCGGCCTCGTCCTGCCCGCCCTGGCGGCGTGCACGGCGCCCGACGCCGACCTGGTCCTCATGGTGAAGCCGCAGTTCGAGGTGGGCAAGGAGCGGCTCGGCACGGGCGGAGTGGTCCGGAGCACCGAACTCCGCGCCGACGCGGTGAAGAACGTGGCCCGGCGGGCCGCCGAACTCGGGCTCGGCGTCCTCGGCGTCACGGCCAGCCCGCTGCCCGGCCCCTCCGGCAACGTCGAGTACTTTCTGTGGCTGCGGGCGGGCGCGCCCGCGCTGGATCCGGCGGATGTCGACCGCGCCGTGGCGGAAGGACCTCGTTGAGCTCAACGGCAGCACCACCAGAGGCAACAACCCGTACCGTCTTCCTGCTCGCGCACACCGGCCGCCCGGCCGCCGTGCGCAGCGCCGAACTGGTCGTCCTGGGCCTGCTGCGCTGCGGCATCGGCGTCCGGGTCCTGGAGGCCGAGGCCTCGGACCTGCCGCTACCGCCGTCCGTGGAGAGGGTGCCGGAGGCCTGCTCCGACGCCCTCGACGGCTGTGAACTCCTCGTCGTCCTCGGCGGGGACGGCACCCTGCTGCGCGGCGCCGAGTTCTCCCGCGCCTCGGGCGTGCCCATGCTCGGCGTCAACCTGGGGCGCGTCGGCTTCCTCGCGGAGGCCGAGCGCGACGACCTCGACAAGGTCGTCGACCGGGTCGTGACGAAGGCGTACGAGGTCGAGGAACGGATGACCCTCGACGTCGTCGTGTACGAGAACGGCGACGTCCTGCACCGCGACTGGGCGCTCAACGAGGCGGCCGTGCAGAAGGTGTCCCCGGAGCGGATGCTGGAGGTCGTCCTCGCGATCGACGGGCGCCCGGTGACCGGCTTCGGCTGTGACGGGGTGATCTGCGCGACACCGACGGGATCCACCGCGTACGCCTTCTCGGCGGGCGGGCCCGTCGTCTGGCCCGAGGTCGAGGCGCTGCTCATGGTCCCGATCGGGGCCCACGCGCTCTTCGCCAAGCCGCTGATCACCACCCCGGAGTCGGTGCTCGCGGTCGAGGTCGAGCCGCACACCCCCCACGGGGTGCTGTGGTGCGACGGGCGGCGGACCGTGGAACTTCCCGCGGGCGCGCGCGTCGAGGTGCGGCGGGGCGCCGTGCCCGTCCGGCTGGCCCGGCTGCACCACGCCTCCTTCACGGACCGCCTGGTCGCCAAGTTCGCCCTGCCGGTGTCGGGGTGGCGGGGCGCCCCGCACTGACGTCCCGGCCCCCGGGGGCACGAACGATCGGCGCGCCGGAGGGTTACGCGCGGGGGCGATGTCGCATCGGACCCGGGAAACCTCGTATGGTCTGGGGCGTGCTGGAGGAGATGCGGATACGGTCGCTCGGGGTCATCGACGACGCGGTGGTCGAGCTGTCGCCCGGCTTCACCGCGGTGACCGGTGAGACCGGTGCGGGCAAGACCATGGTCGTGACCAGCCTGGGGCTGCTGCTCGGCGGCCGGGCGGACCCGGCCCTGGTGCGGATCGGCGCGGCGTCGGCCGTCGTCGAAGGGCGGATCAGCGTGCCCGCGGGCGCGCCCGCCGCCGTACGCGCCGAGGAGGCCGGGGCCGAGCTCGACGAGGGCGTGCTGCTCGTCAGCCGTACCGTCTCCGCCGAGGGACGCTCACGCGCCCACCTCGGCGGGCGCTCCGTGCCCGTCGGGCTGCTCGCCGAACTCGCCGACGAGCTCGTCGCCGTCCACGGCCAGACCGACCAGCAGGGCCTGCTCAAGCCGGCCCGGCAGCGCGGTGCGCTCGACCGGTACGCGGGCGAGGCCGTCTCCGTGCCGCTCGGCGCCTACGCGGACGCGTACAAGCGGCTGAGGGCCGTCACCGGCGAGCTGGAGGAGATCACCACCCGGGCCCGGGAACGCGCCCAGGAGGCCGATCTGCTGCGGTTCGGGCTCGGCGAGGTCGAGGCCGTCGCCCCGCTTCCCGGCGAGGACGCCGAGCTCGCCGCCGAGGCCGAGCGACTCGGGCACGCCGAGGCCCTCGCCTCCGCCGCGGCGCTCGCGCACGGCGCGCTGACCGGCAACCCCGAGGACCCCGAGTCCGTCGACGCGACCACCCTGGTCGCGGGTGCCGGCCGGGCCCTGGAAGCCGTACGGTCGCACGATCCGGCGCTCGCGGCGCTCGCCGACCGGATGGGGGAGATCTCCATCCTCCTCGGCGACGTGGCCACCGAGCTCGCCGGATACGCCGACGACCTGGACGCCGACCCGCTGCGGCTCGCCGCCGTCGAGGAACGCCGCGCGGCCCTCACACAGCTCATCCGGAAGTACGGCCGGGACGGCGAAGGCACGGCCGCCGTGCTGGCCTGGGCGGAGGAGAGCGCCGGCAGGCTCGGAGAGCTCGACGGCGACGACGACCGCATCGAGGAGCTGACCGCCGAGCGGGACCGGCTGCGGGACGACCTGTCCGTCCTCGCCCAGCGGCTCACCGACGCCCGTACGGAGGCCGCCGACCGGTTCGCCGACGCCGTCACCACCGAACTCGCCTCGCTCGCCATGCCGCACGCGCGCGTGTCGTTCGCCCTCAGCCAGACCGAGGACCCGGAGGGCGTCGAGGTCGGCGGCCGCCGCGTCGCCTACGGCCCGTCCGGTGCCGACGAGGTCGAGCTGCTGCTCGCCCCGCACCCCGGTGCCCCGCCGCGCCCGATCGCCAAGGGCGCGTCCGGTGGTGAGCTGTCCCGGGTGATGCTCGCCGTCGAGGTCGTCTTCGCCGGGGTCGACCCGGTGCCCACGTACCTCTTCGACGAGGTCGACGCGGGCGTCGGCGGCAAGGCGGCCGTCGAGATCGGCCGCCGGCTCGCCAAGCTGGCCAGGACCGCACAGGTCGTGGTCGTCACCCACCTCCCGCAGGTCGCGGCCTTCGCCGACCGGCAGTTGCTCGTCGAGAAGACCAACGACGGCTCCGTCACCCGGTCCGGCGTCACCGTCCTCGAGGGCGAGGACCGGGTACGCGAGCTGTCCCGGATGCTCGCCGGCCAGGAGGACTCCGAGACCGCCAGGGCACACGCCGAGGAGCTCCTGGCGGCGGCCAGGGCGGACGCGTGAGGCGCGCGGGCTGATCCGGCGCGCGCTCACCCGTGTGGGTGAACCCGCCGGGTGAGTGCGTACGCCGGACGCGTTCCGCACAAGGGAACGACGCCACTTCGGTGTCGGAACGTGCGTACGGTCAGGGGCGGCTACTGGCATCCTTGGGCGCGTGACACAGCTCCGTACGGTTCAAGTGCTGGGCGGCGGCAGCGCGGGCAGCAGCGCTCACGTCCGATCACTTGCCTCGGGGCTGGTGGCGAGGGGCGTGCGCGTGACCGTGTGCGCCCCGGCCGGACTCGACCAGGCCTACGACTACCTCGGCGCCGGCGCGCACTTCGTGCCGCTGCCCCGGCTCGGCGACCCCGCCGGCGTCAGCGCGCTCCGCAACGCCGCCATCGGCGCGGACGTCGTCCACGCACACGGGCTGCAGGCGTCCGTGCGGGCCGCCCTCGCCCTCACCGGCGACGTCCGGGCGCCCCTCGTGACCACCTGGCACAGCCGGAGCCACCTCGACGGCGCCCAAGGCGGGCTCCAGCGGCTCCTGGAACGCCGGACCGTGCGCGCCGCCACCGTCGTCCTCGCCACCTCGTCCGAACTCGTCGACCGGGCCCGGCGGCGCGGAGCCAGGGACGCCCGGCTCGCGCCCGTCACCGTCCCCGCAGCGCGCGGACCCGTCTGCCTCCACGACGGCAAGGCCCGCGCCGAACTCGGCGCCGTCGACCGGCCGTTGATCATGGCGGTCGGCGCGCTCGAACGGGGCCGCGGGTACCGGACGCTCCTCGACGCGGCCCGGGAATGGCGGGACCTCGACCCGCAGCCGCTCCTCGTGATCGCCGGAGAGGGACGCGAACGGGCCCTCCTCCAACGGCGGATCACCGAGGAGCGCCTCGCGGTGCGGCTCATCGGACGCCGCGAGGACGTCGCCGAACTCCTCGCCGCGGCGGACGTCGCCGTCCTCCCCTCCCGCTGGGAAGCCCGCTCCCTCCTCGCACAGGAAGCCCTCCGCCTCGGCGTGCCCCTCGTCGCCACCGCCGTCGGCGGCGTGCCCGAACTCGTCGGCGACGCGGCGGAGCTCGTTCCCTACGGCGACGCCGGCGCGCTCGCCGGGGCCGTGCGGGGGCTGCTGGAGGACGTCGAGCGGCGGATGGATCTGGGGGCGGCGGGGCGGGTGCAGGCGGGGACGTGGCCTACGGAGGACGAGACGGTGGCGCATGTGCTGAGCGTGTACGACGAGTTGGTGGGGCGGTAGGGGCTGGGGGGTGGGGGTTGGGCCCTTGCGGGGCCTGGCGCCTTGAGGGGGCGTGGCGTGTGGTGGCTTGGGCCTGTCCACGGGGCGGCGCCCTTGGTGGCGCGTCCGCCCCTTGTGCCGGCCCGCACCCGTAGTTCGCCGCGCGACCGGTGCGGGTGAGGGCGCGGAAGCCTGGGCCCGGCATAGGGCGCCGGCCGTTGTGCCCACCCGTTCCGCCTCTGGCGGACGATTGCCCACAACGGACGGAAGCCTGGGCCCGGCAGGGGGCGCCGGCCGTTGTGCCCACCCGTTCCGCCCCTGGCGGACGATTGCCCACAACGGGGGTGGGCGCGCGCCAGCGGGGTGGGGTGACGGGGGCTAGGGGGTGTGGCGGCGGGCTCGGAGGGCCAGGGAGAGGGCGAGGACGGTTTGGGGGTCGTCGAGGTCGGTGCCGAGGAGTTCGGAGATGCGGGCGAGGCGGTTGTAGAGGGTCTGGCGGTTGAGGTGGAGCTCGCGGGCGGTCTCGGCTTTGCGGCCGGCGTGGGCGAGGTAGGTCTCGAGGGTGGGGAGGAGAGGAGGGCGGGAGGTGCGGTCGTGGTCGCGGAGGGGCCCGATGGCGCGGTCGACGAAGGCGGGGAGGACGGTGTCCCCGTGGTAGTGGAGGCGCCAGAGGAGCAGGTCGATGTCGAGGCGCCGGGCGTCGTACCAGGGGAGGTCCGAGAGGCCCTGGGCGGCCGTCGCGGTCTCGGCCGCGTGGCGTAGGCCCGCCGAGGCCGCCGCCCAGCTGCCGGCGACGCCGACGACGACGATCGGGGGGTGTACGCCGGCGCGTTCGAGGCCGGCCCGTTCCACGCCCGCGCGCAGTGCCACCGCGACCCGGTCGGCGACCGCCGTGCGCTCGGATTCGGAGCGCAGGCCGAGCAGCAGGGGCACCCGGCCCTCCACGGGGCGGACGCCGAGGAGGACGGGGACGCCGACGGAGGACAGTTCCTCCAGGACCGCTCGGGCCAGCAGGGCCCAGTTGCCGGAGGGGGAGAGTTCCGAGGCCAGGCGCATGACGACCGGAAGGAGCGGGCCGTCTCCCGGTTTGAAGCCGAGGACGCGGGCCTGGGCGGGGGCGGCCTCGGCCGTGATCCGGCCCTCCGCGAGGTCCGTGAGGAAGTCGCCGCGGCCGCGGGCGGCCAGCTCCTCCTCCTGGCGGGCCTGCATGAGGACGACGGCGAGGAGACCGGCGGCCCGCTCGGCGGCCATCCGGTGGACGGGGGAGAGGGCGCCGGAGACCGCCAGGAGGACGAGGCGGGCCCGCACCGACGACGTACCGGGGCCGCCGCCGGGCACGTCGACGAGGACCGTGCCGGTGGGCGGGCCGGATTCGCGGGCGGCCCGCTGGCCGCGCAGCCCGTCCCAGACCTGGAGCGGGTCGGCGGGTGTGGAGTCGGCGCCCGCCGCGTACAGCAGCTGGCCGTCGGCGGTCTCCAGGAAGACCGGGTTGGCGGCGAACTCGGAGAGGATGCGGAGGACCTGGGGGACCCCGCCGCCGCCGAGCAGGGCCTCGGTGCACTGCCGGTGGACCTCTTCGGCCTGGCGCAGGAGCGCGTAGTGGCCGTTGACGATCTCGGTGTGGATCTCCTCCGTGACGGCGACGAAGGGGACCTCGCGGTGGAGTTGGACGAGGGGCAGGCCGGCCGCCCGGGCGGTCTCCACTATCGTCGCGGGGAGCCGGGCGAAGCGCGGGCCCAGCTCCACCACGAGCGCCGCGATGCCCCGGTCGGCGAGCCGGCGGACGAAGGCCCGCTGTTCGGCCGGGCGGGTGCCGAGGCCGAGTCCCGTCGTGAGCAGCAGTTCGCCGCCCTTGAGCAGCGAGGCGATGTTCGGCACCTCGCCCGCGTGCACCCAGCGCACGGTGCGGTGCAGCCGGTCGGCGCCGGCGACGACCTCCGGGAGCCCGCCGCGGAGGCCCGGAAGTTCGAGTGCCCGCTGCACGGTGATCCCGCCCTGATTGTCCATGGGCCCGGACGCTACCCGCGTCCGCGTTTCGACGACATCACCCCACGGTCACGGGACCGGACAGTTCGTACACCGGGGCGACAACTCGTCGTGTCGTGGCGGGAATTGTATGACCGCATGTCGATTGTGGCCTGTGTCACACGCGAGGATGCTCTCGCGCCATGGCAAAGAACTCCACCCCAGAGGTCCACCGGCTGAAGGCGAATTCCGTCGGTCTCGTCGGCGTCGTCTTCATGGCCGTGGCCACCGCGGCCCCGATCACCGCGATGACCGGAAACCTCCCCATCGCCGTCGGCTTCGGCAACGGCGTCGGCGCACCCGCCGGATATCTCTTCGCGACGCTCGTCCTGACCGTCTTCTCGGTCGGCTACGTCGCCATGGCCAAGCGGATCACGGCCGCCGGCGCCTTCTACGGCTACATCTCGCACGGCCTCGGCCGGATCGCCGGCATGGCGTCCGGCATGCTCGCGGTCCTCGCGTACATCGTCTTCGAGGCCTCGATCGTCGGCGTCTTCGCGTACTTCACCAAGACGACCGTCGCCGACCAGCTCGGCGTCGACCTTCCCTGGATCCTGTACGCGGCGGTCATGCTGGCCGTCACCGCCGTCCTCTCGTACTTCGACATCAACCTGACCGCCAAGGCACTCGGCGTGATGCTCGTGGCCGAGATCGCGGTCCTCTTCGCGGTCGCCACCGCCGTCCTGATCGCCGGCGGCGGCCCCGACGGCATCCCGGTCGAGCCGATCAACCCGAAGAACGCCTTCACCGGCACCTCCGCCGGCCTCGGCCTCTTCTTCGCCTTCTGGTCCTGGGTCGGCTTCGAGTCGACCGCGATGTACGGGGAGGAGTCCCGCAACCCCAAGAAGGTCATCCCGCGCGCCACCCTGATCTCCGTGATCGGCGTCGGCCTCTTCTACATCTACGTGTCGTGGATGACGATCGCCGGGAACGGACTGGCGGAGTCCGTGAAGCTGTCCGCCTCCTCCTCGCCGCTCGACCTGTTCTTCGCGCCCACCCAGAGCTTCATCGGCGCCTGGGCCGTCGACGCCTTCCAGTGGCTGCTGCTCACCGGCTCCTTCGCCTGCGGCATGGCCTTCCACCAGTGCGCCTCGCGCTACCTCTACGCCATCGGCCGTGAGGGCTTCCTCCACCCGGCGCTCGGCCGCACCCACGCGCGGCACGGCTCGCCGTACATCGCGTCGTACGTGCAGAGCGCGATCGCCGTGGCCCTCGTCGTCGCCTTCTGGCTGACCGGCCAGGACCCGTACATCCACCTGTACACCCTGCTCGCCATCCTCGGGACCATGGCGATCCTCATCGTCCAGACCCTCTGCTCCTTCGCCGTCATCGGCTACTTCCGCAAGAACCACCCCGAGGACCGGCACTGGTTCAAGACCCTCACGGCCCCGCTGCTCGGCGGCGTCGGCATGATCGCCGTCGTCGTGCTGCTGATCATGAACATGGAGACGGCGGCCGGGCTCGCCGCCGACTCCCTCTTTTTCAAGGCGATCCCGTGGATCGTCGGCGCGGTCTTCTTCGGCGGCCTCGGCCTCGGCTTCTACCTCAAGGCCAAGCGGCCCGAGCGCTACGAGATCATCGGCCGGATCGTCCTGGAGGACGCCGCCGAGCGCCCCTCCGACGAGGCGCCCGCGCCCGCCCCCGTGCCCCAGAGCTGACCCTTCCCTTCCCGGGTAGCAACGTCCCCCCTTCCTCCAGGAGCGCCCCATGGCACGCACCAACCCGATGCACCTCCTGAAGCACCTCGCCGCCGAGCACGCCGACGCCCGACGCCTCGGCCTGCCCGTCGACGAGCTCCGCGGCATGAGAGCCGACGCCGTCGGGCGCCGGTCCCTGCTCAAGTACGCGGCCGCCGCCGGCATCGCGGTCGGCGCGGGCACGGCGGCCACCGTCGTGCCCGCCGCGGCCGCCACCACGACCCCGCCCGTCCCGAGCACCGCCCGCATCGCCGTCGTCGGCGCCGGGATCTCCGGCCTCACCGCTGCCCTCACCCTCCAGGACGCCGGCCTCAGCCCGGTGCTCTACGAGGCGAACCCGTCCAGGGTCGGCGGCCGCATGTGGACCCAGCGGGCCCACTGGGCGTACGGGCAGACCTCCGAGATCGGCGGCGAGCTGATCGACACCAGCCACAAGAAGATCCTCGAACTCTGCCGCCGCTTCGACCTCGCCGCCGAGGACTTCCTCGGCGGCGGACCCAACGGAGCCGAGGAGGTCCTCTGGTTCGGCGGCGCCTACTACCCGCGCGCCCAGGCCGACGAGGACTTCAACGCCGTCTACCAGGCGCTGCGCCGCGACCTCTCCGAGTCGGGGGAGGTCACCTGGAACCAGACGACCCCCACCGGCACCGCCCTCGACAACATGTCGGTGTACGAGTGGATCGAGAGCCGGGTCCCCGGCGGGCACTCCTCGCCGCTCGGCCGGTTCATCGACGTCGCCTACAACGTCGAGTACGGCGCCGACACCACCCAGCAGTCCTCGCTCGCCCTCGTCCTGCTCATGGGCTACCAGACCAATCCGGGCAACTTCAACGTCTGGGGCCTGTCCAACGAGCGCTACCACATCGTCGGCGGCAACGACCGGCTCCCGAACGCCGTCGCGGGAGCACTCGCCCCCGGCACCCTGCGCATGGGCTGGTCCCTGACCGCCGTACGCGCCAACGCCGACGGCACCCAGACGCTGACCTTCACCGAGGCCGGCGCCACCCGGACCGTCACCGCGGACCACACCATCCTGTGCGTCCCGCTGCCGATCCTCCAGCAACTGGACGTCTCCCAGGCCGGCTTCGACCCGCTCATGCGCAACCTGCTGCGGGACGCCAGGATGGGCTACTGCACCAAGCTCAACATGCAGTTCGGCACCCGCCCCTGGCGCGGCACCGGCCCCTGGCCCGGCGTCTCCGCGGGGGACTGCTTCACCGACTCCGAGGTCCAGCAGACCTGGGACACCACCAAGATCCAGGGCGGGACCGGCGGCATCCTCCTCCAGTACGGCGGCGGGAGCCTCGCCCGGAACCTGAACCCGGCCGCCCCGTTCTCCACCGAATCCGACCCGTACGTCCGGAACCTGGTCACCCGCTACCTGGCCGGCATCGACGCCTTCTTCCCCGGCACCTCCCGGGCGTACACGGGCCGCGCCCAGCTCTCCGCCTGGCACAAGAACCCGTACTCGCTCGGCGCGTACTCCTGCTGGCCCGTCGGCTACCTCCACCGGTACGCCAAGTACGAGGGGACCGCGCAGGGCAACGTCCACATCGGCGGCGAGCACTGCTCGTACGACTTCCAGGGCTTCATGGAGGGCGGCGCCACCGAAGGCGAGCGGGCCGCCAAGGAGGTGATCACCGCCCTGAGGTGATCAGCCGGCCGGCGCGATGTTCTGGTTGTACCGGAACACGTTGTCGGGGTCGAACGCGGCCTTCACGGCGGCGAGCCGGCGGTAGTTCTCCTCCCCGAAGGAGGAGACGATCCGCTGCTCGCCCTCGGCGCCGACGAAGTTCAGATACGTCGACTCGAGCGCCCACGGCCGCGCGTCGGCCCGCACGTCGTGCACCCACTGCCTCGCCTGCTCGTCGTACGCCGGGTCCTCCCAGGTCGCGAACGGGTGCACCGCCCACGGCGCGGTGCGCCACGGCTGCGGATACCGGGAGGCCCCGGCGGCCACCGCCCCGCCCATCAGGAACAGCACGTGCTGGGTGGCCGTCCGCGCCGGGATCCGCGCGCCGCGGTCGCAGAACACGTCCACGGCCTCGTCGGGGAACTCCCGCAGGTACTCGGCCGACCAGTAGTTCCGCAGCCCCGGCGGGTCGTCGAGCATCGTCTGCAGATCCACGTACGGGATGTCCGTGACGATCTCGACCACGGGGTTCAGCGCGAACAACGGCGCCGCGAAGTCACGGAGTTCGGCGACCGGGCCGGTGTACGTGAACAGCGCCCCGCAGACCAGCTTGCCGACCAGGTCCTCCGGGATGAACGGCTCCGGGGGCGCGGGCAGGTAGATGGCGCCGCCGCCGAACTCGTCGGGCGCGCGCACGCCCAGATCGCGGAACGTGCGCACCACCTCGGGCGCGTTGTCCGGCAGGAAGAACAGCATGGCGACGCTCATCCGCGGCAGCGGGTGCAGCCGCATCGTCAGCGAGGTCGCCACCCCGAAGTTGCCGCCGCCCCCGTGCAGTGCCCAGAACAGCTCGGGGTTCTCCTCCGCGTCCGCGTGGACGTGCTTGCCCTCCGCGGTGATCAGGTCGGCGCCCAGCAGGTTGTCGCTGGCGAGACCGAACTTCCGCTCCAGCCAGCCCGAGCCGCCGCCCAGGACGAAGCCGCCGACGCCGGTGGTGGACACCCGTCCGCCGGTGGTCGCCACGTGGAACGGCTGGCACGCGTGGTCCAGGTGGGCCATCGTCGCCCCGCCCTCGACCCGTACCGTCATGCCCTCCGGGTCCACGACGACGTGGTGCATCCGGCGCAGGTCGACGACCAGCGCACCGTCGATCACGGAGGTCCCGGCGACGCTGTGCCCTCCGCCGCGGACCGCGATCGGCAGCCCGGTGGCGCGCCCGAACAGGACCGCGTTCGAGACGTCGGCCTGGGTGGCGCACTGGGCGATCACCGACGGGCGCCGGTCGAGCATGCCGTTGTGCAGGGCACGCGCCTCGTCGTAGCCCGGATCGCCGGGGGTGATCACCTCGCCGGCCAGGTCCTCGACCAGTCCGGCCAGGGCGCTTTCGGAGACATGGGGAGCCATGGGAGCCCCCCTTTCATACGGGGGGACGGGACCCTCTCATCGTAGGTCCGGGCGCCGTCCCCCGCGCGGGACTTGCTAGCCGCCGTACGCCCCGCTCGCCGTCAGCCGCAGCGCGGTGTCGATCAGCGGCACGTGGCTGAAGGCCTGCGGGAAGTTGCCCACCTGGCGCTGGAGCCGCGGGTCCCACTCCTCGGCGAGCAGCCCGAGGTCGTTGCGGAGGCCCAGGAGCTTCTCGAAGAGCGTGCGGGCCTCGTCGACGCGGCCGATCATCGCCAGGTCGTCGGCCAGCCAGAACGAGCAGGCGAGGAACGCGCCCTCGTCGCCCTCCAGGCCGTCGACGCCGGCCTCCTCGCCGGCCGTGGGGTAGCGCAGGACGAAGCCGTCCTCCGTGGACAGCTCGCGCTGGATCGCCTCGATCGTGCCGATCACCCGCTTGTCGTCCGGCGGCAGGAAGCCCATCTGCGGGATCAGCAGCAGCGAGGCGTCCAGCTCCTTGGAGCCGTACGACTGCGTGAACGTGTTCCGCTCCTTGTCGTAGCCCTTCTCGCAGACGTCCCGGTGGATCTCGTCGCGCAGTTCCTGCCAGCGCTCCAGCGGGCCGTCGGCGTCCCCGGACTCGATGAGCTTGATCGTGCGGTCGACCGCCACCCAGGCCATCACCTTGGAGTGGACGAAGTGCCGGCGCGGACCGCGGACCTCCCAGATGCCCTCGTCGGGCTGGTCCCAGTGCTTCTCCAGGTAGTTGATCAGTTTGATCTGGAGGAGGGAGGCGTAGTCGTTGCGGGACAGGCCCGTCATGTGCGCCAGGTGGAGGGCCTCGGTGACCTCGCCGTACACGTCGAGCTGGAGCTGGTTGGCCGCGCCGTTGCCGACCCGGACCGGGCCCGAGTTCTCGTACCCCGGCAGCCAGTCGAGCTCCGCCTCGCCGAGCTCGCGCTCGCCGGCGATGCCGTACATGATCTGCAGGTTCTCCGGGTCGCCCGCGACCGCCCTGAGCAGCCAGTCACGCCACGCGCGGGCCTCCTCGCGGTAGCCGGTGCGCAGCATCGAGGAGAGGGTGATCGCCGCGTCACGGAGCCAGGTGTAGCGGTAGTCCCAGTTCCGGACGCCGCCGATCTCCTCGGGCAGCGAGGTGGTCGGCGCGGCCACGATCCCGCCGGTCGGCGCGTACGTCAGCGCCTTCAGGGTGATCAGCGAGCGGACCACGGCCTCCCGGTACGGGCCGTGGTACGTGCAGTGCTCGACCCACTCGCGCCAGAAGTCGGCGGTGGCCTCCAGGGAGCCGTCGGGGTCCGGCAGCGCGGGCGGCTCCCGGTGGGAGGGCTGCCAGGACAGCGTGAAGGTGATCCGGTCGCCGGGGGTGACGGTGAAGTCCGAGTACGTGGTCAGGTTCTCGCCGTGGGTCTCGGCGTCCGAGTCCAGCCACACCGAGTCCGGCCCGGCGACGGCGACCGTCCGCTCCCCGACCTTGTGGACCCAGGGCACGATCCGGCCGTAGCTGAACCGCATCCGCAGCGCCGAGCGCATTCGCACCCGCCCGGAGACGCCCTCGACGATCCGGATCAGCTGCGGTGCGCCGTCGCGCGGCGGCATGAAGTCGGTCACCCGGACCGTGCCGCGCGGCGTGTCCCACTCGGACTCCAGGATCAGCGAGTCGCCCACGTAGCGGCGCCGGTCCGCGGGTGCGGGCTCGGCGTCCGCCGGACCCGCCGGACCCACCCGCCAGAACCCGTGTTCCTCGGTGCCGAGCAGTCCGGCGAAGACCGCGTGCGAGTCGAAGCGTGGGAGACACAGCCAGTCGACGCTGCCGTCCCGGCAGACCAGGGCTGCGGTCTGCATGTCTCCGATGAGTGCGTAATCCTCGATGCGCCCGGCCACGTGCTTCACTCCAGTCGAACGGCCATGTCCGCCCCGCGGGGCGCTTGCTCGGATCGGGCCGGTTCTCGGCCCGATCCGTTTGTGTCAGCGGTCAAGGGGTCGTCGACGAGCTCTCGGGCCGGATGTAGGGCGGGGTGGCGCCACTGGCCGGCCGGCTCGGCGGGCAATGTCCGAGCAGGATACGTCGCACCCTAGTGACCCGGTGATCACGTCGGTAACGACGTTGCTCCGATCAGGTGAACGACCCCCGTTTCCTCCTGGGCCGTATATTCCGGCACCTCTTTTCCCTGGTGGGCGGGTCGCCGCACGGCCGTACCGCCCGCCGCCCGGCCCTCCGCGTCGCCGTGCGTGAACACCCGACTGCCGCGTGTGGCCGGAAGCGGTCTCCCGATGTCGCTGATACCCTGGTACCCCGTGGACCGGTGGGAAACGGCGAAAGCCGAAGACCCCGCAACCGCAGCGACGGCACCCCCCGATTCTTCCGGAGGGGACGCCGGTACGCACCTCCAGAACGCGACCACGGGAGCCCCCTCTTGGCGATGCCGCCCAACACCACGACGACCAAGCACATCTTCGTCACCGGGGGTGTCGCCTCCTCCCTCGGCAAGGGCCTGACCGCCTCCAGCCTGGGTGCGCTCCTCAAGGCCCGCGGCCTGCGGGTCACGATGCAGAAGCTCGACCCCTACCTGAACGTCGACCCCGGCACGATGAACCCCTTCCAGCACGGCGAGGTGTTCGTCACCAACGACGGCGCCGAGACCGACCTGGACATCGGCCACTACGAGCGCTTCCTCGATGTCGACCTCGACGGCTCGGCCAACGTCACCACCGGCCAGGTCTACTCGCAGGTCATCGCCAAGGAGCGGCGCGGCGAGTACCTGGGCGACACCGTGCAGGTCATCCCGCACATCACCAACGAGATCAAGTCCCGGATCCGCCGCATGGCGACCGACGACGTGGACGTCGTCATCACCGAGGTCGGCGGCACGGTCGGCGACATCGAGTCGCTGCCGTTCCTGGAGACCGTCCGCCAGGTCCGCCACGAGGTCGGCCGCGACAACGTCTTCGTCGTGCACATCTCGCTGCTGCCCTACATCGGCCCCTCCGGCGAGCTGAAGACCAAGCCGACCCAGCACTCGGTCGCCGCCCTGCGCAACATCGGCATCCAGCCCGACGCGATCGTGCTGCGCGCCGACCGCGAGGTCCCGACCGCCATCAAGCGCAAGATCTCGCTGATGTGCGACGTCGACGAGGCCGCGGTGGTCGCCGCCATCGACGCCAAGTCGATCTACGACATCCCGAAGGTGCTGCACACCGAGGGCCTGGACGCCTACGTCGTCCGCAAGCTCGACCTGCCGTTCCGCGACGTGGACTGGTCCACCTGGGACGACCTGCTCGACCGCGTCCACAACCCCGAGCACGAGGTCACCGTCGCGCTCGTCGGCAAGTACATCGACCTGCCCGACGCGTACCTCTCCATCACCGAGGCCATGCGTGCCGGCGGCTTCGCCAACAAGGCCCGCGTCAAGGTCAAGTGGGTGACCTCCGACGACTGCAAGACCTCGGCGGGTGCGCAGAAGCAGCTCGGCGACGTCGACGCGATCCTGATCCCCGGCGGCTTCGGCGACCGCGGCGTGAACGGCAAGATCGGCGCCATCCAGTACGCCCGCGAGAACAAGGTGCCGCTGCTCGGCATCTGCCTCGGCCTGCAGTGCATCGTCATCGAGGCCGCGCGGAACCTCGCGGACATCCCGGACGCCAACTCCACCGAGTTCGACCCGGCCACCGCCCACCCCGTCGTCTCCACGATGGAGGAGCAGCTCGCGTACGTCGAGGGCGCCGGCGACCTGGGCGGAACGATGCGCCTGGGCCTGTACCCGGCGAAGCTCGCCGAGGGCTCGATCGTGCGCGAGGTCTACGACGACCAGCCGTACGTCGACGAGCGCCACCGTCACCGCTACGAGGTGAACAACTCCTACCGCGCCGAGCTGGAGAAGAAGGCCGGCCTGGTCTTCTCCGGCACCTCCCCGGACAACAAGCTCGTCGAGTACGTCGAGTACCCGCGCGAGGTCCACCCCTACCTGGTCGCCACCCAGGCGCACCCGGAGCTCCGCTCCCGCCCGACCCGCCCGCACCCGCTCTTCGCGGGCCTGGTGAAGGCGGCCGTCGAGCGCAAGACGGGCAAGCCCGCGAAGTAGCCGGCGCTGTCGGCCGTCGGCGTTAACGTTGCCGGGGTACGGGTCCTCACGGACCCGTACCCCGGCTTTCGTATGCGGTCAC
This sequence comes from Streptomyces sp. LMG1-1-1.1, assembly GCF_040815545.1. Taxonomy (NCBI): domain Bacteria; kingdom Bacillati; phylum Actinomycetota; class Actinomycetes; order Kitasatosporales; family Streptomycetaceae; genus Streptomyces; species Streptomyces sp. LMG1-1-1.1. The sequence goes on along the minus strand of NZ_JBFPNH010000019.1, from coordinate 122,279 downwards.
GCGGTTCGCATGCGGCTCGTACGCGTCTCGTACGCGGTCCGTATGCGGTTCTTATGTGGGAGGACCCAGATGCAGTTGCAGGACACCCCGGAGGAATGGCGGGTCACGGAGACCACGACCCCCTTCCAGGGAAAGAAGACCAGTGTCCGCACGGACGACGTGGTCATGCCGGACGGCACGGTCGCCCGCCGCGACTACCAGGTCCACCCCGGCTCGGTGGCCGTCCTCGCCCTCGACGAGCAGGACCGCGTCCTGCTGATCAAGCAGTACCGCCACCCCGTCCGGCAGAAGCTGTGGGAGATCCCCGCGGGCCTCCTCGACGTCCCCGGCGAGAACCCGCTCCACGCCGCCCAGCGCGAGCTGTACGAAGAGGCCCACGTCAAGGCCGGCGACTGGCGCGTCCTCGCCGACGTCTACACCTCGCCCGGCGGCACCGACGAGGCCGTCCGCATCTTCCTCGCCCGCGACCTCGCGGAGGCGGAGGGCGCGCGCTACGAGGTCTCCGACGAGGAGGCCGACATGGAGCACGCGCGGGTGCCGCTCGCCGACCTCGTCTCCGGCGTCCTCGCGGGCCGCCTCCACAACACCTGCCTCGTCACCGGTGTACTCGCGCTCGCCGCCGCGCGGGCGGGGTCCGGGCTCTCCGCGCTGCGCGCCCCCGACGCGCCTTGGCCCGCTAGGCCCTTCGCCGCCTAACGGCCGCTTGCGGCGCCGGCGGCCGGGTGCGGGTTGGCGGTGCGGGTCTGCGGGGCGGGCTGGGATGCGGGTCTGCGGGGCGGGCCCGCGCCGCCCCGGCGCCTGCCGGTCGCCCCCGCCCACCGCCGTGTGGGCAATCGTCCCGCTGGGGCGGGACGGGTGGGCACACGGGACGGCGCCCTCGGCGGCGCCTCGCCCCCTGCACCTGCCCGCACCCATAGTTCGCCGCGCAACCGGTGCGGGTCCGGGCGCGGAAGCCTAGGCCCGGCAGGGGGCGCCGTTCCGTTGTGCCCACCCGTTCCGCCCCAGCGGAACGATTGCCCACAACGGGGGTGGCCGGGGTGGGCACCGTCCGTTGTGCCCACAACGAAGGGGGCCGGGGTGGGCGTCGTCCGTTGTGCCCACAACGGGGGTAGGCCGTGGGTGCGCCGTCCGTTGTGCCCGCAACGGAGGTGGGTGGCGTGCGTTGTGACGACGACGAGGGTGGGTGGTGTGACGATCGGTTGATCCGATTGGGGGACGTGTTGGTCGTGCTCGCGGGGGGTGGTGGCGGGGGCTGAACTACGCTCGGGATGCCCGTGAGGAGACCCCCGCGGGATCGGCTCGTGTGCAGGTGGACGGGAGCGTGGCCCGTGACGGATCAGGCGGTGGCGGCGGCGGGCAGCCGGCAGTTCTTCGGCCGGCAGCGGGAGTTGAAGGCTCTGCGCGCTGACATCGAACGGACCGGGTTGGACACGCTGACGGGGCGTAAGGCGCCGAGGGCGAGGGTGCTGCTGATCGCGGGGAAGCCGGGGTCGGGGCGTACGGCGCTGGCGGAGGAGTTGGCGGCGGGGCTCGCGGACCGTTATCCCGACGGGGTGTTCAGGGCGCGGTTGACGGAGCCCGGAGGGGATCCCGTCCCCGCCGGGCGGGTGGCGCAGGAACTCCTGGCGGTGCTGGGGGTCGCGGAACCGCCGGGGGCCGGCGAGGACGAGCTGACCGAGTTGGTGCGGGGGGCGCTGGGCAAGCGCCGGGCGGTGCTGGTGCTGGATGACGCCGTCGACGCGGAGCAGGCCGATCCGCTGATCCCCGACAACCCGGACACGCTGGTGGTGGGGGTGTCCCGGGGGCCGCTCACCGGGATTCCGGACGTGCGGCCGTGCACGCTCGGCGGGCTCGATCCGAAGTCGGCGATCGAGTTGCTGACCGCTTACACGGGGTCGGTGCGGGTGACCGTCGACCCGCAGGCGGCGGAGTCGCTGGTGGAGGAGTGCGGAGGGCTGCCCGGCGCGGTGGTGCTGGCGGGGGGATGGCTGTCGGCCCGGCCGAAGGCGTCCGTGGCCGACCTGGCCAAGCGGTTGCGCGCGCTGAGCGGGGACCCGCTGACCCGTGCCTTCCAGCTGGCCCACGAGGGGCTGGACAAGCCCGCCGCGCGGATACTGCGATACCTGTCGCTCGCCCCGCTCGGGCGGGCCGACGCGCACACGGCTTCCGCGCTGGCCGGCTGCTCGGTCTCCGCGGCGGACACCACCCTCGCCGACTTCGCCGCCCTGGGGCTCGTCTCCGTCGGTGAGGACGGACAGTACGAGGTGCGGGGGCACCTCGTACCCCTGCTCCGTGCTCAGCTGGAGGAGCGCGACCGGCCCGCCGAGGTGCAGCTCGCGCGGGCCCGGATGCTGGAGCGGACCGTACGGCTTCTCCAGTCGTGCCGTGCGGTCACCGAACCCGAGGATTCGCCGGCCCGCCGGAAGCTGGCGGGGCTTCCGCGTGCCCTGCGCTTCCCGAGCGCGGCCGCCGGGGCGGCCTGGCTGAACTCGCGCCGGCCGGTCCTGCTGGCCTCGGCGCGGATGGCCGTCGCCGACGGCGAGCTGGACACGCTGGCCCGCCGGCTGGTGGCCTCGCTGGTCAGGGCGCTGGCCGCGCACCGGGGCGCCGAGGCCGCGGCGCCCGAGCTGTACGGCCTGCACCGGCTGGTCCTGGACGTGGCCGAGCGGCGCGGGCTGCACCGGGAGCGGGCCGCGGCCCTGCTGAACCTGGCCGATCTCGACGCCCGGACGGGCAGGACGAAGGACGCTCTGCTGCGATATCGGTCGGCTTTGGATGCCGGACGCAAAGCAAATGACCCGTACGCGACCGGTCGCGCAATGGAATCCGTAGGTGGGGCCTATCAGGAGCTGGGGGACTGGCAGCGGGCCGGCGACTGGTACGGCCGGGCGCTGGCGCAGCGTCTCGCCCGGGACGAGCGCGCCGACCAGGCCCGGCTGTACGCCCGCCTGGGAGCCGTGCAGACCTATGCGGGGCGGTACGGCGAGGCGCTGCGGAACTGGCGGGCCGCCGCCGCGGGCTATCGGCGGCTCGCGGATCTCCCGGGCCACGCACGGGCGTTGAGCGAGGCGGCGCGGGTGCAGGAGTACGCCGGACGGCCCGAGGAGTCGCTGCGGACCTGCGAGGAGGCGGTGGAGTGGGCCCGCCGCGCGAAGGACACCCGGCTCCAGGCGGCGCTGCAGTTGCGGCTGGCCGACACTCTCGACCGCCTCGGCGACCCGGCTGCCGCCGGGCTGCACCGGGCCACGGCGGAGAGATTGCTGGAATCGGAACCCGTGGCCTACGAAATCCGCAGTGGCTCCGAGAAAGATTAGTACTTTGAAAGGCTAGACACCGGGAACTCCTTCATTAGACTGGGTGCGCCGCGTTCGAACGTGGTCTGCCCCGGTGCGCCGCAGTGCATCCGGGTATGTATCGCAGTGCCCCATGTATCCACCCTGATTCAAGGACCGTGATCGACGATGAAGGTCGGCATCCCCCGCGAGGTCAAGAACAACGAGTTCCGCGTGGCCATCACCCCCGCCGGTGTCCACGAGCTCGTCCGCCACGGCCACCAGGTCTTCGTCGAGCAGAACGCCGGTGTCGGCTCCTCGATCACGGACGAGGAGTACGTCGCCGCCGGCGCCGAGATCCTCCCCACCGCCGACGAGGTGTGGGCCACCGCCGACCTGCTGCTCAAGGTCAAGGAGCCGATCGCGGAGGAGTACCACCGCCTCCGCAAGGACCAGACGCTCTTCACCTACCTGCACCTCGCCGCCTCCCGCGAGTGCACGGACGCGCTGCTCGAGTCCGGCACCACCGCCATCGCGTACGAGACCGTGGAGACCGCCAACCGCGCGCTCCCGCTGCTCGCCCCGATGTCCGAGGTCGCGGGCCGCCTGGCCCCGCAGGTCGGCGCGTACCACCTGATGCGCTCCGTCGGCGGCCGCGGCGTCCTCCCCGGCGGCGTCCCCGGCACCCACGCCGGCGAGTGCGTCGTCATCGGCGGCGGCGTCTCCGGCTGGAACGCCACCCAGATCGCCGTCGGCATGGGCTTCCACGTGACCCTGCTCGACCGTGACATCAACAAGCTCCGCGAGGCCGACAAGATCTTCGGCACCAAGGTGAAGACGATCGTCTCCAACGCCTTCGAGCTGGAGAAGGCCGTCGTCGAGGCCGACCTCGTCATCGGCGCCGTCCTCATCCCGGGCGCCAAGGCCCCGAAGCTGGTCACCAACGAGCTCGTCGCCAAGATGAAGCCCGGAAGTGTCCTTGTCGACATTGCGATCGACCAGGGCGGCTGCTTCGAGGACTCGCACCCGACCACCCACGCCGAGCCGACCTTCCAGGTCCACAACTCGGTCTTCTACTGCGTCGCCAACATGCCGGGCGCGGTCCCGAACACCTCCACCTACGCCCTCACCAACGCCACGCTGCCCTACATCGTGTCGCTGGCGAACAACGGCTGGGCCGAGGCGCTGCGCCGCGACGCCGCCCTCGGTCTGGGCCTCAACACCCATGATGGCAAGGTGGTTTACAAGGAGGTCGCGGAGGCGCACGGCCTCGAGCACGTCGAGCTGAGCACCCTCCTGGGCTGACCCTCGCGGCACCGCCGTCAACGCGTGCCGTCAATGCCGCACCCCCGGCCGGACCTTGTTCGACAAGGTCCGGCCGGCTGTGTCTCCGGCCACGCCGAAACGTTCGGGCAACTCGCCTCGAACGTAACCCTTTAACCGTTTCGCACACCCCTGAAACGTGTGGATGCGTGCCTGCGCACCCTTGACAGAGACGTGTTCGGTTGCCGACACATCGGGCCGGGTCCGGCGGATTGTGTTGCTGCGGAGCGGTGACACGCCATAGAGTCGCCAACCGTCGGCATGGTGCCACGCTGACCTATCGATAAATGTTCCTGGTGACATCCAAGGAGGTAAGACGACTTGTGAATGAGTCGACAATTACTCCCGGGAGCGGTGCGCCAGGTGCTCCGATCGGCTCCGTCGCGGTGCGGACCTTCGCGACGCACCAGCCCATGACGACAGCCCACACGATGAAGACGATGGACGGCCTACACGTGAACGCCACGGCCGGCAACGAGATGGGCCGAGAGTCCACCCACTTCGCCGCCTATGACGAGGTGCCCGAGGGGCACTTCTACGACCCCGACGCCGAGTACGAGCCCGACCCGGAGTACGCGGCCACCCTCGCACCCGACGCTGCCCGCCAGCGCCGCGAGCGGATCGGCCCCACCGGACGGCCCCTGCCGTACTTCCCGATCCCGGGTCCCCTGACCGACCACGGACCCGCGAAGATCATCGCGATGTGCAACCAGAAGGGCGGCGTCGGCAAGACCACGTCGACCATCAACCTGGGTGCCGCGCTCGCGGAGTACGGACGACGGGTGCTGCTCGTCGACTTCGACCCGCAGGGAGCCCTGTCGGTCGGCCTCGGCGTGAACCCGATGGAGCTCGACCTCACCGTCTACAACCTGCTCATGGAGCGGGGCATGTCGGCGGACGAGGTCCTCCTCAAGACCGCCGTACCCAACATGGACCTGCTGCCGAGCAACATCGACCTCTCGGCCGCCGAAGTCCAGCTGGTGAGCGAGGTCGCGCGCGAGTCCACGCTCCAGCGCGCCCTGAAGCCGCTGATGAACGACTACGACTACATCGTGATCGACTGTCAGCCCTCGCTCGGCCTGCTGACCGTGAACGCCCTGACGGCGGCTCACAAGGTCATCGTGCCGCTGGAATGCGAGTTCTTCGCCCTGCGCGGAGTGGCGCTGCTCACCGAGACCATCGAGAAGGTCCAGGAGCGGCTCAACCCCGACCTGGAGCTCGACGGCATCCTCGCCACGATGTACGACTCCCGGACCGTGCACAGCCGCGAGGTCCTCGCGCGCGTCGTCGAGGCCTTCGACGACCACGTGTACCACACGGTCATCGGACGGACCGTGCGCTTCCCGGAGACCACGGTCGCCGGCGAGCCCATCACCACCTACGCGTCCAACTCCGTGGGCGCCGCCGCCTACCGCCAGCTCGCCAGGGAGGTGCTCGCCCGGTGTCACGCCGAGTGAGTCTGCCCGGCGCCGACGAACTCTTCCGTACGACCGGGGGGACGGCGCTCCAGTCGTCCTCACCCCGCCGGGCCGTCCCGGCCCCGGCGGGCGAGAGCGACACGGCGGCGGCCGAGGGCTCCGCGGAGCACGCGGCGGCCGACGCGGAGGCGGCCGAACCGCGCGCCCGGACAGCGGAGCCCGAGAGCTCCGCTCCGAAGACCGCGTCCGCCGCGGCGGTCCCCGCCCCGGCAGCCGCCAGGCGGCGCGGCGGCCGTACCCCGAACCGGCGGCCCAGCGGCCGCGAGCGCCACGACGAGAAGATCACGGTCTACGTCTCCGCTGAGGAGCTGATGGACCTGGAGCACGCCCGGCTGGTGCTCCGCGGCGAGCACGGTCTCGCCGTCGACCGGGGCAGGATCGTCCGAGAGGCCGTCGCGGTCGTCCTGGCGGACCTGGAGTCCCGCGGCGACGCGAGCATCCTCGTGCGCCGCCTGCGCGGCCGCTGACGGTAGCCTGCGGGCTGCCGCGCCTCCCCGTTCTCCCTGGATCCCATGCACCACGCCCCTGACGAAACGTCCCGCCCGCCGCGCCGCCGCCTCCTGGGCCGCGGCCCGGGCGCGCCGGACCCCGTACCGGCCGTGGAGCCCGAGCCCGAGCCGATCGCCGAGCCCGAGCCCGTCGTGGCGCCGGACCCGGTCGTGGAGCACGAGCCCGAGCCCGAGCCGAGCGCGGTTCTCGATCCCGTCGTGGCTCCCGAGCCCGATCCCGTCGTGCGGTCGGCGGCGGTCGAGGAGGGGGCCGCCGAACCCCACGAGGCCACCGAGGCCCACGAGCCCACCGAGACCCACGAGCCCACCGAGCCCACCGAGGCCGGGGGTGGGCGGTTCACCGTGCGGCTGGCGAACTTCGAGGGGCCGTTCGACCTGCTCCTCCAGCTGATCACGAAGCACAAGCTCGACGTCACCGAGGTGGCGCTCTCGCAGGTGACCGACGAGTTCATGGCGCACCTGCGCGCCCTGGGGCCCGAGGGCGACCTCGACCAGACGACGGAGTTCCTCGTGGTCGCCGCCACGCTGCTCGACCTGAAGGCGGCCCGGCTGCTGCCCGCCGCCGAGGTGGAGGACGAGGCGGACCTCGCGCTCCTCGAAGCCCGCGACCTGCTGTTCGCCCGGCTCCTCCAGTACCGCGCGTACAAGCGCATCGCGGCGATCTTCGAGGAGCGGTGGGAGACCGAGGGCCGCCGCCATCCCCGTACCGTCGGACTGGAACCGCACCACGCCGAGCTGCTGCCCGAGGTGGTCATCTCGATCGGCGCCGAGGGCTTCGCGAAGCTGGCGGTGAAGGCCATGCGGCCCAAGCCCGAGCCGCAGGTGTACGTCGACCACATCCACGCCCCGCTGGTCAGCGTCCGGGAGCAGGCCGCCGTGGTCGTGGCGCTGCTGCGGGAGCGGGGTACGGCGGCCTTCCGCGAGCTGATCGAGGACGCCGGCGACACCCTCACGGTCGTCGCCCGCTTCCTCGCCCTCCTGGAGCTCTACCGGGAGAAGGCGGTCGCCCTGGACCAGGAGACCGCCCTGGGGGACCTCACGGTCTCCTGGACCGGCGGGGAGACGGACCCGTCCGGAGCCGTGACCGACGAATTCGACCAGGAGGCCACCGCGTGAGCGACCTCAAGCCCGCCCTCGAAGCCGTCCTCATGGTCGTCGACGAGCCCGCCACCGAGGCCCACCTGGCCAAGGTCCTGGAGCGCACCCCGCGCGAGGTGGCCGACGCCCTGCACGAGCTGGCCGACGAGTACACCGTCCAGGGCCGCGGCTTCGAGCTGCGCAGGGTGGCCGGCGGCTGGCGGTACTACTCCCGCCCCGCCCACGCCGCGGCGGTCGAGGCCTTCGTGCTGGACGGGCAGCAGGCCCGGCTCACCCAGGCGGCCCTGGAGACCCTCGCGGTCGTCGCGTACCGCCAGCCGGTCAGCCGTTCCCGGGTCTCCGCGGTCCGCGGAGTCAACTGCGACGGCGTGATGCGGACCCTCCTCCAGCGCGGTCTGGTGGAGGAGGCGGGCACGGAACCCGAAACAGGTGCGATCCTGTACAGGACGACGAACTACTTCCTGGAGCGGATGGGCCTGCGAGGCCTGGACGAACTCCCCGAACTCGCGCCCTTCCTCCCCGAGGCGGAGGCGGTCGAGCCGGACTCGCTGGAAGGGGTTCCTTCGTTCGATCCGGATGCACCGGATCGTGAGGACGACGACAAGACGGAAGTTTGATGCGAAGCAGCAGCGGCAGGAACAGCAGCGGAAACAACGGCGGGAGCCGTGGTGGCAACAGCGGCGGCCGCGGCGGCAGCAGCGGCGGTGGCGGCCGCGGTGGCAGCGGCTCCGGCGGTGGCGGTGGCTACCGCGGTGGCTCCGGTGGCAGCGGCTCCGGCGGTGGCGGTGGCTACCGCGGTGGCTCCGGTGGCAGCGGCTCCGGTGGTGGCGGTGGCTACCGCGGCGGCTCCGGCTCCGGTGGCAGCGGCTCCGGCGGCGGTTACCAGGGTGGCTCCGGTGGCGGCTACCAGGGCGGTGGCGGCGGTGGCCGCGACGACCGGCGCCCGAGCAACCCGCGTCGGCCGCGCCCCGAGGAGCGCTCCTACGACGTAGGCGCCCCCTCCGAGGCCCCGAAGAAGGGCCGCGGCGCCGCGGCCCGCGGTGGCGCCAAGGGCGGCCCCAAGGCCCCGCAGGGCGGCACCCCGCCCCGTCGTGGCCCGCACGGGCAGCGGCAGGCCCCGGCCCGCTCGCGCGAGCTCGACGCCAAGATCGAGCAGCGCAACCGGGAGCGGTACGAGAACCGCCCCCAGATCAAGACCCCCAAGACCTTCCCGGGCGCCGAGCAGGAGGGCGAGCGTCTGCAGAAGGTCCTCGCCCGCGCCGGCATGGGCTCGCGCCGCGCCTGCGAGGAGCTCATCGAGCAGGCCCGCGTCGAGGTCAACGGCGAGATCGTCCTGGAGCAGGGCAAGCGCGTCGACCCGGAGAAGGACGAGATCAAGGTGGACGGCCTGACCGTCGCCACCCAGTCCCACCTGTTCTTCGCGCTGAACAAGCCGGCCGGCGTCGTCTCCACCATGGAGGACCCGGACGGCCGCCAGTGCCTCGGCGACTACGTCAACAACCGTGAGACCCGGCTGTTCCACGTCGGCCGGCTCGACACGGAGACCGAGGGCATCATCCTGCTCACCAACCACGGTGAGCTGGCCCACCGCCTCACGCACCCGAAGTACGGCGTGAAGAAGACCTACCTGGCCGCCATCACCGGCCCGCTGCCCCGCGAGGTCGGCAAGCGGCTCAAGGACGGCATCCAGCTGGAGGACGGCTACGCCAAGGCCGACCACTTCCGCGTGGTCGAGCAGACCGGCAAGAACTACCTGGTCGAGGTCACCCTGCACGAGGGCCGCAAGCACATCGTGCGCCGCATGCTGGCCGAGGCCGGCTTCCCGGTCGAGAAGCTGGTCCGCACCGCCTTCGGCCCGATCTCCCTGGGCGACCAGAAGTCGGGCTGGCTGCGCCGCCTCACCAACACCGAGGTCGGCATGCTGATGAAGGAAGTCGGCATGTAAGGCTCCCCGCCGTACCCGACGAAGCCCGTGGCCGCCTGGCGGTCGCGGGCTTCGTCGTGCGCGGGGCCTTGTGGCCGCGGCCCGTCCGCCTTTATAGTCAATATGACTCTTAAGGAGGCGGGCGTGAGCCTCGCGAACATCCTCGAACCCCTGCAGCAGCCGCTCTTCACCGTCCTCGACACCCCGGTCAACTGGACCGAGGTCCTGGGATTCGGCAGCGGCGCGCTGTGCGTCTGGCTCGTCGCCCGCCAGCACGTGGCCAACTGGCCCATCGGCATCGCCAACAACCTCTTCTTCGTCCTGCTCTTCGCCCAGGCCGGCCTCTACGCCGACGCCGGCCTCCAGATCGTCTTCATCACCCTCGCCGTGTACGGCTGGTGGACCTGGACCCACGGGGGTGGACCAGGCTCCGACGCCCTCCCGGTGCGCCGCACCACGCGCGCCGAGTGGACGTGGCTGCTCGCGGCGGGGGTGGTGGGGACCCTCGCCCTCACCCTCCTGCTCGACCGCGTCACCGACTCGACCGTCCCCTTCTGGGACGCCGTCACGACCGTGCTCTCCCTGGCGGCGACCTACGGCCAGTGCCGCAAGCTGGTGGAGTCCTGGTGGCTGTGGATCGCGGCCGACATCGTCTACGTACCGCTCTACGCCTACAAGGAGCTCTACCTGACCTCCCTGCTGTACGTCGGCTTCATGACGCTCTGCGTCATCGGCCTGCGCGGCTGGACCCGGGACCTCGCCGGTGCCGGACGACCCGTGGGAGCGACGGCGTGAAGCGCTACGGCCATGGCCTCGTCCTCGGCAAGTTCTATCCGCCGCACGCCGGCCACCACCACCTCGTCCGCACCGCGCACGACCGCTGCGAGCGCCTCACCGTTCTCGTCTGCGCCTCCTCCGTGGAGAGCCTTCCGCTGGAGGACCGGGTCGCCTGGATGCGCGAGATCCACCCCGACGTCCTCGTCGTCGGCGCCGTCGACGACGTCCCCGTCGACCTCCACGACCCCGACGTGTGGGCCGCCCACATGGCCGTCTTCCGGGCCGCCGTGCCCGAACGCGTCGACGCCGTCTTCACCTCCGAGACGTACGGGGAGGAGCTCGGCCGCCGCTTCGGCGCCGAGTCCGTCCTCGTCGACCCGGAGCGCACCCGCTTCCCGGTCTCCGGCACCGCCGTCCGCGCGGACCCCGCCGGCTGCTGGGACTTCCTCGAGCCGCCCGTTCGGGCCGCCCTCACCCGGCGGATCGTCGTCCTCGGCGCCGAGTCCACCGGCACCACCACCCTGGCCCTCGCGCTCACCGACCACTACCGGCGGCGCGGCGGCGTCTGGGCCCGCACCCGGTACGTGCCGGAGTACGGGCGCGAGTACAGCGAACTCAAACTCGCCGAACTCCGCGCCGAACGGCCCGGCGCCACCTGGTCCGACGTCACCTTCCGCTCCTCCGACTTCCCCGTCATCGCCCAGCGCCAGGCCGAACTGGAGGAGGAGGCCGCCCGCGACGGCTCGCCCGTCCTCTTCTGCGACACCGACGCCTTCGCCACCACCATCTGGCACGAGCGGTACATGGGCACCACCAGCCCCGACACCGGCGAGATCGCCGCCCGCGGCCGGCAGCACCTCTGGCTGCTCACCGACCACCGGGGCGTCGACTTCGAGGACGACGGACTGCGCGACGGGGAGCACCTGCGGCCCTGGATGACCGCCCGGTTCCTCACCCAGCTCTCCCACACCGGCCGCCGCACGGCCGTCCTCACCGGCCCCCACGAGGAGCGGCTCGCGGCCGCCGTCGCCGCCGTCGACGCCCTCCTCGCCGAGGGCCCGCGACTCGCGGACCCGCTGCCGGAGCGCCGATGACCGGGCCCCGGGCACCCGAGGGGTACGACCCCCACGCCTTCGAGCCGTTCGCCGTCACCGTCGACCTCGCCGTCCTCACCGTCCGCGAGGAGCGCCTCCACGTCCTCCTCGTCGAGCGCGGCACGTCGCCGTACGCCGGATCCTGGGCCCTGCCCGGCGGCTTCGTACTGCCCCGCGAGTCCGCCGAACTCGCCGCCCGCCGCGAACTCGCCGAGGAGACCGGACTCTCCGGCGCCACCGCCGCCGGCCTCCACCTCGAACAGCTCCGCACCTACAGCGACCCGGACCGCGACCCGAGGATGCGGGTCGTCTCGGTCGCCTTCACCGCCCTCGTACCGGACCCCCCGGAACCGCGCGGCGGCGGCGACGCGGCACAGGCGCGGTGGGTGCCGTGGGGCACCCACGGCCCCCTCGCCTTCGACCACGACCGGATCCTCGCCGACGCCCACGAACGCGTCGGCGCCAAGCTGGAGTACACCTGCCTCGCCACCGCCTTCTGCCCGCCCGAGTTCACCCTCGGGGAGCTGCGGCAGGTCTACGAGACGGTCTGGGGCGTCGAACTCGACCGCCCCAACTTCCGGCGAAAGGTCCTCGCCACGCCCGGCTTCGTCCAGGCTGTGGAAGGACCTCCGCGCCTCACCGGCGGACGGGGGAAACCGGCCGCCCTCTACCGGGCGGGCGACGCCACCACCCTCCACCCGCCCCTCCTACGACCGGAAGGACGCCCCGCATGAACCTCGAACGACACGCCACCAAGCAGGCCGCGACGGGATCCCTGATCGGGCTGGCGCTCGGCGACGCGCTGGGATTCCCGACCGAGTTCAACGACGTGCCGTCGATCCTCGCCAAGGTCGGACCCTGGAGGGCGATGGCCCTGCCCCTCGCGAACGGCAAGGCGTACGTCACCGACGACACCCAGATGGCCCTCGCCTTCGCCCGCGGCATCCGTACGGCCATGGACCTGGAGGTGCTCTCCCCGCAGGCGCTCGCCGGGCCCGTCCGCGCCGAGTTCGTCGACTGGTACCACTCCCCGGAGAACAACCGGGCCCCCGGCAACACCTGCCTGACCGCCTGCGAACTCCTCGACGGCGACCGGCTCTGGCAGGACGCGAGCCAGATCGGTTCCAAGGGCTGCGGCGCCAACATGCGGGTCACCCCCATCGGGCTCGTCCCCGGTCTGAGCGAGGAGCAGCGGGCGGGCGCCGCGCAGCTCCAGGCGGCCCTGACCCACGGTCACCCCACGGCGCTCGCCGCCTCCGACCTCACCGCCCGCGCCGTGTACCTGCTCGCGCAGGGTGTCGACCCGGCGGGGCTCGTCGGCCAGCTCCGCTCGTACGCCTACGAGAACCGCTCCCGCTACCACGAGAACTGGCTCGGCGACCTGTGGACCCGCTCCCAGGACCCGTCCGCCCTCCACTTCGTCCAGCGCGGCTGGGACGAGTGCCTGGCCGTCCTGGAGCGCCTCGACGCCGTCCAGCGCACGGCCGACCCGGAGCTCGACCCCTGCGAGTACACCGGTGACGGCTGGATCGCCGAGGAGGCCCTCGCGACCGGGCTGCTCTGCTTCCTGCTCTTCCCCGAGGAACCCCTCACCGCTCTGCGCCGCGCCGCCTGCACCCGCGGCGACTCCGACTCGATCGCCGCCCTCGCGGGCGCCTTCGCCGGCGCCCACCTCGGCGCGGACGCCTGGCCGCAGGAATGGGCGGAGAACGTCGAGTACCGCAGCGACCTGCTGACCTTCGGCGCGCTCTGGGACGCTTGACCCATGACGCTCACCCTGGACCTGGACCTCTCGGCCGTCGTCGCCGAACAGCCCGACCCACTGCTCTTCGCGACCGTCTCCGGCGCGCACCTGTACGGCTTCCCGTCCCGGGACTCGGACGTGGACCTGCGCGGCGCGCACCTGCTGCCCGTGGACGCCCTCATAGGCCTCCGCGAGCCGGAGGAGACCCGCAGCCGGATGTGGGACCGGGACGGCGTCGAGATGGACCTCGTCACCCACGACCTGCGGAAGTTCGCCCGGCTGATGCTGCGCCGCAACGGCTACGTCCTGGAGCAGCTGACCTCGCCGCTCGTGGCCCACACCACGGACACCCACGCGGAGCTGGTCTCCCTCGTGCCCCGGGTGCTCACCCGTCACCACGCGCACCACTACCGGGGCTTCGCCGGGACGCAGTGGCGGCTCTTCGAGAGCAGCGGGGAACTCAAGCCGCTGCTCTACACCTACCGGGCGCTGCTCACCGGCATCCACCTGATGCGTTCGGGCGAGGTGCAGGCCCATCTGCCGACCCTGGCCGGCGAGGTGGCGGAGGCGCCCGCCCGGCTGCCCGACCTCGTCGCGGCGAAGACCGAGGCCGAGCACGGGAGCGCGGAGGTGGCCGTCGCGCACGTACGGGCCGAGACGGAGGCCCTGCACGGGTTCCTGGACGAAGCCCAGGCGGCCTCGGTGCTTCCGGAGTCCGCGCACGTCCAGGACGCGCTGCACGACCTCGTCGTACGGGCGCGGCTGGGGGCCCGCCAGGGGGTGGGGGCGTCCTGACCGGGAGACGGGGCCGGGTAAGACCTTCCGGACAGGGCGCCCCCTAGGGCCTAGAGCTCGGCGAGGGCCGAGGTCCGGCGGGCGCGGATCAGGAAGTCCTGCACGCGCGCGTGGTCGGGGGCGTCCGGGAGCGGGGTCGAGTCGTGGGCGCGGTCGGCCTCGTCCTGGAGGCGGTTCATCCAGGACTCGACCTCGGACCACGGCACCTCGCCGCGCTTGACGGCGAGGAGGCGGTCGCGTTCCTCGCCGACGCCGATGCGGAGTTCGCCGGTGCGCAGGAGGTCGCGGCAGCTGGTCAGGAGCCGGAGCAGGTGCATGGCGTGCTTCCAGCGGGGCCGGCCGTACTGGCGGACGTCCGCGTCGAGCTTGCGGCGCTGGCCTCCGGCGTAGCGGACGAACGTCTGGTGGGCCCGGCGGGAGAGGAAGGCCGTGCGCAGGGAAAGGAGTTCGCGGCCGAGGTCGTCGACGTACTCGACGACGGGGGAGTGGAGGCACTCCAGGACGTTCGGGTTGTTGCGCAGGGCGAGCTCGCAGAAGCGCTCCAGCTCCCAGCTGAACTGCTCCTCGGCCGGCCCCTCCACATGGGCGGGCGGCTTCTCGAAGTGCCAGAACAACGGCGTCGGGGCGAGATAGACGCCCCGGACGTCGGTGTCGCTGCCCTCGGTCGCGAGACCGAAGGCGCGCGAGCCCATCACGCAGGAGTAGATCGTGTGCTCGCGCACCAGCTCGTCCGGAGTCATGCCGGGCAGGTTACGCGAGGGTGATCGTGTCCCCCGAGACGGTGATCTGCTCGGCGGGCAGGGGGCGGGGAGCCGGTCCCGCCGCCACCGAACCATCGGCGATGCGGTACTTGGAGCCGTGGCAGGGACAGTCGATGGTGCCGTCCGCGACCTTGTTCACCAGGCAGCCCTGATGCGTGCAGACCGCCGAGAACGCCTTGAACTCACCGGCTTCGGGCTGGGTGACGACGACCTTCTCCTCGGTGAAGACCGTGCCCCCGCCGACCGGGATGTCCGACGTCTTCGCCAGCGCGGGGGCGGGCTTGCCCGTCGTGCTCGTCGCGGCCGGCGCGGACTCCGCGGAGGTGGTGGCGGCCGGACCGGACGGCGTCGCCGGGGCGCTGGTGCCCGCGTCCGTACCGCCGTCGCCGTCCGAGCCGCAGGCCGTCGTCAGGGCCGCGGCGGCGAAGAGGACGGTACGGCGTTTCGTGGCGCGTGAAGTCATACGGGCCAGCTTGGCGCCGGCCCGCTTCCCGGGCCCGCAACACGCCTACGCGCGGGGGAACAGCTCCCTCGCACGGCCGTCCGCGTCCCGCCGCACCTCGAGGACCGCCGTCACCGCCGTCCGCTCGACCGGTCCGTAGACATGCGGGAAGAGCACGCCCCCCGAGCCCTCCCAGCGGACCTCCCCGCCGAGCCGCCCCTCGTCGATCACGAGCACCAGGAGCGGGCCGGGCACGGCCCGGTAGTGCGCGTCCGCGACCGCCAGCGCCGAACCCTCGTCCGCGGAGCAGTGGACGAAGCCCTCGGCGGCGAGCGACGGCGGGGCGTAGGGGGCATCGGGCGCCTCGGGGGCGGCGGACCAGTCGGCCAGCGGTACGACGTGCAGCAGCATCCGACAGTTCTACCCCGCCGCCCTCCCCGGCCGGTGCGGCGCCCGGCGTGTGCACCGAGTGGCGGAACGTGCCGGTACAGGTGACATTGGGCGTGTTCCGTACCGGACGAAAGGCAAGAACCATGGCGGGAAACGACCTCGGCGGTCTCCTCGGCGGCCTCCTCGGAGGCGGCGGACAGGGCGGTGCCGGTGGCGCCGGCGGCCTCCTCGGCTCCCTGCTCGGGGCCCTCGCCGGCGGCGGGAGCGGCGCCGGAGGCGCGAACGGCTCGAACCCGCTCGGCGGCCTCCTCGACATGCTGACCAAGTCCGGCCTCGCCGACCAGGCCCAGTCCTGGGTCGGCACCGGCGACAACCAGCCCGTCAGCGGCGCCCAGATCGCCGAAGCCCTCCCCGACGACACCCTCCGCAAGGCGGCGGCGGAAGCCGGCGTCAGCCCGGAGGAGGCCGCCGACGAGATCGCCAGGACCCTGCCGCAGGCCGTCGACAAACTGACCCCGAACGGTTCGCTGCCCCAGGGCGGCTCCCTGGAGGACATCATCCGCCGGCAGCAGCTCTGACCCGGCCGGCGGGCGGCACCCGCCCCGCCCCGGCCCCGCCCTCCACTCGGCACGTCTCGGAGGGCGGGCGCCGCGACGCGCCGACCCCACCGCTGACTAGGCTGAACGGAGCACTTGACGCAGGCGAAGGAGCACGACGTGGCGGTACGAGCGGTCCGAGGAGCCGTCCAGCTCGAACAGGACGAGGCCGGACACATGCGCGAGCAGGTCGAAGAGCTGCTCACCGCCGTCCTCACCCGCAACGGGCTCACCCACGACGACCTCATCAGCATCTGGTTCACGGCCACGCCCGATCTCCACAGCGACTTCCCCGCCGCCGCGGCCCGCCGCGTCGGGATCGTCGACGTCCCCCTGATCTGCGCACAGGAGCTCGACATCGACGGGGCGATGCCGAGGGTCGTCCGGCTCCTCGCCCACGTCGAGACCGACCTGCCCAAGTCCGCGATCGCGCACGTCTACCTCGGCGCTGCGGCCGCCCTGCGCAAGGACATCGCACAGTGAGAACAGCCCTCGTCATCGGCACCGGACTGATCGGCACCTCCGCCGCCATCGCCCTCGCGGGCCGCGGCGTCACCGTCCACCTCCGCGACCACGACCCCGCGCGCGCCAGCACCGCCGCCGCGCTCGGCGCCGGCACCGACGAGGCGCCCGAAGGCCCCGTCGACCTCGCCATCGTCGCCGTACCCCCGGCCCACGTCGCCGCCACCCTCGCCGAGGCCATGACCGCCGGGCTCGCCCGCGGATACCTCGACGTGGCCAGCGTCAAGGGCGGACCGAAGCGCGAGCTGGAGGCGCTGGGCCTCGACCTCACCTCGTACATCGGTACGCACCCCATGTCCGGCAAGGAGCGGTCCGGCCCGCTCGCCGCCACCCCCGACCTCTTCGAGGGACGGCCCTGGGTCCTCACCCCCACCCGCGACACCGACACCGAGGTCCTCAACCTCGCCCTCGAACTCGTCGCCCTCTGCCGGGCCGTCCCCGTCGTCATGGACGCCGACGCCCACGACCGCGCCGTCGCCCTCGTCTCCCACACCCCGCAGCTGGTGTCCTCCATGGTCGCCGCGCGCCTCGAAGAGGCCGACGAGTCCGCCGTACGCCTCTGCGGCCAGGGCATCCGCGACGTCACCCGGATCGCCGCCTCCGACCCGCGCATGTGGATCGACATCCTCTCCGCCAACCCCGGCCCCGTCGCCGACGTCCTCTCCGGCGTCGCCTCCGACCTCGACGAGACCGTCCGCGCCCTCCGCTCCCTCCAGTCCGCCGACGAGGACAAGCGCCGCGACGGTGCCGCGGGCGTCGAGGACGTCCTCCGGCGCGGCAACGCCGGGCGCGCCCGCGTCCCCGGCAAGCACGGCGCCGCCCCCGCCGTCTACGAGACCGTCGCCGTCCTCATCAGCGACCAGCCCGGCGAGCTCGCCCGCATCTTCGCCGACGCCGGGCGTGCGGGGGTCAACATCGAGGACGTCCGCATCGAGCACGCGACCGGGCAGCAGGCGGGGCTCGTCCAACTCATGGTCGAGCCGTCCGCCGCCGCGGTCCTCGGTGCCGCCCTCCTCGAACGCGGCTGGTCCCTCCGCACCACCTGACCCCCGGGGCCGGCCCCGCCGCGCCTCGCCCACGCCGTTGTGGGCGCAACGGACGGCCCCCACTCCGCCCACCCCCGTTCCAGGCCAGCGAACGGCTCAGCCCGGCCCATCGCGGTGTGGGCCCCCGTCCGCCGGGGGCGGTGCCCACCCTCCCCGGCCCACCCTCGTGGTGGGCACTCGTCCGCCGGGGGCGGTGCCCACTCTCCCCGGCCCACCCCCGTAGGGGCGCGCGTCCGCCGGGGCGGTGCCCACCCTCCCCGGCCCACCCCCGTTGTGGGCACGCGTCCGCCGGGGGCCCACCCTCCTCGGCCCACCCCCGTTGTGGGCAATCGTTCCGCTGGGGCGGAACGGGTGGGCACAACGGAACGGCGCCCCTTGCCGGGCCTAGGCTTCCGCGCCTGATCCCGCACCACTGGTACGGCGCCGTATGGGTGCGGGTAGGCACAAGGGGGCGAGGCGCCGCCGAGGGCGCCGTCCCGTGTGCCCACCCGTCCCGCCCCAGCGGGACGATTGCCCACACGGGGGTGGGGCGGGCGGCGGATGGTGCGGCCCTCACGGGGCGCGGACGCAGGCCGCACGGCGGTGGGGGCGCGAGCCACACGGGGCGCGGGCGCAGCCCACACGGGGCGCGGGCGCGGGCCAAACGCGGGTGGTCGGCGGGTGGGCGCGGGCTGCGTGGGGTGTGGGTGCGGGCCCGTAGACGGGCGGCTGGCACGCGGGCGGGGCCCGCGTGGGGAGGTGCCGCGGGCTCACGCGGGGGCGGGGGCGGGCCATCGAGGTGGGTGGGTGGGGCAGTGGGGTGGGTGGGCGGGGCTGGAGGGGGGTTGCGGAGTCGGTAACCTGGTGGGGGGCCATGGCAAGACCGCCGGGACCCGACCGCACACCCCAGGAAGGTGTTCCCACCGTGGAATCCGTGATCGTCGCCATCGACGGGCCCTCCGGCACGGGCAAGTCGAGCACTTCGAAGGCGGTCGCCGCCAAGCTGGGGCTGAGCTACCTGGACACCGGTGCGCAGTACCGGGCGATCACGTGGTGGATGATCAGCAACGGGGTGGACGTCCACGACGCGGAGGCCGTGGCGAACGCGGCGGGGAAGCCGGTCATCGTGTCCGGCACGGACCCGGCGCGGCCGACGATCACCGTGGACGGCGTGGACGCGGCCGGCCCGATCCGTACCGAAGAGGTCACGTCGAAGGTGAGCGCGGTGAGCGCCGTCCCCGAGGTGCGGGCGCTGATCACGGAGCTCCAGCGGAGCATCGCCAAGGGCGCGGAGCCGGGCATCGTCGTGGAGGGCCGGGACATCGGCACCACGGTGCTGCCCGACGCCGACCTGAAGATCTTCCTCACGGCGTCGCCGGAGGCCCGTGCCGCGCGCCGGTCCGGCGAGCTCAAGGGCGTCGACGTGCACGCGACGAAGGAAGCGCTGATCAAGCGGGACGCGGCGGACTCCAGCCGTAAGACGTCCCCGCTGGCGAAGGCGGACGACGCCGTGGAGGTCGACACCACCGACCTCACGCTGGACCAGGTCATCGAGTGCGTCGTGACGCTCGTGGACGAGAAGCGGGCGGCCGCCAAGTGACCCTGCCCTCCGAGAAGGGCGCCGCCGTCGGCCGTCGCATCGGCATCGGGCTGATGTACGGCTTCTGGAAGCCGCGCGTCCTCGGCGCCTGGCGGGTGCCGGCCTCCGGCCCCGCCATCCTCGCCGTCAACCACGCGCACAACATCGACGGCCCCATGCTCATGGGCACCGCCCCGCGGCCCGTGCACTTCCTGATCAAGAAGGAGGCGTTCGTCGGCCCGCTAGGCGGCTTCCTGGAGGGCATCGGGCAGCTCAAGGTCGACCGGGACGGCACCGACCGCAAGGCGATAGGCAACGCGCTGGGCGTCCTGGAGCAGGGCGGAGTCCTCGGGATCTTCCCCGAGGGCACCCGCGGTGACGGCGACTTCGCCTCGCTGCGCGCCGGCCTCGCCTACTTCGCCGTCCGCAGCGGTGCGCCGATCGTCCCGGTCGCCGTCCTGGGAAGCACCGAGCGCCGGGGACGGTTGGTCAAGGCACTGCCTCCGCTGCGCGGCCGCGTCGACGTCGTCTTCGGCGACGCCTTCGAGGCGGGCGACGGTTCAGGCCGCCGCACCCGCAAGGCGCTCGACGAGGCCACCGTACGCATCCAGGACAGGCTCACCGCCCACCTGGAGAACGCCAGGCGCCTCACCGGGCGCTGAGCGAGACTTTCAGTAGTGGGCCCCGCGGCCCGGGGACCCACCGACCACGAATGATCAAGGAACGGACTTCATGAACGACCAGCACGACCACGGGGCACTTGGCGACGCCGAGTACGCGGAGTTCATGGAGCTCGCCGCGGAAGAAGGCTTCGACGTCGACGAGGTCGAGGGCGCGATCGAGGAGGCCGGGCACGGCCCGCTCCCCGTCCTCGCCGTCGTCGGCCGCCCGAACGTCGGCAAGTCGACCCTGGTGAACCGCATCATCGGCCGCCGCGAGGCCGTCGTCGAGGACAAGCCGGGCGTCACCCGCGACCGCGTCACCTACGAGGCCGAGTGGGCAGGCCGCCGCTTCAAGGTCGTCGACACCGGCGGCTGGGAGCAGGACGTCCTCGGCATCGACGCCTCCGTCGCCGCCCAGGCCGAGTACGCCATCGAGGCGGCCGACGCCTGCCTCTTCGTCGTGGACGCCACCGTCGGCGCCACCGACACCGACGAGGCCGTCGTCAAGCTGCTCCGCCGCGCGGGCAAGCCGGTCGTCCTCGCCGCGAACAAGGTCGACGGCCAGTCCGGCGAGGCCGACGCCGCGACGCTGTGGTCGCTGGGTCTCGGCGAGCCGTTCCCCGTCTCCTCGCTGCACGGCCGCGGCACCGGCGACCTCCTCGACGAGGTCCTGCGGAAGCTGCCCGAGGCCCCCGAGCAGCGCTTCGGCAACGCGGTGGGCGGCCCCCGCCGCATCGCCCTCATCGGCCGCCCGAACGTCGGCAAGTCCTCCCTGCTCAACAAGGTGGCCGGCGAGGACCGCGTGGTCGTCAACGAGCTGGCCGGCACCACCCGCGACCCGGTCGACGAGCTCATTGAGCTCGGCGGCGTGACGTGGAAGTTCGTCGACACGGCGGGCATCCGCAAGAAGGTCCACCTGCAGGCCGGCGCGGACTACTACGCCTCGCTGCGGACCGCCGCCGCCATCGAGAAGGCGGAGGTGGCCGTCATCCTCATCGACACCACCGACAACATCTCGGTCCAGGACCAGCGCATCATCACGACGGCGGTCGAGTCGGGCCGCGCCATCGTCATCGCCTACAACAAGTGGGACGAGCTCGACGAGGAGCGCCGCTACTACCTCGAGCGCGAGATCGAGACCGAGATGCAGCAGGTCGCCTGGGCGCCCCGGGTCAACGTCTCCGCCAAGACCGGCCGCCACATGGAGAAGCTGGTCCCGGCCATCGAGACCGCCCTCGCCGGCTGGGAGACCCGCGTCCCCACCGGCCGGCTCAACTCGTTCCTCGGCGAGATCGTCGCGGCCCACCCGCACCCGGTCCGCGGCGGCAAGCAGCCCCGCATCCTCTTCGGCACGCAGGCCGGCACCAAGCCGCCGCGCTTCGTGCTCTTCGCCTCGGGCTTCCTGGAGGCCGGCTACCGCCGCTTCATCGAGCGCCGTCTGCGCGAGGAGTTCGGCTTCGAGGGCACCCCGATCCACATCTCGGTCCGGGTGCGCGAGAAGCGCGGACGCAAGAAGTAGCACCCACGCGGGGGGATACGGCGGAGGGCCGGGGCTTCGACAAGCCCCGGCCCTCCGCCGTTCCCCCGGTCCCGCGCCCCCGATGCAGACCCGCAGACCTACAGACCCCTGCGGGGTCCGGGCGGCAGGGCCGCCGGCGTGGGTCCGGGGGAGTACGGCTGCGGATGCTGCGCCGACCATGCCGCCGGGTACGCCGACGTGTGCCGGTGACCCTGCCCGTAGCCGCCCGTGCCGAAGGCCCGGAAGACCAGCTCCTCCTCGCCGCTGCGGTCGCCCGGCAGCGTGCGGAACGACCTGCGGAATTCCGAGTACAGGGCGTCGTAGATCGGCGTGGGCGACGAACCGCCCGCCGTGACGTCCTGCGCGGGGCGCATCGCCGGGATCTGACTCGGATACGGCTGGAGGAAGGGGTCGTATGCGTGCACGTACGTGCCAACGACCCCGCCGCCCGTCGGATGCGGGCGGCTCTCCGAAAGAGGCGCCCGCCGGGGGCGCGGCACGGTCGGGCCCCCGCGTCCCGCCGGTCCGGCGCCCGCCGGACCGTTCGGTGTGCCGGGGACCCGCGCCCGCTCTATGGCCGGCCGGCCGTCCTCCATCAGGTGCCGGCCAGCGGCATCGCGGCGGCCACTAGGCGGCCGTTCGCGGCCGCCTTCTCCAGGGCGTCGCGCAGCAGGTCCTCGCGGGGCTGCTGGCCGATCGAGCCGACGGGGGCGGCGAAGACCAGGACCGTGTGCGACTTGTTGGCGGCCGCCCGCCAGCCGTCGGTGACCTGGAGCGGCTGGTGGGCCTGCCACCAGGCCGCCTGCCCGGCGCCGCCGGGTCCCGGCTGGAGCACGGAGTGCAGCTGGCCCATGGCGACCAGGACCGACCAGCCCGGCAGCACCGCGGGCTTCTCGTGGAGGTCCATGACCTGCTGGAAGCCCTGGTCGGCCAGGAGCGGCAGGAACTCGTCGGTGAGGCCGTCCGACCCGGGACGGGCCACCGGCGCGGTCGGCTCCACGACCAGCGCCGGGTGCAGCTCTCCGTCGATCAGGACGAGACCGCTGGTGACGCCGAGCACGGCCTGCTCGGGGTGGGCGGCGGTCAGCGCGTCGGCGGTGTCCGAGGCCGTGATGGAGGCGACGGCACCCTGGAGCTGCTCCTCGGCGACCCGGACGACCTGCGACGGAATGCAGCTGGCGTGGGCGAACGCGAGGACCGCGGTCTCGTCGCCGACGAACAGCACCGTGCTGGTGCGCTCCTGCTCGGAGTCGCCCGGCGTGCGGCAGGAGGTGCAGTCGTAGCTGCCCGGGGCGTTGTCGCCGGCGAGCAGCCGGTCCGCTTCTTCGTCGCCGATCTCGGCGCGTACGTCCTCGCTGACGTCGAGCATGCGCGGCACGGGGGGCTCCCTGGACTCGGTACTGGGGGACGCCGGGCCGTTCCCGGGCGTCTCATGACGAGTTCAACGGGTCAG
Source organism: Streptomyces sp. LMG1-1-1.1 (assembly GCF_040815545.1). Lineage (NCBI taxonomy): Bacteria > Bacillati > Actinomycetota > Actinomycetes > Kitasatosporales > Streptomycetaceae > Streptomyces > Streptomyces sp. LMG1-1-1.1. The sequence continues at coordinate 99,316 of NZ_JBFPNH010000019.1, read as the reverse complement.
GCTCGGCCGGGGTCACGCGCGGAAGCGGGGCAACTTGCCACCGGCGCGTGCGCGACGGCCGTCGCGGGTCCGGTGACTCCGACCGGGTGGGGTGTGAACAGTGTTCCGCGCGGCACGGGCCGGGGGTGCCGGGCGGCTGCCTAGCCTGCCCCGATGTCGAAGATCCGATTTTGGACGGCCGGTTCCCTCGTGGCGGCGTCCGCGGCCGCGCTCCTGACGCTGGCCCCGGCACCCGCCCGGGCCCGGGACGCGGCCGACGCGGTCGGGGGCCGGTCCGGCGCGGTCGCGGCCGGGCCGGGCGTGCTCCGGGACGTGCCCGACGCCGCCGGGAACGTACCCGAGGGGCTCCGGGACGTGCCCGACGCGGCCAGGGACGTGCACGAGGCGGCCCGGGAGGCGTCCGCCGCGCTCCTCAAGGCGTCGGAGGCGCTCCGGGGTGCCGCGTCGTTGCCCTCGTACGCCTGCGCCAGGGACCAGTGGCCGTGGGGGTGCGTCGCCGAGTGCGAGTCCAGCGGGCGCTGGAACGTCAACACCGGCAACGGCTTCTACGGCGGCCTCCAGTTCTGGCAGCCGACCTGGGTGGAACACGGCGGGATGCGGTACGCCCGCCGCGCCGACCTGGCGACCCGGCCGCATCAGATCGCCGTCGCGGAGGAGGTGCTCCGCACCCAGGGGTGGGGTGCCTGGCCCGTCTGCTCCAAGCGGTACGGGCTGAGCGGGCGCGTCCACACCGTGCAGGTCGGCGACACGCTCGGCACGATCGCCCGCCGGTTCGCGATCAAGGGCGGCTGGCAGGCGCTGTACGCGGCGAACCGGAGCCTGATCGGGCCGGATCCGAACCGGATCGTCGTCGGCACCATGCTGCGGATCGCACCGCTCTGACCCTCCCGGGCGCCGTCAGGCCGACTCGGCCGGCTCCCCGCTCCACACCAGGGAGCCGCGCCGCAGCTCGTGGACCACCGTGCCCGGCGGGAGGCCGTCCGGTACCCGCTGCTCGGCCAGGACCACGGCCGCGCCGTCCCGTACGGCGCGCGCCGCGAGCAGCCGGTACGTACGGGCCGCGATCGGCCGGGCCAGGCCGAGGGACGGCTCGTCGACCAGCACCACGCGCGCGGGTGCGAGCAGGGCGCGGGAGAGCGCCAGCATCCGGCGTTCCCCTCCCGAGAGGGTGCCGGCGGTGCGGGACAGCAGGGGAAGGAGTTCGGGGTACGGGGCGGGGCCCGGGGAGCCGGAGCGGCCGGGTGCGGTCAGCGCGAGGTTGTCGGCGACCGTGAGCCCCTCGTACACCGCTCGCAGGTCCGGTACGAGGCACAGCCCGCGGCGGGCCCGCTCGTGCGCCGAGAGCCGTGTCACGTCGACGCCCTGCCAGAGCACCCGGCCGGCGGAGAGCCGCACCGTGCCGGCGAGGGCGCGCAGCGCGGTCGTGCGGCCGGCGCCGTTGCGCCCCAGGAGCACGGTCACCGTCCCGGCCGGCACGGGCAGGTCCAGTCCGTGGAGGGCTTCGAGGGGCCCGTAGCGGACGCGGGCGGCGCGCAGCGCGATCTCGACGCTCACGACAGGATCCGGCCCCCTTCCATGGTGTGCACCGTGTGGGCGATGCCCCGGACGAGGTCCGGGTCGTGTTCGACGACCAGGACCGTCAGCCCGTCCGCGGCGAGTGCGGCCAGGATCCGGGCGAGGGCGGCCGTCTCGGCGGCGTCGAGTCCGGCGGCCGGTTCGTCGAGGAGCAGCGTGTGCGGCTGCCCCGCGAGCGCGCGGGCCAGTTCCACCCGGCGCAGGGTCCCGGTGGGCAGGTCCGCCGCCGCCCGGTGCCGTACGGGCCCGGCGAGCCCGGCCAGCCGCAGGCTCCGCTCCACCGCCGCCGGGCCCCCGCGCACATGCCCCCGCTCCTCGCCGAGACGGACGTTCTCCTCCACGGTCAGCGACGGGAAGACGGCCAGCCGCTGGAACGTCCGGGCGACGCCGAGACGCGTCCTCGTGTGGGCGGAGCGGGCCGTGATGTCCGTGCCGTCGAGGGTGATCCGGCCCTCACGGGGCCGGAGGGTCCCGGCGAGGCAGTCGAAGAGGGTGCTCTTGCCGGCGCCGTTGGGGCCGACCAGCGCGGTCACGCGCCCGGGGGCGAGGTCGAGGCTGACCCGGGAGAGCGCGGTGGTCCCTCCGGGGTAGGTCAGGGTGAGGCCGTGCGCGCGGAGTCGCGGCGCGGGTGCGGGGCCTGCGGCGGCGGGCCGAGTGCGGGGCGGCCGAGTGCCGGCCTGTGGGGAGCCGGCTGGTCGAGTGCCGGCTGGTCGCGTGCCGACCTGGGGAGTCACGCCCGGGGGAGTACCGGCTCGGGGAGTCCCGGCCAGGGCAGTCACGGCCGGCGGAGTCCCGGCCGCGGGGGCCCGTGGTCGGTGACGCGGTGCCGGGCCGGACGGGAGCAGGGTCGTCAGCGGGGGGATGCGGCCCGTCAGGGTCGCGAGCAGGCCGATGAAGGCGGCGGCGACGCCGGCGTGGGGGCCGGCGTCGAGGGTGACGAGGAGCGCGGCGGCGGCGAGGGGCGTGAGGAGGCTGTCGGCGCCGAGGGCGAGGACGGCGGCGAACCACAGGAGGCCGCGGACGGGGTCGTACGCCTCCGGGTCGAAGGCGCGCAGGCCCATGCCGAGGAGGCCGCCGCCGAGCGCGGCGAGCGCGGAGCCCAGGACGAAGGCGAGGAGCTTGAGGCCGGGCACGGGGACGCCCGCCGCCTCCGCGCCCGGCTCGTGGTCCCGGAGGGCGGCGAGGGCGCGGCCCGTGCGGCCCCGGCGCAGGGCGGCCACCAGGACCAGGCAGCAGGCGAGGACGACCAGCTCGACGGCGTAGAAGGCGCGGTCGTCGGAGAGGCCCGCGGGGCGGCCGAGGGAGAGGCCCGCCGTCGCGTACGGCTGGGTGAGGACGAAGCGGCTGACGGCCACCCCGACGGCGAGGGTCGCGAGCGCCAGGGCGAGGCCGTGTCGCCGGATCGCCGGCCGGCCGGTGACCAGGCCCACCACGGCCACCATCGGCACCGCGAGACCCAGGGCGGCCAGGGCCGGGACCCCGCCGGTCGCGAGCAGGGCCGTGAACAGGGCGCCGAGGCCCGCGTACGCCGCCTGGCCGAGGGCGATCTGGCCGCCCCGGCCGGCCACCACGACGAGGGACAGCAGGATCACCGCGAGGGCGGGGACCTGGACGGCCGTCTGCAGGTCGGAGCCGGCGAAGCCGAGGGGGAGGAGGAACAGGACGCCCACCACGAGCCACAGGCCGCCCGGCACGCGCGCCCCGGGCACCGGGGGCGGCAGCGCGTCCCGGCCCTTGCCGCCGATGCCCGGCAGGACGAGCGCCGCCACCAGGAGCGCCACCACGAACAGGTTCGCGCCGACGGCCTGCACGAGCGGTCCGGCCCAGCCCTCCGGGTGCAGCCGGGTCAGCTGGGCCTGGGCGACGCCGATCGCGAGGGCCGCCGCCACCGCGACGGGCAGCGACCGCATCCGGGCGATCACCGCGACCGCGATCACCTCGATGACGAGCAGCGGCATCCCGTACGGGTCGAGCCGTACGTAGGGGGCGAGGAGCACGCCGGTGAGTCCGGCCGTGAACGAGCCGAAGGCCCACCCGGCCGCCGCGACCCGGTCGGCGTCGATCCCCGAGAGGACCGCGAGGGGCCGGTTGTCGACGACCGCCCGCAGCTCACGGCCGAAGGCGGTCCACCGGGTCACCGCTCCCACCAGGCAGGCGAGCGCCACCGCCGCCCCGAGCTGGGCCCACGGGTCGTCGCCGAGCAGCACCGGGGCGTCGTCGCGGGCGCCGGGGCCCCACAGCAGCACCGCCGTGCCCACGAGGAGGACGAAGACGCCGATGGCGGCGACCAGGGTCCGGGCCGGGTTGGAGCCGAGGAGGGCGAGCGGACGGAACACCCCGCGGTCCAGGACGAGTCCGATCCCGGGGGCGATCACGAGGAGGGTGACCAGCGCTCCGAGGGGCAGCGGCCAGCCCCATTCGACCACCAGCTGCCGCAGGACGTACGCGCAGATCATGGCCACGGCGCCGTGCGCGAGGTTGAGCACCCCCGTCGCCCGGTGGGTGACGACGAGGCCGATGCCGGTGAGCGCGGCGGCGCTGCCGACCGCGAGGCCGGCGAGCGTCAGCTCGTACGTCAGGGAGGCCACGGTTCACACACCGGACAGGGGGCGAGTTCCGCGGCCCCCGTCTCCGTCGCCTCCGCCCGGCCCGCCACCAGGGGGCAGTCCGGGCGGTGCGCGAGGGTCCCGCCGGGCACCCGGAGCGGCGGACCGTCCGAGGAGGGCGGGGGAGGTTCCTCCGGGTCGGGCGGGACGGGTTCCCCGGGGCGTACGGGGAGCAGCGCCGCCGTCGCGGCGAGGACCGCGCCCGCCACGATCAGGGCCGCCCCCGGGACCGTGCACGAGGCCAGGTAGGGCAGCTGCCGTTCGGCGAACCGTTCGCCGGAGATCCCGTACCAGCCGAGGACGCACAGGACCGCGCCGGCGGCGGCCGCCGTGAGGCCGCTCCACAGCAGGATCCGGGATGTCGGCACGGGGGCCTCCCTCGTCTCGCGCCATGCCCCGAGTGGTCCGCCTTTTCCTTGCACTATGCCCCGATCCGTCCCACTCTGGAAGCATCAGTCCTGCGGTGCGGAGCGACACCCGGTGGTGAGCCAGATGGTTCTCGTGCGACGCGGTGGACGCCCTCGTCTCGCGGCCCTCGCGGCCGTCGGCGTACTGGTGCTCACTCCCGCCGTCGCGAGCTGCTCCGACAGCGGGGACGGCGGGTACGACGGGGGGACGTCGTCCGCGCCGTCCTCGGCGGCCGTCGGACCCGACGATCCGGTCGCCGCCAAGGCGGAGGTCACCAGGAACTGGACGGCGTTCTTCGACCCGAAGACCCCCGTGGCCGAGAAGGTGCGGCTCCTGGAGAACGGGGAGCAGATGCGGCCGGTGCTCGCCGCCTTCGCCGGCGACAAGAACGCGGCCATGACCTCGGCGAAGGTCACCGGCGTCGCGTTCACCTCCGCCGCCGACGCGAACGTCACCTACGACCTGCTGGTCGGCGGGAACCCCGCCCTGTCCGGCTCCCAGGGCACCTCGGTCCTCCAGGACGGCACCTGGAAGGTCTCCGTGAAGACCCTGTGCGGCCTGGTCGAGCTGAGCGGTGTCACCGTTCCGGGCTGCTGAGGCGGTCGCGGCGCTGCTCCTGGCCGCGCTGCTCGCGTTCCTGGCGGGGTGCGGCAGCCGGCTCCCTGAGCGCGCCTTCGAGACGCGGCCCACCGCCACCCCCTCCGGCGGTGAGCCGCTCCGCGTCGGGATCATCACGAGCGCCACCAGCCCCGTCGGCGGCGAGGCGTTCACCGGCCCGCGCGACGGAGCCCGCGCCTACTTCGACGCCCTGAACGCGCGCGGCGGCCTCGACGGGCGCCGGATCGAGGTCGAGACCTGCGACGACGGCGGCAGCGGCGTCGGCGACAACGCGTGCGTGCACCGGCTGCTCGACGAGCGCCGGGTCTTCGCCCTCGTCGCCACCACCGCCCTGGACTACGCGGGTGCGCCGCTCGTCGCCCGGGCCGGCGTCCCCGACATCGGCGGCCAGCCCCTGACACCCGCGTACGACACGTATCCGCACCTCTACGGGATCTACGGCAGCTCCGCCCCGCGCACCGGCGGGAAACCGGGCTGGGACGGGACGCTGTACGGCGGCACCGAGGTCTACCGCTGGTTCGAGAAGGAGAAGGGCGCCAGGACCGCCGCCGTCGTCTCGTACAACCAGGCCGCGTCCACCGCGTACGCCCGGCTGATCGCGGACGGGCTGCGCGCCGAGGGCTACCGGGTCGTCGACGAGCAGGTGGACTTCGCCCTGCCCAACTTCCGCGCGGTCGCCGCCGATCTGCGGGACCGGCGCGTCGACGTCCTCTTCGACGCGATGGACACCCACGGCAACGTGCGGCTCTGCGAGGCGATGGAGACGCTCGGGGTACGGGTCGCCGCCAAGGTCACCAACGTGCAGAACTGGTCCTCGACCGTCCCCCGCGACTACGCCCGCGCCCCCGGCTGCCGCAACGCCCTGTGGGTGACGGGCGCCAGCCGCAACTACGAGGACACCGGCCACCCCGCCGTCCGGGAGTTCCGTGCGGCCATGGGGCGACGGCCGCTCTCCCAGTGGCAGTTGGAGGGCTGGGCGGCGGCCATGTGGTTCACCGACGCGGCCCGCTCCTGCCTCGCCGGAGGCGGCCTCACGCGCGCGTGCGTCGAGGAGTTCGTCAACCGCCCGGAGCCGTACACGGCGCGGGGACTGCTGCTCCCCGTCCGCTTCGAGCACCTGGAGCGGCCGCCGGCCACCCGCGACACCTGCCTGTCCGTGGCCCGTTGGGTGGACGGCCGGGGCTGGGTGAGCCAGGGCGAGATGACGCGGAACTGCGCGAGCGTGCCCCAGCTCGGCTACCGCCCGTGAGAACCCGCCTTCCCGCACCGGCAGTACAGTCACGGGCGACCGAACGAAACGACTGACCGGGGGGAACCGGCAGCGCGATGCGTATTTCCTTTCTGCTTCACAACGGCTATCACTACGGCGGCACGATCCGGACCACGTTCACGCTCGCCGAGCAACTGGCGGCGCGCCACGACGTGGAGATCGTCTCGGTGTTCCGCCACCGCGACCGTCCGCTCCTGGGCCTGCCCTCGGGGGTGACGTTGCGTCACCTCGTCGACCTGCGCAAGGACAGCCCCGGATACGACGGCGACCACCCCGACTTCCAGCGCCCCGCCGTGGTCTTCCCGCGCGGCGACGGGCGCTGGAAGCAGTACAGCGCGTTGACCGACGCGCGGATCGGGGAGCACCTGGGCGGGGTCGAGGCGGACGTCCTCGTCGCCACCCGGCCGGGGCTCAACGTGCACCTCGCCCGCCAGGCCCGGCGGGGGCCGGTCCTCGTCGGGCAGGAGCACCTGATCCTGGACGGCCACACCTACCGGCTGCGCCGGGACATCGCCCACGAGTACGCGCTCCTCGACGCCGTCACGACCGTCACCGAGGCCGACGCCCGCGCCTACCGGAAGCTGGGCCTGCCCGGCGTACGCGTCGAGTCCGTGCCCAACAGCGTGCCCGTGTCCACGGTTCCGCCCGCCGACCCCGCGGCGAGGACCGTCGTCGCGGCCGGCCGGCTGACCCGCGTCAAGCGGTACGACCTGCTGATCGACGCCTTCGCCGAGGTGGCGGCCGACCATCCCGACTGGAAGCTGCGGATCTACGGCACCGGCGACGCCGTCCAGGACCTCAAGGGCCCGCTGGCCCGCCGGATCGAGGAGCGGGGCCTCGGCGGACAGGCCTTCCTCATGGGGTCGGTGACCCCGATGGAACCGGAGTGGGCCAAGGGCTCGATCGCCGCGGTGACCTCGCAGCGGGAGTCCTTCGGCATGACGATCGTGGAGGCGATGCGCTGCGGCCTCCCGGTGGTCTCCACCGACTGCCCGCACGGGCCCCGAGAGATCATCGAGGACGGGGTCGACGGGCGCCTGGTGCCGGTCGACGACGTCGCCGCGTTCGCGCGGGCGCTGCGCGGTCTCGTCGAGGACGACGAACTGCGGGCCAAGACCGCGCGGGCCGCGCTCGCCGCCTCCGAGCGCTTCGACCCGGGCCGGATCGCGGCCCGGCACGAGGCGCTCTGGACGGAGCTCGTCGCCCGGGGCGCGAGCCGGCGCGCCCACTCCGCGGGGCGGGTGGCGGTCCATCGTGCGGTGGGCCGGATCGTCGACGGCGTGTACGCGCAGAAGGCGAGGGCGGGGCGGATCGTGCGCCGCTTCCGCTGACGCGGACGGCCGCCCCCGGGGGCCGTGCATCGCGGACCGTAACTGTCCGCGAGGGCTGGCAGACTCGGCACCATGTTGGAGACCTCCGCACGACTGCTGCGTCTGCTCTCGTTGCTCCAGGCCCACCGGGAGTGGTCGGGACCCGATCTCGCCGAGCGGCTCGGGGTGACCTCGCGCACCGTCCGGCGGGACGTCGACCGGCTGCGGGAGCTCGGCTACCCGGTGCACGCCAGCCCCGGCACCGGCGGCGGCTACCAGCTCGGGGCCGGGGCCGAACTGCCGCCGCTGCTCCTCGACGACGAGGAGGCGGTGGCGGTCGCGGTCGGTCTGCGCGCCGCCGCGGGGCAGGGCGTCGAGGGCATCGGCGAGAGCTCCGTACGAGCCCTGGCCAAGCTGGAGCAGGTCCTGCCGGGCCGGCTGCGGCGCCGGATCTCGGCGCTCAACGCCTTCACGGTGCCGATGATGCGCACCCCGAGGGAGCGGGTCGACCCGGCGGTCCTCACCGAGCTGGCCAACGCCTGCCGGGACAGCGAGCGGCTCCGCTTCGCCTACCGCGACCACGGCGGCTCGGCCACCCGGAGGAACGTCGAACCGCACCGCCTGGTGTGCACGGAGCGGCGCTGGTACCTGGTCGCCTGGGACGTGGACCGGGACGACTGGCGTACGTTCCGGGTCGACCGGATCGAGCCGACACCGCCGCACGGCCCCCGCTTCCCGCCCCGCGAGCCGCCGGCCGAGGACCTGGCCGCCTACGTCTCGAAGGGCGTGTCGAGCACCGCGTACGCGGCGGAGGCCACGGTCCGGCTGTTCGTGCCGCTCACCGAGGCCGTCTCGGTCGTCGGCCCGATGGACGGCACCCTGGAGGCCGAGGGCGAAGGGAGCTGCCTGCTGCGGACGGGGGCGCACAACCTGGACGTGATGGTGGTCCACGTGTCGATGATGGGCCTCGACTTCGAGGTGGTCGAGCCGCCGGAGCTCACGGACCGGGTCCGCGCGCTCAGGGACCGGTTGGCCCGTGCTCTGGACCGGACGGAGCGCGGGTCGGCGGGGGGGTGAGCCGCATCCGCTCGTATTCGGCGAACTCCGGGTGGTGCAGGTCGAAGGCGGGCGCCTCGGAGCGGATCCGCGGCACGGCGTCGAAGTTGTGCCGCGGCGGCGGGCACGAGGTCGCCCACTCCAGGGAGCGGCCGTAGCCCCAGGGGTCGTCGACGTCGACCTTCGCGCCGTACCGCCAGGTCCGCCAGACGTTGTAGAGGAACGGCAGGGTGGAGGCGCCGAGGAGGAAGGCGCCGACCGTCGACAGGGTGTTGAGGGCGGTGAAGCCGTCCGCGGCGAGGTAGTCGGCGTACCGCCGGGGCATGCCCTCCGCGCCGAGCCAGTGCTGCACCAGGAACGTCAGGTGGAAGCCGGTGAACAGGGTCCAGAAGTGGATCTTCCCGAGCCGCTCGTCGAGCATCCGGCCGGTGAACTTCGGCCACCAGAAGGAGAAGCCGGCGAAGGTCGCGAAGACCACCGTGCCGAAGACCGTGTAGTGGAAGTGCGCGACGACGAAGTACGAGTCGGTGACGGCGAAGTCCATCGGCGGCGAGGCGAGGATCACCCCGGTCAGGCCGCCGAAGAGGAACGAGACCAGGAAGCCGACGGACCACAGCATGGGGGTCTCGAAGGAGAGCGAGCCCCGCAGCATCGTTCCGGTCCAGTTGAAGAACTTCACGCCGGTCGGCACCGCGATGAGGAACGAGAGCATGGAGAAGAACGGCAGCAGCACCGCGCCGGTGGCGAACATGTGGTGGGCCCAGACCACGACCGAGAGGCCGGTGATCGCCATGGTGGCGGCGACCAGGGTCGTGTAGCCGAAGATCGGCTTGCGGGAGAAGACGGGGATGATCTCGCTGATGATCCCGAAGAACGGCAGCGCGATGATGTAGACCTCGGGATGGCCGAAGAACCAGAAGAGGTGCTGCCACAGCAGTGCCCCGCCGTTCTCGGGCTGGAAGACCACGGAGCCGAGGCGCCGGTCGGCCTCCAGGACGAGCAGGGCCGCCGCGAGCACGGGGAACGCGACGATCACCAGGACGGCGGTGAAGAGGACGTTCCAGGTGAAGATCGGCATCCGGAACATGGTCATGCCCGGTGCCCGCATCCCGACGATGGTCGCGAGGAAGTTGACCGAGGTCAGGATGGTGCCGAAACCGGAGAGCGCCAGGCCCGTGATCCACAGGTCGACGCCGGTGCCGGGGGAGCGTTCGAGGCTGTTGAGCGGGGCGTACGCGGTCCAGCCGAAGGCGGCCGGGCCGGTCGGCGTGAGCAGTGAGCCGACCACCATGAGGCCGCCGAAGAGGAACAGCCAGTACGAGAACATGTTCAGCCGCGGGAAGGCCACGTCGGGCGCCCCGATCTGGAGCGGCACGAGTTCGTTGGCGAAGCCGGCGAACGTGGGCGTGGCGAAGAGCAGCAGCATGATCGTGCCGTGCAGGGTGAACGCCTGGTTGAACTCCTGGTTCGATACGAACTGGAGTCCCGGCCGGGCGAGCTCGGCCCGCATCAGCATCGCCATGAGCCCGGCAAGCAGGAAGAAGAGGAACGCGGTGGCCAGATAGAGGTGGCCGATTTTCTTGTGGTCGGTCGTGGTGACCCAGTCGATCAGGATGCGGCCGTGTCGCTGCCGGGCCGATTCGGCGGTCGCGGTCACTGTCCCGTTGCCCATCGCTGCCTCCGGCTCGCCGTCCTCCCGGCTCCGCGTCTCCGGGCGTTCGGTCAGCGTAAGCATTCTGTAAGGGAACAGTGGGCGGCTCGCGTGCGCGTCGCCGCCGCAATTCGGCGCGGGAACGCGGGAACGGGAAATTGCGTATGCCCGATCGGCCGCTTCCGGCGGGTTCGTGGGAACTGCCGGACGGTCTTCGGAATTGCTGGAGAAACGGCCGGAAATGGCCCCTTCGAGTGACGCCCGGCGTGTCAAACATATGTCGAGAACTTGTGACACAAGCGTGACCGCCGAGGTACTAACGTGAGGTCCATGTCACCCACATCACGCACTCCCGAACCGCCCCGCGACGCTCCCGAGTCCTATGTGGGCCTCGACGCGGAAGGCGCCGAGCAGCTCGCCAGGGCACGTGGCTGGAGCGTCGTCAGGTCCCTGCCTCCCGGCTCGATCGTCACCATGGAATACCTGTCCGGGCGCATCAACTTCGAGGTCGAGGACGGGTCCGTCACCCGGTGCTGGCTCGGCTGACGGCGCCCCACCGCACACGGAAGGGCCCCGGCCGTTGTGGCCGGGGCCCTTCTCGTACGGCGTGGGGCGTCAGCCGCGGGTCGCCGGGGCGCGCCGGCCGCCGGCCACCCCCACGGGCTCGCGGACCGGCTCGCGGGCCGGCTCGTCGGTCCCGGACGGGCGCGGCGGGAAGAACCCCGGGCGCGGGCCTCCGGAGGCCACGGGCAGCGACGGCACGAGACGGCGGCGGTCCCGCAGCCGCTCCCGCGCACGGTCGCGTGCGGCGAGGATCCAGGACTCCACCACGGCGAGGAACGGCTCGCACCACGGCAGCGCGAGCAGGACGAGGAGTCCTGCGGCCCAGCCGAGCAGCACGTCGCTCAGCCAGTGCGTGCCCAGGTAGACGGTGGTGAGGCCCACGCCGAGCGCGACCACCGCGGACAGCGCGGACAGATAGCGCCGGGCCCGCGGGGTGGTCGCCAGGTAGGCGAGGATGCCCCAGGTCACGACCGCGTTGGCGGTGTGACCGGAGGGGAATATGTCGCCGCCGGCGAACAGCTCGGCGGAGCCGACCTGGGTCGCGTAGTGGGGGCCGAGACGGCCGAGTCCGAGTTTGACCGCACCCACCGAGACGTTCAGCAGCAGCAGGGCGGCGCCGAGACACAGCAGCGGCCGCAGGGTGTGCTGGCGCCAGGAGCGCCAGCCCAGCCATGCGGCCACCATGACGGCCGTGGGGCCGCGCTGACCGAGGACGACGTAGTAGTCGAGGAATCCGTGGATCTCGGGCCACTGCTGGTACGGCCGGAAGAGCATGATCTTCCAGTCGAGGGCCACCAGCCAGGTCGACAGCAACACGGCCACGACCATGGCGAGATAGAACGCCGACGTCCCGCCGAAGAGGGCGAGACGCGTGCGGGTCATCCGCGGGACCTCTATCTTCGGCGGTTCCGGCTCCCGGTCCAGCCGGGCAAAGATGTCGGTACGCACCCAATCGACGTTACAGGGAGTGAGAAGCAGACCCGGTCGTTCCGGCGCCTTCGTGATGACCATGTGATGTGGAGTAGGTCTCAGCGAGTGGTCTATTCCAGACGTCCGTCGGTAAATCAGATGACCTTCCTCCCTATTGTCGTGGGGGTCGATTCCGGAAGAGTGTTTGAACGCGACGGAATTTCCTCAAACAGGCGTCCGTGCGGAATTCCATGCGACGCGCGGACCGCCCGGAGTGGCGTACGCCACACCCGGAGCCCCGCCGGGGTGAGAGCTGCACCACGCGCTCGGGGCTTGAACTCGCGTACGCTGACGGCTCACTCGCCCGTCGATGCCGGGCCGCCCCAGGGGCATACGCCCTGGTCCGGGGCCCGCCGAGCGCGAGAGCTGCACTGGGAGGTACGTACATGTCGTGGACGAAAACGGCCCAAGGACTCCGTGCCGCAACAACCGGCAGGGGCGCCAACCGCTGGGTCGTCCTCGTCGTCCTCTGCGTCAGCCTCCTGCTGGTCGCCCTCGACGCGACCATCCTCCACGTCGCCGTCCCCTCGCTCACCGAGGACCTGCGCCCCAGCTCCACCGCGCTGCTGTGGATCGTCGACGCCTATCCGCTGATCTGCGCCTCGCTGCTGATCCTCTTCGGCACCCTCGGCGACCGGGTCGGACGACGGAGGGTGCTCCTCCTCGGCTACGCCCTCTTCGGCATCGCCTCGGCGGTCGCGGCCCTCGCCACCGAACCCTCGGTCCTCATCGCGGCCCGCGCGCTACTCGGCGTCGGCGGCGCGATGATCATGCCCGCGACGCTCTCCATCCTCCGGGCGGTCTTCCCCGACCGGCGGGAGCGCGCCACCGCCATCGGCATCTGGACCGCGGTCGCCGCGATCGGCGCCGCCACAGGACCGGTCCTCGGCGGCTTCCTCGTCGAGCACTACTGGTGGGGTTCCGTCTTCCTCATCAACATCCCGCTGATGGCACTCATCCTGCCGCTCGGCCGCCGGCTCCTCCCCGAGTCCCGGGGCGCGTCCGACGGCCCCTGGGACGTCCTCGGCGCGCTCATGGCCGCGGCCGGCGTCCTCGGCTGCGTCCTCGGCGTCAAGCGCGCGGGGGCGGGCGACCCGCTGCTCGCCCTCCCCACCGCGGGACCGCTGCTCGTCGGCGCCGCGCTCCTCGTCCTCTTCGTACGGCGGCAGAAGCGGCGCCCGCACCCGCTGATCGACCTGCGGCCCTTCTCCAGGGCCGCCTTCACCACCTCGGTCGGCTGCATCGTCATCGGCATGCTGGCCCTGGTCGGCCTCGAGCTCATCGCCGTCCAGTACCTCCAGCTGGTCCTCGGACTCAGCCCCCTGGAGACCGGCCTCCGGCTCCTCCCGCTCACCTTCGCCGCCATGGCCGCCGGCGCCACCGGCTCGTACACCCTGCGCAGGATCGGGCCGCGCCGGATGGTCGGCTGGGGCTTCGTCCTCACCGCCGCCGCCGTGCTGCTGCTGACCCTCATGGGACAGGACGACCGGCCGCTGCTCCTCACGGTGGGCTTCGTGCTGCTCGGCTTCGGCCTGCAGACCACGCTCTTCTCGGCGTACGAGTCGATGCTCAGCGAGGCCCCGCCGCAGAGCGCGGGCGGCGCGGCCGCGATCGGCGAGACCTCGTACCAGCTCGGCGCCGGCATGGGCATCGCCCTGCTCGGCAGTGTGATGAACAAGGCCTACGCCCCCGGGCTCACCGGGGTCCCCGGGGTCCCCGCGGAGGCGAGCCGGGCCGCGGCGAACTCGCTCGGCGAGGCCTACAAGGTCGCCGACCAGCTCGGCGGCACGGCCGGGGAAGCCCTGCACCAGGCGGCCCGCCACTCCTTCGTGAACGGGCTGCACATCACGCTCTGCGTGAGCGCGGGACTGCTCCTCGTGGGGGCCGTCATGGCCCGGCGGCTTCCGCGGGTGATGGACTGCCCGCTGGACTCGGACGCACCGGCCGCGGACACCGCCGACGTCCTCGGAGCGCGGGAGCCCGCGAGGGCGGTGGTGGCCCCGGAGCGCGGGGACCTGGTCGCGGAGCGCGGCGATCTCGTCGCGGGGCTCGCCGGGGCCGCGGACTCCGCCGTGACGGGGCTCCGCGGGACGCCCGGTCTCGCCGGGGTGACGGACGCGGTGTCCGTCGGGGCGGAGCGGTCCGAGTGTCCGGAGTCGTCCGAGCCGCGGGTGCCCGCGACCCGGGAAGCGATCGAGCCCGCCGGCTCGGGGCGCCCGGCGCACTGACCCGATCGCTCGGGAGGCGCGGTGCCGGGCCGGCGGACCCGGTCAGCTCTGGTTGAAGAAACCGTCCTGCCGGCGCCGGCCCGACTCGGTGACGATCTGGGTGTCGGCGGGGGTCAGCAGGAAGACCCGCGTCGCCACCCGCTCGATCGATCCGCGCAGGCCGAAGGCGAGACCGGCGGCGAAGTCGACCACGCGCTTCGCGTCGTTCCCCTCCATCGCGGTCAGGTTCACGATCACCGGAACGCCGTCCCGGAAGAGCTCGCCGATGCTCCGGGCGTCCCGGAACCCGTCCGGGGAGACGGTGGCGATCCGGCGGCCCCGCTCCTCGGCGGTGTCCGTGGCGACCCGGACCCGGGGGTCCGTCACCCAGGCGTCGCCGCTCTCGGCACCGTCGGCGTACTCGTCGTCGTAGTAACGCTCGTCGTTGTCCTCGACGAGTCCCAGCCAGGCACTCGCCTTGCGCACCGATCCCATGGACGCCTCCTTTCAGCGCGGTCACTTGTGGTTCCGCAATACCCATCGTCGTCCATGATGCGGATCGCGCGCCAAGTGGATAGGCGCCGCGCAGGGGATTCGTGACGGTACTGGTGCAGAACGTGAGGGCCGTTTTCTGGCGATTCGTCAGGAAACTTGCGGTATGCGGGCCCTGAGGGAGGGCCATGTTGCTGAAAATATGAAAGTCGGGCCGGAAGGGTGACGATGGGCGCGTACGGGTGAACGACCCCGCTCGCTACGATGCCGCGAGGCCGCTCGGCCGCACGTCGCACACTCCACGGGGGAGTCTCTTGTTCGGAATCGTCAGGCCCTGCACGCACCGCCTCACCGACGGTCTGAAGGTCGAGTGGATGGCCCACCTCTGCGGCCTCTGCCTGGCGCTCCGCGCGGACCACGGACAGTTCGCCCGGGTCGTCACCAACTACGACGGGCTCATCGTCTCGGTCCTGACGGAGGCTCAGACCGGTGCCGTCGCGAGCGGCCGCCGCACCGCGGGCCCCTGCCCGCTGCGCGGCATGCGGACCGCACCCGTCGCCCAGGGCGAGGGAGCCCGGCTCGCCGCCGCCGTCTCGCTGGTCCTCGCATCGGCGAAGGTGCGCGACCACGTCGCCGACCGGGACGGCCTGTTGGCCCGCCGGCCCGTCGCCGCCGCGGCCCGCCGGGTCGCCCGCTCCTGGGACAGGGCCGGGGCCAGGACCGGCCGCGCGCTCGGCTTCGACACCGCCGTCCTCGTCGACGCCGTCGACCGCCAGACCGGGATCGAGACCCTCGCGGGCCCCGGCACCCCCCTGCTCGCCGTCACCGAGCCCACCGAGACGGCGACCGCCGCCGCGTTCGCGCACACCGCCGTCCTCGCGGGCCGCCCGGGCAACGCGGCGCCGCTCGCCGAGGCCGGCCGCCTCTTCGGCCGCCTCGCCCACCTCCTCGACGCCGTCGAGGACCAGGCCGCCGACGCGCAGAACGGCGCCTGGAACCCGCTCACCGCCACCGGCACCTCCCGCGAGGAGGCCCGCCGGCTCGCCGACGACGCCCTGCACGGCATACGCCTCGCCCTGAAGGACGCCGAGTTCGCCGACGGCAAGCTCGCCCACGTCCTCCTCGCCCACGAACTCCGCACCTCGGTCGACCGCGCCTTCGGCACGACGAGCTGCTCCCACGGGGCGCCGGGACAGGGCGCCCCGCACGGCCACGGCCCCGTGCCGGGGAACCCGTACGCCACTCCCGGCGGACCCGGGCCCGGCAACCCCTACGCACCCGGCCCCGGTGGCCCCGCCGGCCCCGGCGGTCCGTACGCCCCCGGCCCCGGCGGTCCCGGTGGCCCCGGCGGTCCCGGTGGCCCCGGCGGACCGTTCCCGCCCGGGCCGCCCAACCGGCGCGGGCTGATCGCCGGATGCGCCCTCTGGGTCGGTCTGGCCTGCACCTGCCAGATGTGCTGCGGCACCTTCGAGGACCCCTGGAGCCGCCAGCGGCGCGACGGGCTCTGCCAGCAGTGCGACCCCGGAAGCTGCTGCGACTGCTGTGACTGCTGCAGCAACTGCTCCTCCTGCTGCGAGGGCGACGGCTGCTGCTGTGACTGCGACTGCGGCTGCGACTGCTGACCCGCCGTCGTCGCACCCGCCGGAACTCCCGTACCGCTACTTCGCGGGCGCCGGGATCTCCGGCGGGGAGATCTCGGACCGCGCGATGCCCGACCCCGTCACGCCCCACTTCCGCAGGATCCGGTCGTACGTCCCGTCCGCCTTCAGGCCGTTGACCGCGGCCTGGAAGGCGGGGGCCAGCGGGGTGCCCTTCTTGAAGGCGAAGCCGACGTCGAGCCGGCGGTACTCGTTGAGGAACTTCACGTCCCGCTGCTGGGTCACCGCGTACCGCACGCCGTTGATGGTGTTCATCACGACGTCGCTGCGGCCCTGCCGGAGCGACATCCAGATGGCGCCGGTCTCGCTGTAGACGTTCACCTCGTACGGCTCCTTGCCGGCCTCCGCGCACCGGCCCTTGTTCTTCTCCAGGGTCCGTTCGAAGGTGGTGCCGGCGTTCACGGCCACCTTCAGGCCGCACAGCTGCGTGAGGTCGGTGACGGCCTTCAGGGCGCTGTCGGCCCGGGCGGCGAAGCCCTGGCCGTCGTTGACGTACGTCACGAAGTCGATGGTCTTGCGCCGCTCCTCGGTCACGCCGAAGTTCCCGGTGCCGACGTCGTACTTGCCGCTGCCGAGCGCCGGCAGGATCGCCTCGAAGCCCACCACCTCGCGCTTGAGCTCCAGGCCGAGGGCCTTCGCCACGGCGGCCGAGAAGTCGGCGTCCACGCCCACCACGGTCGTGCCGTCGGGCAGGTAGGCGGAGCTCGGCGGGGTCGCGACCGAGGCGGCGAGCACGAGGCTGCCCCGCTGCCGCACGTCGGCGGGGAGCAGCTTCGCCGCGGCGTCGTTCTTCCGGACCCCCGACACCACGTCCTCGGTGGGGAGTCCGCCCTTCGCGGCGCCGGGCTCTCCCGACGCCCCCGCCGGGGAGGTCGCCGGATCGCCTCCCGTGCAGGCCGTGAGAGCGAGCGCGGCGGCGGTGATCAGGGCGAAGGCGACGGTGGTGCGTGCGGTGCCGGAACTCGTGCGCGTGCTCATGGCTTCGGGTTCTCCAGGAATTTCTCGAACGGCAGCGGGCCGATCGACTCGGGATCGGCGGTCACGTCGAAGAGCGGGCGGTAGCCGCTCGCCAGGTAGAGGCCCTTGGCCTCCGGCTGGCGCGGGCCGGTCGTCAGGTAGACACGGGAGTAGCCGCGCGCGGCGGCCTCCCGTTCGAGCACGGTGAGGACGCGGCGGGCGAGCCCGCGCCTGCGGTGCGCCGAGTGCGTCCAGATCCGCTTCAGCTCGGCCGTGTGCTCGTCGTAGCGGCGGTAGGCGCCGCCCGCCACGGGCCGGCCCTGCTCCAGGAGGAGCAGGAAGGCGCCGTGGGGCGGGGTGAACTCCGCCGCCGGATAGGTGGTGAGGTCGTGCGGGGAGCCGTACCGGGTCGTGTACTCGTGCGCCAACTCCTCGAAGAGCGGGCGCGCCAGGGGGTCGGTGGTCGTGGTCCGGTGCACGGACAACGCGAAGGTCATGAGGGTCCTTCAGGGCGAAGGAGGACAGGGAGGGGCGCCGGGGAACGGCGAGGCGAATCGGGGGAGTCGCCGGGAAGGGCCCGGCGGGACAGAGGAGACGCCGGGGAACGGCGAGGCAGGGCGGGGGAAAGCACGGAAAGCAGGGGAACGCAGGATGGCGCGAGGGGAGGGGGAGAGCTCAGGCGCTCACGAGGGGCCTGGGTGTGAAGGCGCCGCGGAGGACAGCACGCGGGCGGGGTACAGCAGGGGTCGGCTCAACAGGAAGAGGACCACACGCGACCGAAGTCGATGTGGGAGCGCTTGACCAGCTGCTGCGGATGCATGGCCTCAGTGGAACAGGCATCCGCTTCCGCGTCAACCGCGATGAGACGTACGGCTCACAGTGCGGACAGCCTTGACAGCGGGCCGTGTTGACCGCATAGCCTCGAAGGGCGGGATCGGGCTGAGGGGCCCGGGACCGCGCACCCCGCGTGTGAAGGCGCACCCCCGTGTTCGATCCACTCTCTGGCATCCACGGAGCCCTCGCATGTCCGCGACCCTCGTCAAGACGCCCTCCACGGCCCCGCCGACCGAACCGCCCCTCCGTATCGTCCCCGCCCGCCGTGCCGGGCAGTGGGCCGCCGCCGGCCTCGTCCTCGTCCTGCTCGCGCTCGGTCTCGTCTCGGTCGTCCGCAACAAGGCCTTCCAGTGGGATGTCGTCGCCGAGTACTTCACCTCGGCGTCCGTCCTGCGCGGACTGGGCCTGACCCTGTGGCTGACCGCCCTCGTCATGGCCCTGGGCTTCGTCCTCGGCACCCTGCTCGCGGTCCTCAGGCTGTCCGCCAACCCCGTTCTCCGCGCGGTGAGTTGGGGGTACGTCTGGTTCTTCAGGTCCACCCCGATCCTGGTCCAGCTGCTCTTCTGGTTCAACATCGGCGTGCTCTACCCGCAGATCCTCGGCGTGAACACCGTCAACCTCCTCGGCCCGGTCGCCGTCGCCGTCATCGGCCTCACCCTGCACGAGGCCGCCTACGCCGCCGAGGTCGTGCGCGGCGGCATCCTCTCCGTCGACCGCGGCCAGATCGAGGCCGCCCAGTCCCTCGGGCTCGGCCGGTGGCGCAGGCTCTCCCGGATCGTGCTGCCGCAGGCCATGCGCGCCATCGTCCCACCGGCCGGGAACATGCTGATCGGGACCCTCAAGGGCACCTCGATCGTCTCCGTCATCGCCGTCCAGGACCTGCTCTACTCGACGCAGCTCGTCTACCACCGCACGTACGAGATCATCCCGCTGCTCCTCGTCGCCACGCTCTGGTACGTCGCCGTCACCTCGGTCCTCGGCCTCGGCCAGCACTACGTCGAGCGGCACTACGCCCGCGGAACGGCCGGTGCCCGATGAGCCTCCGCCCGTCGATCGTCGTCGTGGGGGCCGGGCCGCGGGGGACCGGCTTCCTCGAACGGCTCGCCGCCAACCTGCCCGAGCTGTACGGCGACGGCCCGCTCGACGTCCACCTCGTCGACCCGCACCCACCCGGCCCCGGCCGCATCTGGCGCACCGAGCAGTCCCCACTGCTCTGGATGAACTCCCAGGCCGAGGACGTCACGATGTTCACCGACGAGACCGTCGAACTCGAAGGTCCCGTCCGGCCCGGCCCCACCCTCGCCGAATGGGCCGGCATCGACGGCCGCACCTTCCCCACCCGCCCCCAGCAGGGCGCCTATCTGCGCTGGGTGTACGAGCGGGCCCGCGACGCCCTGCCCGCCGGCGTCACCGTCCACGAGCACCGCACCACCGTCCTGCGGATCGGCGGCCCCCGCGAGGGACGCCAGCGGGTCTGGCTGGAGGGCGACGCCCTCCCCCTCCTCGCCGACCTCGTCGTCCTCACCGTCGGGCACCTCGACGCCGAACCCGACCGTGAGCAGCGGGAACTCGCCTCCTTCGCCGCCCGCCACCGGCTCACCCACCTGCCGCCCGACTTCACCGCCGACACCGACCTCGCCGCGCTGCCCGCCGGCGAACCCGTCCTCGTCCGCGGCCTCGGACTCGCCTTCGTCGACCTGATGGTGCTGCTCACCGAGGGCCGCGGCGGCCGGTACGAGGGCGAGGGCGACACGCTGTTCTACGTACCCTCCGGCGAGGAACCGGTGCTGTACGCCGGATCGCGCCGGGGTGTCCCGTACCACTCGAAGATCGGCTACGCCCTCGACGGCGAACGCCCGCCGCTGCCCCGCTTCTTCGGCGCCGAGCAGACCGACGCGCTGCTGCGGAGGCCCGGACCGATCGACTTCCACGGCGACGTGTGGCCGCTCGTCGACAAGGAGCTCGGCTGGGCCCACTACCACCGGCTCTTCTCCACCCACCCCGAGCGGACCTCGCTCGCCTGGAGCGACTTCGAGAAGGCGTACGCGGCGGCTCCGCCGCGCGGCGCCGAGCTGGCCGCCGTCGTCGCCGCGGCCGTCCCCGACCCCGCCGACCGGCTCGACCTCGACGCCCTCGACCACCCCCTGGACGGCATCCGGTTCGCCTCCGCCGAGGCGCTCCAGCACGGACTGCGCGACTACATCACCGACGACCTGAACCGCCGCCACGACCCCGCCCACAGCCCCGACGCGGCCGTCTTCGCCGCACTGCTCTCCGTCTACGGCCAGCTCCTGCGGCTCGGGAAGCGGATGGACCCCGGCTCCTGGTGGCACGGTTTCTTCAGCTACCTCGCCTCCGGCCCGCCCGGGCCCCGGCTGCGGCAGCTCCTCGCCCTGTCCCGCGCCGGGATCGTGCGCTTCCTCGGCCCCCAGGTCACCGTGGAGACCGACGAGGAGCGCGGGGTCTTCCGGGCCTCGTCCGCCGCGGTGCCGGGGGAGTGGACCGAGGCCCGCGCCCTGGTCGAGGCCCGGCTCCCCGAGCCCACCCTGGAACTCACCGGCAGCCCGCTGCTGCGCGCGCTGTACGAGGACGGGGCCCGGGCCACCGAAAGCGGGCTCCTCGTCGTCGACCCCGTCGACGGCCGGATCCTGGAGCGCGACGGACGCCCGCACCCGCGCCGCTTCGCGCTCGGGCCGCACACCACCGCCCGTGCCGGCGGCGCGTTCACCCGGCCCCGTACCGGAGGCGTCGCCTTCGGACAGAACGACGTCACCGCGCGCGCCGCGCTGACCTTCCTGCGCGACCAGGAGTGTCGCCTCCCGGCGCCGCTGAGCGCCTGACCCCGTGCCGCCGAGCGGCTGACCCCGCACCGCCGAGCGGCTGATCCCGTGCCGGCGGCCGTGTTCCGCACCGCGCCGAACGTGCCCGCGCCGACGAGCCCCCGGCCCGCGCCGACGAGCCCCCGGCACCCGACCCCGCGCCGCTCCCTCCCGTCCCGCCCTTCCGAGGAACCGCCATGTCTCTCACCAGTGATCCGCCCGCCACCGCAAGCGTCGCGAAGGACCCGCCCGGCATCCCGCCGGAGCCCGCCGCGCTCGTGGTCGTCCCGGTGCGCCACCCCTGGCGCTGGGTCGCCGTCGCCGCCACCGCCGTCCTGGTCGTGCAGTTCGGCCACGGGCTCGTCACCAACCCCGGCTGGGAGTGGGACGTCTTCGCCGCCTTCTTCACCACGGAGACGATCCTCGAGGCCGTCTGGGTCACCCTCCAGCTCACCTTCCACGGCACCGCCCTCGGCTTCGCCATCGGCATCGTCCTCGCCTTCATGCGCCTGTCGGCCAGTCCGTTCCTGCGGTCGGTCGCCTTCGCCTACATCTGGGCGTTCCGCTCCATCCCGCTCATCGTCCAGCTGCTCTTCTGGTTCAACCTGGCCTACCTGTACAAGGAGTTGAGCATCGGCATCCCCTTCGGGCCGAGCTTCCTCTCCTTCGACACGATGGGCCTGGTCGGCGAGATGGGCGCCGCGGTCCTCGGGCTCGCCCTGCACCAGGCGGCGTACGCGGCGGAGATCGTCCGGGGCGGCGTACTCGCGGTGGACGAGGGCCAGCTGGAGGCGGCGGCCTCCCTCGGCATCCCCCGGCTCCGCCAGGTCCGGAGGATCGTGCTGCCGCAGGCGATGCGCTCGATCCTGCCCAACGCCGCCAACGAGATCATCTCGCTCTTCAAGGGCACCTCGATCGTCTCCGTCATGGCGATCGGCGAACTCTTCTACCAGGTGCAGGTCGTCTACGGCCGCAACGGCCGGGTCGTCCCGCTCCTGATGGTCGCCACCGCCTGGTACGTCCTGCTCACCACCGCGCTCTCCGTCGTCCAGCACTACGTCGAACGCCACTACGCGAAGGGGAGCGTCCGATGAGCTCCGTCACCACCGCCGACAGCGCGGCCGGATCCGACACCACCACCGCCAAGGTCGAGATCCGCGCCGTCCACAAGAACTTCGGCCCGCTCCACGTCCTGCGCGGCATCGACCTCGACGTCCGGGCGGGCGAGGTCACCGTCGTCCTCGGCCCCTCGGGCTCCGGCAAGTCCACCCTCCTGCGGACCATCAACCACCTGGAGAAGGTCGACGGCGGCACGGTCAGCGTCGACGGCGTCCTCGTCGGCTACCGCCGCTCCGGCAACAAGCTGTACGAGCTGCGCGAGCGCGAGATCCTCAAGCAGCGCACCCGGATCGGCTTCGTCTTCCAGAACTTCCACCTCTTCCCGCACCTCACCGTCCTGGAGAACATCGTCGAGGCCCCCGTCTCGGCCCTCAAACGCCCCCGCAAGGAGGCCGCGGCCGCGGCCCGGAGCCTGCTCGACCGTGTCGGCCTCGCCGACAAGGCGGACGCCTACCCCAAGCAGCTCTCCGGCGGACAGCAGCAGCGGGTCGCCATCGCCCGTGCGCTCGCCCTCGAACCGGGCCTGCTGCTCTTCGACGAGCCGACCTCCGCGCTCGACCCCGAGCTGGTCGGCGAGGTGCTCGACGTCATCAAGGACCTCGCCGCCTCCGGCACCACCATGATCGTCGTCACTCACGAGATCGGCTTCGCCCGCGAGGTCGCCGACACCGTGGTCTTCATGGACGAGGGCCGGATCGTCGAACAGGGGCCGCCGGCCGAGGTGCTCGACAGCCCGCGCCACGAGCGCACCCGCGCCTTCCTCTCCAAGGTCCTCTGACCGCTTCTCCCCTCCCCGCGTTCGACCACTTCTCTCCCGCGTTTCCCTCGCACCCGCGTTTCCCATGCACCCCCGTTTCCCACGCACCCGCGTTTCCTACGCACCCGCGTTTCCCTCGCACTCAAGGAGCACCGCCATGACGTCCCGTCGCACCCTCCTCGCCGCCCTCGCCTCGCTCACCGCCCTCGGGCTCGTCACCGCCTGCGGTTCGGGCGACGGCGCCGTCGACGAGATCAAGCCGGAGGGCGGTAAGGGCACCGGCATCAACATCGGCCCCGACCAGAAGCGCGTCCACACCGCCAAGGTCGACGCCATCGCCGGGAAGCTCCCCGAGGCCGTCCGCAAGAGAGGCACCCTGGTCCTCGGCGTCTCCGCGAAGAGCAACCCGCCGCTCGCCTTCCGTGCCACCGACGACAAGACGCTGATCGGCGTCGAGCTCGATCTGGCCACCCTCGTCGCCGACACCCTCGGCCTGAAGCCCGAGTTCGACCCGGTGTCCTGGGAGAACCTCTTCGTCGGACTGGACAGCGGCAAGTACGACGCCGTCTTCTCCAACGTCACCGTCACCGAGGAGCGCAAGGACAAGTACGACTTCGCCACCTACCGCCTCGACGACCTCGCCTTCGAGGCGAAGAAGGGCTCCGGCTGGACGGTGAAGGGCCCCGAGGACGTGTCGGGCAAGCGGATCGCGGTCGGCTCCGGCACCAACCAGGAGAAGATCCTCGTCGACTGGTCCCGGCAGAACGAGAAGGCCGGCCGCAAGGGCGTCGACATCAAGTACTACGACAACACCACGGACTACTACCTCGCCCTCCAGTCCGGCCGCATCGACGGCTACCTCGGCCCCAACCCCACCGTCGCCTACCACGTGGCCTCCGCCGGACAGACCGAGGCCGTCGGCAAGTTCTCCGGGGCGGGCGCCGGACTCCAGGGCAAGATCGCGGCCACCACGAAGAAGGACAGCGGCCTCGTCGCCGCCTACGCGGCCGCCATCGACCACCTGGTCGAGAACGGCACCTACGCCGAGGTCCTCAAGCGGTGGGGTCTGAGCAGCGAGGCCGTGCAGAAGTCGGAGATCAACCCGCCCGGCCTGCCCCGCACCGAGAACTGAGCCCTCCCCGCCCTGTTCTCCGAACCGCCCCGAACCCGTTCCGAACCGCCTCCGAACCCGCTCCGAGCCGACTCCGACCCCGTTCCGAGCCGACTCCGACCCCGTTCCGAACCCGCTCCGAGAGAGACCGCATGACCAGCACACGACCCCTCCACCTCGCCGCCGAGCTCGCCCCGGGCTCCGGCCGGCCCGGCCCGGGCCCGGACACCGCCGCCCGTACGGTCGCGCTCGCCCGGCTCGCCGAGGCCGCCGCGCTCGACTTCGTCACCCACGACGACTCCTTCGCCCGGCCCGGCCTGGACGCCCTCGCCGTCCTCGCCCGGGTCGCGCCCGAGACCCGCTTCGTCGGCCTCGTCCCGACGGTGACCACCACCCACACCGAGCCCTTCCACGTCCAGGCCGCCGTCGCCACCCTCGACTGGGTGAGCCGCGGCCGGGCGGGCTGGCGGATCGAGGTCTCCCCGACCGGCGCCGAGGCCCGGCTCTTCGGCCGCCGCCCGGCCCCGCCGACCGCCGAGCTCTGGCAGGAGGCGGGCGAGGTCGCCGAGGTCTCGCGCAAGCTGTGGGACAGCTGGGAGGACGACGCCGAGATACGGGACGTGGCGACCGGCCGTTTCGTCGACCGCCGCAAGCTGCACCACGTGGACTTCCAGGGCGCGACCTTCTCGGTCAAGGGACCCTCGATCGTCCCCCGGCCCCCGCAGGGCAACCCGGTGACCGTCGTCGACGCCACCCGCCCGGCCGCCCGGGACACCGCCGCCCACCACGCCGACGTGGTCCTGATCCGGGCCTCCTCGGCCGAGGAGGCCGCCGCCCTCCGCGCCGAGCTGCACCGGACGGCCCGCGCCCACGGCCGGGACCCCGGGCAGCTGCGGGTGCTGCTCTCGCTGACCGTGGACCTCGACGCGTACGAGGGCGGGCCGGGGGCGCTCGCCGAACTGATCGCCGGCTGGCACGGGGGCGGGGCGGTGGACGGCTTCCACCTCGTGCCGACCGTGCCGGAGCGCGACCTGGAGCTGTTCGCCGCGGGGACGGCGATCCGGCTCAGGGACCGCGGCCTGTTCCGTACGGCCTACGAGGGCGCCACCCTCCGCGACCACCTGGGCCTCGCCCGTCCCGTCAGCCAGTACGCGACGACGGCGGCGTCCGCATGAGCCGGGGCGGGCGGCGGATCCATCTCGCCGCGCACTTCCCCGGCGTCAACTCCACCACCGTCTGGGCGGATCCGCGGTCCGGCTCGCAGATCGACTTCTCCTCGTTCGAGCACCTCGCAAGGACGGCGGAGCGCGGTCTGTTCGACTTCTTCTTCCTGGCCGAGGGGCTGCGGCTGCGCGAGCACGCGGGGCGCATCCACGACCTGGACGTCGTCGGCAGACCGGAGTCGATCACCGTCCTGAACGCGCTGGCCGCCGTCACCGACCGGCTCGGCCTGGCCGCCACGGTCAACGCCACCTTCAACGAGCCGTACGAACTGGCCCGGCGCCTCGCCTCGCTCGACCACCTCAGCGCGGGCCGGGCCGGCTGGAACGTCGTCACCTCCTCGGACGCCTTCACCGGCGAGAACTTCCGGCGCGGCGGCTACCTGGACCGGGGCGACCGGTACACGCGGGCCGCCGAGTTCGTCTCGACCGCCCGGGAGCTGTGGGACTCCTGGACACCGGACGGCGCCCAGCGGCCCTTCGCCCACAGCGGGCCGCAGTTCCGGATCGGCGGAGGGTTCACCGTCCCGCGCTCCCCGCAGGGGCATCCGGTCGTCATCCAGGCGGGGGACTCCGCCGAGGGGCGGGAGTTCGCGGCCTCGGCGGCCGACGTGATCTTCACCCGGCACTCCACCCTGGAGGCGGGCCGGGAGTTCTACGCCGACGTGAAGGCGCGGCTCGCCCGGTACGGACGGGCGCCCGGGGACCTGAAGATCATGCCGGGGGTGACCTACGTCCTCGGCGACACCGACGCCGACGCACAGGAGAGGGCCGCCGAGATCCGCCGGCAGCAGGTCTCCCCGCAGAACGCGATCATCGCCCTGGAGCAGGTCTGGGGCCGCGACCTGTCCGGCTACGACCCCGACGGGCCGCTCCCGGACGTCGACCCCGACCCCGAATCGGCGCTCGTCCAGGGCCGGGTGCGGGTCGCCGATCCCGTGGCGGTGGCCCGGAAGTGGCGGGCGCTCTCGGAGGCGAAGGGGTGGTCGATCCGGCAGACGGTCATCGAGTCGTCCGGCCGGCAGTCCTTCGTGGGCTCCCCGGCGACGGTGGCGGCGGCCCTGGAGGAGTTCGTCGCCGCGGACGCGGCCGACGGCTTCATCCTCGTCCCCCATCTCACCCCCGGCGGCCTCGACGACTTCGTCGACCGGGTCGTCCCGCTGCTCCAGGAACGCGGGGTCTTCCGTACGGAGTACTCCGGCACCACGTTGCGGTCGCACCTCGGGCTTCCCGCACCCGTATGGAAGGGTCGGACACCATGAGCACGGATCCACGGCAGGACTGGCAGCACTGGCACGAGCAGCGGGAGGCCGCGGTCTCCTCCTCGTACGGCCCGCTCTCCCTCGCGGGCACCCACTGGCTCTCGGACGTCCCGGAGGGGCGAATTCCGGCCGTTCCCGGCGAGTGGCGGGAGGACGGGGACGAGGTGGTCCTGACGGCGGACGCCGGGGACGGGTTGACCGTCGACGGCAAGCCCTTCGCCGGCACGGTCCGGCTGGGCGCCGACCACGGCCCGATCCACGAGTCCCGGGTCGAGGCGGCGGGCCGGCGGCTCGTCCTGCTGCGGCGCGAAGGGCTGTGGGCGGTACGGGACTTCGACCCCGGCGCGGAGGCGCGCCGCGCCTTCCGGGGCATCGAGGCCACCCCGTACGACGAGCGCTGGGTGGTGCCCGGCACCTACCGGCCGTACGAGGCGAGGCGTCATGTGCGGGTGGAGAACGCCGACGGCCGGGAGCGGGGTCTGGGGCTGGCCGGTGAGCTCTCCTTCGAGCTGCACGGCGGGGAGCACACCCTCCAGGTGGCGGTCGAGGACGACGGCACGCTGTGGGCGGTCTTCGCGGACGCGACCAGCGGCCGGGACAGCTACCGCTTCCGTTTCCTGCGGCCGGAGGCCCCGGCGGCGGACGGCTCGGTGACGGTGGACTTCAACCGGGCGCTGCTGCCGCCGTGTGCCTTCGCCGACCACTTCCTCTGCCCCTTCCCGCCGCCCGGGAACACGCTCGACACCGCCGTGGCGGCCGGGGAGCGGCGGCCGAACCGAGCCTGACGTGGGCTTTCCCGCGGGTGTACGGATGACGGGCGCCCCCGGCCAGGACGGCCGGGGGCGCCCGCCCGCGCGGCGGTCTTGTGCGTTCTCGCCGAGAGGGCCACTATCACTCGTGGTGCATGTCAGGGACACGACACCTGATGGCGCCTCACGGGCCCGCCACCCACGGGCCCCTCCGTTTTCTTCCAGAAGGAGAACAGTGAGGAGCACAGTGAGGAACACCCGCACCCGCCTGCTCGCCGTCGCCGCCGGCCTCGCCGCCGTCACGGCCCTCGGCCTCCCCGCCGCCCAGGCCGCCCCCGCCCCCGGCCCCGCGGCCGCGGCCCTGCTCGCCCGCGCCGACGCCGCCGTCGACGCCGCCGGTGTCGGCGGCACCGCCTGGTACGTGGACAGAGCCGCCGGCCGGGTCGTCGTCACCGTCGACTCCACCGTCACCGACGAGGGCATCGCCAGGATCCGCGGGGCGGTCGGCGCCGACGCCGGGGCGCTGAGCGTCCAGCGCGCCCCCGGCGTCTTCAAGCCCCTGCTCGCGGCCGGGGACGCCATCTACGGCAACGGCTACCGCTGCTCGCTCGGCTTCAACGTCCGCAGCGGCAGCACGTACTACTTCCTCACCGCCGGGCACTGCGGCAACGTGGTGAGCACCTGGTACGCCAACTCGGCCCAGTCCACGCTGATCGGCGCCACCAGCGGGTCCAGCTTCCCGGGCAACGACTACGCCCTGGTCCGCTACGACAACACCTCGCTCGCCCACACCGGCGGCTTCACCGCGGCCGACGCCTACGTGGGCGAGGCCGTCAAGCGCTCCGGCTCCACCACCGGCACCCGGAGCGGCACCGTCACCGGGCTGAACGCCACCGTCCGCTACTCCGGCGGCGGCACCGTGCGCGGCATGATCCAGACCAACGTCTGCGCCGAGCCCGGCGACTCCGGCGGCGCGCTCTACGACGGCACCAAGGCGCTCGGCATCACCTCCGGCGGCAGCGGCAACTGCTCGACCGGCGGCACCACGTTCTACCAGCCGGTGCCCGAGGCGCTCGCCAAGTACAACGTGAGCCTGTACTGAGCGACCCCTACTCGTTGAGCAACTCCTGTACGTAGCTTGCCAGTTGAAGGCCGTACGGCTGAAAGACGCCCTTGCGGCGTGAAGTCGTACGGCCCGAGACTCCCCCCACAGCGCCGGCCCCTGGCCGCGCCTCACGGGTCCGACACCCCACTGCGGGCCCCCCATTCCCCTCTGGAGGAACGAGAAGTGAGGACCATGCGCACCACCCCCACGCGTAACATCCGGATGCTCGCCGTCGCGACCGGGCTCGCCGCCGCCGCGGCGTTCGCCGTCCCCGCCGCCAGCGCCGACTCCGCCGGAACCTTCGGCGCCGCCCAGCTCACCGCCGCGGGCGACGCCGTCCTCGCCGCCGACGTGGCCGGCACCGCCTGGCGCGTCGACCCGGCGAGCGGCACGGTGGTCGTCACCGTCGACTCCACCGTCTCCCCGGCCGAGATCGCGAAGATCAAGCGGCAGGCGGGGGCCAACGCCGGCGCGCTGCGCGTCGAGCGCACCCCCGGCAGGTTCAACAAGCTGATCTCCGGCGGCGACGCCATCTACGCGAGCAGCTGGCGCTGCTCGCTGGGCTTCAACGTCAAGGACAGCGCGGGGAACTACTACTTCCTCACCGCCGGCCACTGCACCGACGGCGCGGGCACCTGGTACTCCAACTCGTCCCGTACGACCGTGCTCGGCTCCACGGCCGGATCGAGCTTCCCGACCAACGACTACGGCATCGTGCGCTACACCAACACCTCGGTGACCAAGTCCGGCACGGTCGGCAGCGTCGACATCACCAGCGCCGCCAACGCCACCGTCGGGATGTCCGTCACCCGCCGCGGTTCGACGACCGGTATCCACAGCGGCACCGTGACCGGTCTGAACGCCACCGTGAACTACGGCGGCGGCGACATCGTCTACGGCATGATCCAGACCAACGTCTGCGCCGAGCCCGGCGACTCCGGCGGCCCGCTCTACTCGGGCAGCCGGGCGATCGGCCTGACCTCGGGCGGCAGCGGCAACTGCTCCTCGGGCGGCACGACGTTCTTCCAGCCCGTGACGGAGGCGCTGAGCGCCTACGGCGTGAGCGTGTACTAGGCGGCACCGGGCCCGGAAGTCCCTTGGTGGATGTGTTCGCAATGGGACTTCCGGCCCCTCTCTCCGGGCCTTTCTCCGCCCCTTCTCGCAGGTCACCGGGTGTCGAATCAAGACATCAGAGACATAGGGACCCGAAGAAGGAGTGCCTGCCATGGAGGCCAAGGAGAGGGTGGACGGACTGGTGCGGGACGCCCTCGGGGCGCTCGCCCGGTTCGAGACCCTCGACCAGGAGCAGGTCGACCACATCGTCGAGAAGGCCTCGCTCGCCGCGCTGAGCGCGCACGGGGACCTGGCGAAGCTCGCCGTCGAGGAGACCGGGCGCGGCCTCTTCGAGGACAAGGCCGTCAAGAACCTCTTCGCCTGCGAGCACGGGCGGCGGCTCCCCGATGGACGCGGCGAAGATCATGTGGCTGATGTACGAGCGGCCCGAGGTCGAGTTCGCGGACAGCAAGGAGAAGTTCTTCGACATCCGCAAGCGCGCCTACCGCTTCCCGAAGCTCGGGGAGAAGGCGAAGCTGGTCGCGATCCCGACCACGTCGGGCACCGGCAGCGAGGTCACTCCCTTCGCGGTCGCTCGCCGACTACACGCTCACCCCGGACGTCGCCATCGTCGCCCCGGTGCTGCCGCTGAACCTCCCGGCCACGGTCACCGCCGACTCCGGCCGGCCTGGTCCACGCCATGGCCCACACCCTCGGCAACACCTTCCACGTCGCCCACGGCCGCACCAACGCGCTGCTGCTCCCGCACGTCATCCGGCACAACGGCACCGTCACCCACAAGGCCGTGCCGTGGCCGAAGGCCGAGGTCTACCGGGCCCCTGAGCGCTTCCAGGAGATCGCGCGGATGCTCGGCCTGCCGGCCGCGACCCCCGAGGAGGGCGTGGAGTCCTACGCCAGGGCGGTCGAGGAGCTCCGTACCCGGTGCGGCATCCCGGCTTCCTTCCAGGAGGAGGGCGTGGACGAGGCGGCCTTCCTGGCGGCCCTGCCGCAGCAGGCGATGAACGCCTACGCCGACCAGTGCGCGCCCGCCAACCCGCGGATGCCGATGATCGACGAGATGAAGGAACTGATGACCCGGGCGTACTACGGCGCGTAGAGCCCCGGCACGGTGAAGGCCCCCGCCGCGCGGCGGGGGCCTTCCTGCCCGTGTCCGGGTGGGCCTTCCGTGTCGCCCTACGGGCGGACCTCGCCCACCTCGTCGGCGATCGGCTCCGCCTTCGGATGCCGCTTCACCGAGGACAGCACCAGGGTGACGGCCGCGCCCACGATCGCCCAGACCGACAGGATCACCATCGAGGCGGTCATGTCGTTGCCCTTGAAGTACGCGATCGAGCGGGCCGACCAGGTACCCGCGCCCGGTGGCAGGTACGGGCCGATCGCCCGCCAGAACGGCGGCAGCATCGGCAGCGGGAAGGCGCCGCCCGCGCTGGGGTTGCCGGCGATCACGATGAGCAGGATCGCCAGGCCGATGCCGACGATCCCGAAGACGGACTGGAGGGCGAGGGTGGCGGCGCCCACGGCGAAGACCACCAGGGTGCCCAGGCCCCACAGGGCCGCGACGCTGCCGGGCAGGGCGCCGAGGATCGGGCCGACGATGATCGCGCCGCCGAGACCGCCGAGCGCCGCGTAGAGCGCGAGCACCCCGAGCCGGATGATCGCCCGCTCCCGGTTCGCGGGCCGCGAGCCCGCGCTGATCGCCAGGATCGCGGCGCAGATGTAGCCGCCGACGCACCAGCCGATGACCAGGTAGAAGGCGGAGAGTCCGTTGAAGTCCTGGGAGGAGGACGGGGCCACGTCGACGGTCCGGACGAGGCGCTGGTTGGCCGCCTCCAGCTTCGTGATCATCGCCTCCAGGGTCGCGGAGAGCACCTTGCCGCCGCCGGAGGCGACGAGCAGGGTGTCGGTGCGGCCCCGGGGGTCGACGATCAGGGCCCCGTCGATCTCCCGGTTCATGATCTGGTCGCGCGCCTCTGCCTCGTCCGCGACCACGTGCGGGTCGAGGGGGTCGCCGGGCAGCTTCTCCAGCCGGTCGTTCAGGGTGGCGGCGATCTGCTGCTGAGGGGCGACCACGCCGAAGGGGACGTCCACGGGCTTCGGATTGTGCAGGGCCCCGACGTACGAGGTGATGAACAGGAGCTGGAGGGCGAAGACGCCGACGACGAGCAGGGCGGCTCGTGGGGTGACGGCGCTTTTCAGTTCATCGACGAAGCTCATGCCCCCCAGGCTCGGGGGAGTGCGGTGTTTCCGCAGGTGGGAAGGGTCCGAACGAGTTATCGTACGGATGTTCGAAAGTAGGCTACGCTGGGTTCGGGGGGTGGGAACGTACGTACGAATTCGATGCGGAGTGCGGGAGGTGCGCCAGTCATGCCGGGATTCACGCACCTGCACACCGCGTCGGGCTTCTCCCCGCGCTTCGGCGCCTCGCACCCCGAACGACTGGCCGCACGCGCCGCCGAACGGGGCATGGACGCCCTCGCCCTGACCGACCGCGACACCCTCGCCGGCGCCGTCCGCTTCGCGAAGGCGTGCGCGAAGGAAGGCATCCGCCCCCTCTTCGGCGTGGACCTCGCGTACGAGGCGGCCGCGCCGGGCGGAGCCCCGGCCGGGTCCGGCCGCCCCCCGGCCGGCCACGGCGGTACTACGGGCCAGGGCCGCGGGCGGCCCGGAACCGGCGAGGCCGCCGGATGGTCGACGCCCGCCCCCGACCAGGGCTCCACCCGGCGGGTACCCGTGCGCGGAGGGGCCTTCGTCGACGAGTCCGCGCCCCGCGCCCTCTTCCTCGCCCGCTCCCGCGCCGGCTGGGCCTCGCTCTGCGCGATGATCACTGCCGCCCACCGCGCCGGCACCCGCGCCGACGGCGGCAGCCCCCTGGCCGCCTGGCCCGACCTGGGCGACGAGGGCCTGACCGTCCTGCTCGGCCCCGACTCCGACGTCGGCCGCGCCCTCGCCGCCGGCCGCCCCGACCGGGCCGTCCGACTGCTCGCCCCCTGGCGCGAGCGGTACGGCGACGCACTGCGCCTGGCGGCCGTCGACCACGGGCGCCCCGGCACCGGGCCCGGCTCCCTGCGGCTCGCCGCCCGCACCGTCGGCTTCGCCGCCGAGCAGGGCGTCCGCCCCGTCCTCACCAACGCCGTCCGCTACGCCGACCCCGGCCAGGGCCCGGTCGCCGACGTCCTCGACTCCGCCCGCCGACTCGTCCCCGTCGACCCCCGCAAGGGGCTCGACAGCGGCGAGGCCTGGCTCAAAGGACTCGAAGGCACCCAAGGGGCGAAGGGGTCCAAGGGGTCCGAGGGCGCCGACGGCATGCTGGCGGCCGCCGAACGGATCGTCGAGGCCGCCGGCTTCCGCCGGGACGCCGCCCACCGGCTGCTCGACCGGACCGCGGCCGTCGCCGCCGCCTGCCTGGTCGACCCCGAGGACGACCTCGGCATCGGCTCCGCGCACTTCCCGGAGCCGTACCTCGTCGGCGCGCAGCACCGCACCGCCCAGCGCGTCCTCGCCTCCCGGGCCGCCGCCGGCATGGTCCTGAAGGGGTACGAGAAGCGGCGCGCCTACTGGGACCGGATGCACCGCGAGCTGGACGTCATCGCCCACCACGGCTTCGCCACCTACTTCCTGACGGTCGCCCAGGTCGTCGACGACGTACGGGACATGGGGATCCGGGTCGCCGCCCGCGGCTCCGGCGCCGGCTCCCTCGTCAACCACCTCCTCGGCATCGCCCACGCCGACCCGGTCGAGCACGGCCTGCTGATGGAACGCTTCCTCTCCAAGCGCCGCACCGCCCTGCCCGACATCGACATCGACGTGGAGTCCGCCCGCCGCCTGGAGGTCTACCGGGCGATCATCGACCGCTTCGGCACCGAACGGGTCGCCACCGTCTCCATGCCCGAGACCTACCGGGTCCGCCACGCGGTACGGGACGTCGGCGCCGCCCTCTCCATGGACCCGGCCGAGATCGACCGGATCGCCAAGGCCTTCCCGCACATCCGCGCCCGGGACGCCCTCGCCGCCCTCGACGAACTGCCCGAACTGCGCGAACTCGCGGGCGAGAAGGGCAAGTACGGGAAGCTCTGGGAGCTGGTCGAGGCCCTCGACGCGCTGCCCCGCGGCACCGCCATGCACCCCTGCGGGGTGCTGCTCTCGGACGCCTCGCTGCTCTCCCGTACCCCCGTGGTGCCCACCAGCGGCGAGGGGTTCCCCATGTCCCAGTTCGACAAGGAGGACGTCGAGGACCTCGGACTGCTCAAACTCGACGTCCTCGGCGTCCGGATGCAGTCCGCGATGGCCCACGCCGTCGCCGAGGTCGAGCGCGCCACCGGCACACGGCCGGACCTCGCCGCGATCCCCGACGGCGACCCCGAGACGTACCGGCTCATCCGCTCCACCGAGACCCTCGGCTGCTTCCAGATCGAGTCGCCGGGCCAGCGCGACCTGGTCGGCCGGCTCCAGCCCGCGACCTTCCACGACCTCGTCGTCGACATCTCGCTCTTCCGGCCCGGACCGGTCGCCGCCGACATGGTCCGCCCCTTCATCGAGGCCCGGCACGGCCGCGCCCCCGTCCGCTACCCGCACCCCGACCTGGAGGAGACGCTGAAGGAGACGTACGGCGTGGTCGTCTTCCACGAGCAGATCATCGAGATCGTCCGGATCATGACCGGCTGCGACCGGGCCGAGGCCGACCAGGTGCGGCGCGGGCTCTCGGACCCGGAATCGCAGGGCCGGATCCGGACGTGGTTCGCCCGGCGGGCCGCGGAGCGCGGATACGACCCCGACGTCGTCGCCCGCACCTGGGAGATCGTGGCGGCCTTCGGCTCGTACGGCTTCTGCAAGGCGCACGCGGTGGCCTTCGCCGTGCCGACCTACCAGTCGGCCTGGCTCAAGGCGCACCACCCGGCCGCCTTCTACGCCGGGCTGCTCACCCACGACCCCGGCATGTACCCCAAGCGGCTACTGCTCGCGGACGCGCGCCGGCGCGGGGTGCCGGTGCTGCCCCTCGACGTGAACCGGTCGGCGGTCGCCCACCGTATCGAACTGGTGTCCGATGGCCCGGCGCGGTGGGGCCTCCGGCTCGGCCTGACCGACGTCCACGGCATCAGCGAGGCCGAGAGCGGCCGGATCGAGGCCGGACAGCCCTACGCCTCCCTGCTCGACTTCTGGGAACGGGCCCGCCCCCGCACCCCCGTCGCCGAACGCCTCGCCCAGGTCGGCGCCCTCGACGCCTTCGGCGCCAACCGCCGCGACCTCCTGCTCCACCTCACCGAACTCCGGCGCATCCAGCGCGGAGCCGCCTCCCACGGCGGCCAACTCCCCTTCGCCCAGGGCGGGAAGACCGCCCCCATCGGCCTGCCCGACCTCGACGACACCGAACGCCTCAGCGCCGAACTCGGCATCCTCGGCATGGACGCCTCCCGCCACCTCATGGACGACCACCACGCCTTCCTCCGCGAACTCGGCGTCGTCACCGCCCAACGGCTGCGCGACACCCCCCATGGCCGGACCGTCCTGGTCGCCGGCGCCAAGGCCGCCACCCAGACCCCGCCCATCCGCTCCGGCAAACGCGTCATCTTCAGCACCCTCGACGACGGCACCGGCCTGGTCGACCTCGCCTTCTTCGACGACGCCCACGAACGCTGCGCCCACACCGTCTTCCACTCCTGGCTGCTCCTGGTCCGGGGCGTGGTGCAGCGGCGCGGCCCGCGCAGCCTCAGCGTCGTCGGCTCCGCCGCCTGGAACCTCGCCGAACTCGCCGAACTCCGCGCCGCCGGCGGCCTGCACGCGGTGGGGGAGCGGCTCGCCGAGACGGCGCCCGCCGCGGAGAGCACCGACAACGGCCGCCGCATCACGATGCCCACCGGCTACGAGATGAACCCCTGGGCCGACCTCCGGCCCGCCGGGGAGGGCGCCGCCACACCGGCGCGAAAGCTCTGGCACAGCAGCCCCGGGAGCGCCGGATGATCCTCTGCGTACGGTTCCGCCTCGAACCGGCCTCCTCCGAAGGCGGAGGGACCGAGACGGCACTGCCCCGGCTGATCGACCTGCTCGGCGAGTTCACCCCCCTCGTCGAGGCGGCCCCGCCCTGCGAGGCGCTCGCCGACGTGAGCGGCGCGCTGCGCTACTTCGGCCGCGGCCCGGCCGAACTCGCCTCGGTGATCCGCGTCAGGGCGCTCGCGCTGTACGGCGTCGACTGCGTCATCGGCGCCGGCCCCAACCCGATGCTGGCCCGGATGGCGGCCCGCGACGCCCGGCCCGGCGTCACCCTCGTCGTCGACGACCCGGCGGCCTTCCTGCGGGACCGGCCGGTCGTCGCGCTCGACGGCGTCGGCCGCACCACCGCCCGTACCCTCTGCGGCTACGGACTCGACTCCGCCGGCCGCGTCGCGGACGCCCCGCTCGCCGTGCTCCAGCGACTCGTCGGCGCGAAGACCGGCCGCGAACTGTGGGAACGCGCCCAGGGCATCGACCGCACCCCCGTCGTCCCGAACGCCGTCTCCCGGTCGACGGCCGCCGAACGCTCCTTCCCGCACGACGAGACCGACCGCCCGGCGCAGCGCCGGGCCCTCCTCTCGCTCGCCACCGAGCTCGGCGCCCGGCTCCGCACGGAGGGGCAGGTGTGCCGCTCGCTCGCGGTCACCGTGCGGTACGCCGACCGCACCACGACCACCCGGACCCGCACCCTGCCCGAACCCACCGCCCACTCCGCCGCGCTCACCGCCCTCGCGTACGCCGTCCACGACTCCCTCGGCCTCCAGCGGGCCAGGGTCCGGGGCATCGCGCTCCGCGCCGAAGGCCTGACGGACGCCGAAGGGGCCGCCCACCAGCTGTCCCTGGACCCGGCGGACGAGAAGGCCCGCCGCATCGAGGCGGCGGCGGACCGGGCACGGGCGAAGTTCGGCCGACGGGCGGTGCTGCCGGGCTCGCTGGCGGGCCGTCAGGCCGCCTGACGGCGACACCCCCACTTTTTACCGACGCGTAACTTCCCAGTCGAGGCTACCCGTGCGTAGCTTGGCTGAAGCGCATCCCCACCGCGCATCCCCACTTGTGGTCCGGACCGCAGGGCACAGCACCCCCACCATCCCCTTGAGCCGCAAGGAGATCGCCCGATGCTGCCCCGAACGTCCAGAACGTCCAGAACGGCACGAACAGCACCTACGGCGCGAACAGCGAACACGGCGCGAACCGTTCGTACAGCGCGAACGCCCCGGAAGTCCTGGAAGTACGCCGTCAGAGCACTGTCCGTCCTCCTGCTGACCGCCGCCGCCATGCTCGCCCCCACCGCGTCCGCCTCGGCCCAGACGGAGACCACCGCCCCCAGCCGTGGCTGGAACGACTTCTCCTGCAAGCCCTCCGCCGCCCACCCGCGCCCGGTCGTCCTCGTCCACGGCACCTTCGGCAACTCCGTCGACAACTGGCTCGGCCTCGCGCCCTACCTGGTCAACCGCGGCTACTGCGTCTTCTCACTCGACTACGGCCAGCTGCCCGGCGTGCCGTTCTTCAACGGCCTCGGCCCCATCGCCGCCTCCGCCGGCCAGCTCGACACCTACGTCGACCAGGTCCTCGCCGCCACCGGCGCCCCCGAAGCCGACCTCGTCGGCCACTCGCAGGGCGGCATGATGCCCCGCTGGTACCTCAAGTTCCTCGGCGGGGCCGAGAAGGTGAACGCGCTCGTCGGCATCGCCCCCGACAACCACGGCACCACCCTCCTCGGCCTCACCAAGCTCCTGCCGTACTTCCCCGGCGCCGAGGACCTCATCAGCTCCACGACCCCCGGCCTCGCCGACCAGATCGCCGGCTCCGCCTTCATCACCAAGCTCAACGAAGGCGGCGACACCGTCCCCGGCGTCCGCTACCACGTCATCGCGAGCCAGTACGACGAAGTCGTCACCCCGTGGCGCTCGCAGTTCCTGAGCGGCCCGAACGTCACCAACGTCCTCATCCAGGACAAGTGCGCCCTCGACCTCTCCGAGCACGTCGCCATCGGCACGGTCGACCGCGTCACCTTCCACGAAGTCGCCAACGCCCTCGACCCCGCCCACGCCACCCCGACGACCTGCCTCTCGGTCCTCGGCTGACCCCTACCGCTCCGCCCGGCGCCGCCGCCCCGCCCCGAACAGCACCACCGCCCCCAGCGCGAGCCCGACGGCGCCACCCACCGCCAGATACGGCGTGGCGCCGTCCCCACCGGTCTCGGCCAACTCCACCCCGGAGCCCGAACCGGCCGCGGGCGCGGGCACGTTGGGGGCGGCGGTGGCGGCCTCCGTGGTCGCCTCACCCGAGGGAGCCGGCACGGCGGCGGTCTCTCCCGCTCCCGTCGCCGCGTCACCGTCCCCGTGCCCGCCGTGCTCGACCGACGACTCGTCCCGCCCCTCCTCGATCTGCTCCTCGCTCGGCGCGGACGCCGTCGGCGCCGGAGCCGTACCACCGCCGTCCTTCCCGAACACCACGTCCGAGCACGTGTAGAACGCCTCGGGCGAGTCCGACCGCTGCCACACCGAATAGATCAGGTGCCGTCCGACCTTCTCCGGCACCGTCCCCCGGAACACGTAGTCGCCGTTCTCCGTCCCCGGATCGGTCACCGTCACGAACGGCTCCTCCTCCAGGTCCGACCACTTCAACGGCTTCGACGGGTCGTACCCGTCCTTCGTCACGTACAACGCGAACGACCCCTTGTGCGGCGCCGTCCCCTTGTAACGGAACGTGTGCGCCCCGCCCGTCATCCTGCTCGCCGGCCAGTCCGCCCGCGCCAGATCCAGCCCCCGGTACTTCTCGTTCCCCGCACTGCACAACTTCCCGTCCGGAACCAACTCCCGGTGCTTCCCCGCCGCGTTCGCGATGTTCACCCCGTTCCAGTCATAGAACGCCTGCGTCCCCCCCACCCCCACCGCCGCCCCACAAGCCCCCGACCTCGGCGCCTCCGGCCCCTCCGCATAACACGCCGCCACCCGACTCACCGGATCCGTCATCGACCCGTGCGCGAACGCGGCTCCCGACCCCAGCCCGGACAGGGCCAGCACCGCGGAGGTGGTCAGAGCGGCGGTCGTACGGCGAGAGGTCATGGGGACAACTCCTTCACGAGGGTGGTGTGGGGGGTTGCCATGGAAGCTAGCCGCCCGAAGCAGCGAAAAAGCCCTCGGGGAGCGGGAGACGGCGATCCTTAGGACCCCGTTAAGGCCGGGGTAAGAAGCGGCTGAGGAACAGGGACCGAACCGCCGGCGGGGAGGCGGGACGCGCACCGGGCCGGGCGTCAGCCCAGGCGGCGGTAGCGGCGTTCTGGGCGGCCGGTGCCGCCGTAGCGGAGGGTGATTTCGGCGCGGCCGGTTTGGGCGAAGTACTCGAGGTAGCGGCGGGCGCTGACGCGGGAGAGGGAGCCGGCTGCGGCGCACTCGGTGGCGGAGAGGCCTTGGGGGTGGGCGCGGAGGACGGAGTCGACGAGGTCGGCGGTGTGGGCGGCGAGGCCTTTGGGGAGTTCGCGGGAGGCGCGGGGGCGGGTGCCGAAGATGTGGTCGACGTCTTCTTGGCGGGCTTCGTCGAGGTCGTCGAGGCGGGTGCGGAGGGAGGCGACGTGGCGGAGCTGTTCGTGGAGGGCGGTCTGGCTGAAGGGCTTGATCAGGTAGTGGAGGGCTCCGGCGCGGAGGGCCGAGCGGATGGTGCCGGCGTCGCGGGCCGCGGTGATGAAGAGGGCGTCGACGGCGTGGCCGGCGGCGCGCAGTTCGCGCAGGACCTGGATGCCGTCCATGTCGGGGAGGAAGACGTCGAGGAGGACGAGGTCGGGGCGGAGGTCGTCGGCGGCGCGGAGGGCCTGGGCGCCGGTGTGGGCGACGCCGGACACGCGGAAGCCGGGCACGGCCGAGACGTAGCGGCAGTGCAGTTTGGCGACCATGAAGTCGTCGTCCACGACCAGCACATTCGTCACGCGGACACGCTAGGTCGCGACCACAAGGACCACAACGTCCGTTGATTGCGGAAGAGAGACAGCTTCTTCACGTACCGGCAACATGTGGGCCACCTCACACCCCTCATCCCTCTACCTGAGAGGCGGCTCCCGTGCGGTTGCGCACCCCCTTCGCCCTCCTCGGGGCGGCGTTGCTCGTGCTGGTGGGTCCCCCGCTGCTCGGCCAGGGCAGCGGCTCCGACACCGGTACGCAGATACCCGGCCTGCGTTTCATGGTCCCCAACACGCCCGGCGGCGGATACGACATCACCGCCCGCACCGCGGCGAAGAACGCCGAGGAGGCGGGCCTCACCGGCGACATCGAGGTCTTCAACCTGCCCGGCGCGGGCGGCACCGTCGGTCTCACCCGGCTCGTCGGCGAGCGCGGCAACGGCCGCCTCGCCATGTCCATGGGCCTCGGTGTCGTCGGCGCCGTCCACACCAACGAGACGCCCAGGACCCTCGCCGACACCACCCCGATCGCCCGGCTCACCGAGGAGCAGGACATCGTCGTGGTCGGCAAGG
This sequence comes from Streptomyces sp. LMG1-1-1.1, assembly GCF_040815545.1. Taxonomy (NCBI): domain Bacteria; kingdom Bacillati; phylum Actinomycetota; class Actinomycetes; order Kitasatosporales; family Streptomycetaceae; genus Streptomyces; species Streptomyces sp. LMG1-1-1.1. The sequence goes on along the minus strand of NZ_JBFPNH010000019.1, from coordinate 59,472 downwards.
ACTCCCCGTACCGGACGATCCAGGAGCTGCTCGCGGCCTGGAGGAAGGATCCCGGCAAGCTGCCCGTCGGGGGCGGTTCCTCGCCCGGCGGGCCGGACCACCTCGCCCCGATGCTGATGGCGCAGGCGGCCGGGATCGCGCCGAAGGACGTCAACTACGTGCCCTTCGACGGCGGCGGCGAGCTCCTCGCCTCCATCCTCGGCAACAAGGTCGGCTTCGGCGTCTCCGGCGTCGGCGAGTACCTGGACCAGATCAAGGCGGGGGAGCTGCGCCTCCTCGCCGTCACCGGCCCGCAGCGGGTCCCCGGCCTCGACGCCCCTACGCTCCGCGAGGCGGGCCTCGACACCGAGTTCACCAACTGGCGGGGCATCGTCGCACCGCCCGGCCTGTCCGACGCCGAGCGCGACAAGCTCGTCGGTCTGGTGACGAAGCTGCACGACTCCCCGCAGTGGCGCGAGTCGCTGAAGACCCACGGCTGGAACGACGCCTTCCTGCCCGGCGAGGAGTTCGGCACCTTCCTCACCGAGCAGGACCGGCGGGTCGGCTCCGTCCTGAAGGAGCTCGGCCTGTGATCACCACGCTCAAGGGCCTGCTGCGCGGGCGTTCCGAGCTCGGCGTCGGCGCCCTGCTCTTCCTCCTCGGCGTCCTGGTCCTCACCGACGCCCTCACCCTCGACGCGGACGTCACCGGCCGCGGCCCCGTCGGCCCCGCCACCGTCCCGGTCGTGGTCGGCTGCGGCCTGCTCGTCGTCGCCGTCCTCCTCACCGTCGACGTCCTGCGCGGCGGCCGCGGCGAGTCCGAGGCCGGCGAGGACGTCGACCTGACCGAGCCCGCGGACTGGCGCACGGTCGTCCTCCTCGCCGGCGTCTTCCTGGCCTTCGCGGTCCTCATCGGCCCCGTCGGCTTCCCCGTCGCCGGCGCCCTCCTCTTCTGGGGTGCGGCGTACGCCCTCGGCAGCCGCCGTCTCCACCGCGACCCGCTGATCGCGGCCGGCCTCTCGCTCCTGACCTACGCCGTCTTCGACAAGCTGCTCGGCGTCCCGCTGCCCGGCGGCCCGCTGATGGGAGTGATCTGACCCGTGGATTCCCTGAACTCCCTCATCGACGGCTTCGGGACCGCCCTCACCCCGATGAACCTGCTGTGGGCCGCGATCGGCGTGCTCCTCGGCACCGCCATCGGCGTCCTGCCCGGCATCGGCCCCGCGATGGCCGTCGCGCTGCTCCTGCCGGTGACGTACGGACTGGATCCGACCGGCGCGTTCATCATGTTCGCCGGCATCTACTACGGCGCCATGTTCGGCGGCTCCACCACGTCGATCCTGCTCAACACCCCGGGCGAGAGCGCCGCCGTCGTCGCGGCCATCGAGGGCAATCCGATGGCGAAGGCGGGGCGGGGCGCGCAGGCGCTCGCGGCGGCCGCCGTCGGCCACTTCGCCGGCGGCATGATCGGCACGATCCTGCTCGTCGTCCTCGCCCCGACCGTCGCGGCGCTGGCCGTCGACATCGGTGCCCCCGACTATCTGGCGCTCATGGTCCTCGCGTTCATCGCGGTGACCTCGGTCCTCGGCTCGTCGCGCATCCGGGGCCTCGCGTCCCTCCTCGTCGGTCTGACGATCGGCCTGGTCGGCCTCGACCAGATGACCGGGCAGCAGCGCCTCACCTTCGGTTCGCTCCAGCTCGCCGACGGCGTCGACGTCGTGATCGTCGCGGTCGGCCTCTTCGCCATCGGCGAGGCCCTGTGGGTCGCCGCGCACCTGCGCCGCTCGTCGGGGGAGGCCATTCCCGTCGGCCGTCCCTGGCTGGGCGGGGACGATGTGCGACGGACGTGGAAGTCGTGGCTGCGCGGGCCCCTGATCGGCTTCCCGTTCGGCGCGATCCCGGCCGGCGGCGCGGAGATCCCGACCTTCCTGTCGTACGTCACGGAGAAGCGGCTCTCGAAGCACAAGGACCAGTTCGGCAAGGGCGCCATCGAGGGCGTCGCCGGACCCGAGTCGGCGGCTTCGGCGTCCGCGGCCGGCACGCTCGTCTCCATGCTGACCCTGGGCCTGCCCACGACGGCCGTCGCCGCCGTGATGCTGGCCGCGTTCCAGCAGTACGGCATCCAGCCGGGCCCGCTGCTCTTCGAGCGGGAACCGGAGCTGGTGTGGGGCCTGATCGCCTCGCTGTTCGTCGGCATGGTGCTGCTGCTCGCGCTCAACCTGCCGCTCGCGCCCGTCTGGGCCAAGCTGCTGCGCATCCCGCGCCCGTACCTCTACGCCGGCATCCTCTTCTTCGCCGCCGTCGGAGCGTACGCGGTGGGAGGCGAGGCCCTGGATCTGGTGATCCTGCTCGTCATCGGCCTGCTCGGCCTCGGAATGCGGCGTTACGGCCTGCCGGTGCTGCCCGCGGTCATCGGGGTGATCCTCGGCCCGGCCGCGGAACAGCAGCTGCGCCGCGCGCTCCAGATCAGCGACGGATCGCTGACGGGTCTGGTGAACACGCCGTTCTCGATCACCGTGTACACGGTCGTCGTGATCCTGCTGGCCTGGCCCCTGCTGCGGAAGGCGGTCGGCCGGCGGGCCCCGCACTGACCGTACGACGGTATGCGTGCCCGCTGTCCAACTCGCCCCCGATGGGGTGAGTTTCGGACAGCGGGCGGCTTGATCCGGTATCCCTGGCGGGCAGCATCATCCCCCACATCCCGAAGGGACCCCCCTCATGCGCGTCCGCATCGCCCTTGCCGCAGCCGCCCTGCTCACCGCCGCCGTCGCCCCGCTCGCCCACGCGGAAGGGGCCGACGGCCTCTCCGTCGACGCACGGGGCACGGTCGGCGCCGACAGTGCGGTGTCCCTGTCCGGCACGTACCTCTGCGTCGACGACAGCGCCGGCCCCGTCTTCGTCAGCTCCACCCTCGTTCAGGGCGACCACTCCGCGGGGATCGGCGGCACGCAGGCGATCTGCGACGGCCGCGTCCACCCGTGGGTCAACACCGCCGTCGTGAAGGACCTCGCGTACCGGCCCGGCGCCGCCCGGGTCGAGGCCACCCTCATGCAGCTCACCACCGGCGAGATGGGACTGCCCACCCCCGGCTTCCTCGCCACGCGGGCGTCGGACGTCGAGCTGCACGAGAGCTGATCCGTACGAGCACCGGCGCGGGTCCCGTACGGGAGCTGTCGTACGGGACCCGCCGTACGGGAGCTGTCGTACGGGACCCGCCGTACGGGCGCCGGGTCAGCGCAGCAGGTCCATCAGGCCCTCGCGGCCGAGGACTTCGAGCTCGTCGAGGGCCACGACCGCGCGGGCCGCCGCCTCCGGGTCGGAGGCGGTGAGGCCGCTCGCGGCGAACTCGTCCTCGTCGAGCCGCAGCACCTCGCTGCCGTCCGCCGACACCCACAGGTCCAGGTCCAGGTCCTCGACGACCACCGCGCAGCCGTCGATCAGGGCCGGGCGGGTGATGTCGCAGTACCAGCCCTTGAGGGCGCCGTCGGCGGACCACACCTCCTTGACCGTGAACCAGCGGTCGCTCCAGTAGTGCTCCACGAAGACGTCGCCGGGCTCGAACCGCACGAAGCCGAAGTCCCGTACGCCCTCGGCGGCCCACGGGGCGCGGACCGAGAGCCGGGCGCCGTCCTCCGTGAGGACCTCGGCCGGGTAGCGGATCTTCGTCCGGCCCGCCTTCGTCAGGGTGACCTCAACCGATCGTCCGGACATGCCGTACCTCCCGTACCGCGATCTCGTAGCCGAACCGCTTGTTGATCGCCAGCATCGGCTCGTTGCCGGCGTCGTTCCCGGTGAACGCCTCCGTGCAGCCCGCGGCGCGGGCCAGGTGCAGCGAGGCGTTCTTGGCGAGTGTGGCGAGCCCGCGGCCCCGGAAGGCGGGCGAGGTGCCCGTCATCGCCGAGCTGTACCGGCCCAGACCGTCCGTGTGCGCCGCGCTGAACGCGGCCGGAACGCCGTCCACCACCACGACCGTCGTCAGCGCCCGGTCGAGGAGGGGGTGTTCCCAGGTGGTCGTCCGCCAGTGCGCGTAGTCGTCGAGCTCCGTGCCCACGTCGCCCGGCTCGTCGGCCGTCGTCAGCGCGTCCAGCGCGAAGAGCGGCCGCGGATCGGCCGCGAAGTCCTCGGCCGTGAGCAGCTCGACCCCGGCCGGCGGCGCCTGGAGAGGCGGCAGTTCGGCGGTGGCGAGGTCGAGCCGGAGGAAGTAGGCGGAGCGGCGGGGGGAGTACCCCCGGCGCCCGGCCCAGGCGAGGTTCTCGGGCGTGTCGAGGACCCAGCTGTACAGGGTCCGCGCGCCGTGCTCGGCGAGGTGCTCCTCGGCGGCGCGCAGCAGCAGCGCTCCGGCGCCCCGGCCCAGGTGGGCGGGGTCCGTGTACACGTTGACGGAGCCGATGCCGGGCTCCGGGGCGTCGTGGGCGATCCGCACCTGGGCGGTCCCGATGACCCCGCCGTCCTCGGTCACCGCGACGAGCGGACGCTCGTGGCCCGCCGGATGGGCGTGCGCCCAGTCGAACGCGAACTGCTCGGCGGTCGCGAGCATGAACGGAAGGGCGGCACGGCGGACCCGGGCGAAGCCGTCGGCGTCCCCGGCCGTCACATCACGGACGATCACAGTCATGTGGTCGCACGCTACGGGTCGGGGGTGCGCCGCCGCCTCCCATTTTCCGGCGGGGTGAGGGCAGAATCGGCGGGGTGACACTCACCATCGCCGTGGACCACGAATCCACCACCGCTCCGTACGAACAGCTGCGTGCCCAGATCTCGGAGCGGGCCCGGTCGGGCAGACTGCCGGTCGGATACAAGCTGCCGACGGTACGAGGGCTCGCGGAGCAGCTGGGCCTCGCAGCGAACACGGTCGCCAAGGCGTACAAGGCACTGGAGGCGGACGGGGTGATCGAGACGCGCGGGCGTCACGGCACCTTCGTCGCGGCCGCCGGGGACGCGGCGACCCGCCGGGCCGCCACGGCCGCCGCCCAGTTCGCCGAGGAGGCCCGCCGTCTCGGCCTCAGCCGCGAGGCGGCGGAGGCGGCGCTGAGCGAGGCGCTGCGCGCCGCCTACGACAGCTGAGCCGGCGGGGCGCAGGCCCTACAGGTACAGCCCCGCCCCCGCCGTGCGGGGTTCCGGGAGTTCCGCCGGGGGCGTGCCGCGGCGCAGCGCGAACAGCTCCGCCAGCGTCGCGCCCTCGCGCGGCACGTCCTCCTCGCGGCCCAGCCACCGCACCGATTCCGCCCGGGTCAGCGGACCGACCTCGATGCGGGCCAGGCAGCGCCCGGGGCGGACCACGGCGGGGTGGAGCCGCTCCAGGTCCTCGTTGGTGGTGACGCCGACCAGGACGTTGCGCCCCTGGCCGAGCAGACCGTCCGTCAGGTTGAGCAGCCGTGACAGGGCCTGCCCGGCCGTGTGCTTCGCCTCGCCCCGGATCAGCTCGTCGCAGTCCTCCAGGAGCAGCAGCCGCCACCGCCCCTTCGCCGTGCCCTCGTCCTCCCCGATGGCGATGTCCATCAGATAGCCGACGTCGTTGAAGAGCCGCTCCGGGTCGAGCACGCAGTCCACCTGGCACCAGTCCCGCCACGACCGGGCCAGGGTCCGCAGCGCGGACGTCTTGCCCGTGCCGGGCGGCCCGTGCAGCAGCAGGAGCCGGCCGGCGACGGAGTCGGGGGTCACCTTCATCAGGCGGTCCATGGAGTCGGCCACCGGCGCCGAGTAGTTGGGCCGCACCTCGTCCCACGTGCCGGCGCTGATCTGCCGGGTGGTCCGGTGCGGGCCGCGCCGGGGGGACACGTACCAGAACCCCATCGTCACGTTCTCGGGCTGCGGCTCGGGCTCGTCCTTGGCGCCGTCGGTGGCCTCCTTGAGGATCCGCTCGGCCAGGTCCGCGTCGGCGGCCGTCACGGTGACGTCCGCGCCCCGGTTCCAGCGGGAGACCAGCAGCGTCCAGCCGTCGCCCTCGGCGAGCAGGGCGCTGCGGTCGTCGTCCTTCGCGGCCCGCAACACCCGGGCGCCCGCCGGGAGGAGCGTCGCCTCGGGCTTGACCCGGTCCACGGTGGTGCTGTGCGAGTGGGGCTGCTCGCCGGTCGCGAAGCGGCCGAGGAACAGCGCGTCGACGACGTCCGACGGCGAGTCGCTGTCGTCGAGGTTGAGCCGGATCGGCAGCGACCGCTGCGGCTCGGACGGTGCTGGTGGGGTGTCAGCCATGGCGCCCATGATCCGGCAACCGGGCATTCCGCGCACTGTGTTTTGAACGGGACGTTCTCCGCGCCGTTCGGTGCGGAGTGGCCGGATCTCGACGGTCGCTGACGGAGGATCGGGGGCTGTCGACCCCCAGTTTTGACATGAACACTTCCGGCGCGGCGGATCCGATGCTACTACCTGGTAACGCAGAGACCCTGCTACAGGAGGTTCCATGAGACTGTCCCGATTCACCGCGCTCTCGTCCTCGCTCCTGCTCGGTGCCGTCCTCGCCCTCACCGGGGCGAGCGCGGCACAGGCCGCCGAGACCGCCGCGCTCGACTACGTGGCCCTGGGGGACTCGTACTCCTCCGGCGTCGGTGCCGGCAGCTACGACAGCGCCAGCGGCGATTGCAAGCGCTCCACGAAGGCGTACCCGGTCCTCTGGAAGAACGCCAACGCCCCCTCGTCGTTCGCCTTCACCGCTTGCTCCGGCGCCCGAACGGGTGATGTGACCGCCAACCAGCTCGGACCCCTCTCGTCCGCCACCGACCTGGTGTCGATCACGATCGGGGGAAATGACGCCGGATTCGCCGACGTCATGACGACCTGTGTGCTCCAGTCCGAGGCCACCTGCATCAGCCGTGTGAATCAGGCCAAGAGCTACGTGGACACCACGCTTCCCGGCAAGCTCGACTCCGTCTACACGGCCATCAGGAACAAGGCACCCGCCGCCCGCGTCGTCGTCCTCGGCTACCCGCGCTTCTACCAGCTGAACGGCAGCTGCATCGCCGGCCTCAGCGAGGGCGAGCGCAGCGCCATCAACGGCGCCTCCGACTACCTCAACGCGGCCGTCGCCAAGCGCGCCGCCGACCACGGCTTCGCCTTCGCCAGCGTCGTCCCGCCCTTCACCGGCCACGAGATCTGCTCCGGCTCCGCCTGGCTCCACAGCCTCAACTGGCTCAACGTCGGGGAGTCGTACCACCCGACCGCGGCCGGCCAGTCCGGCGGCTACCTGCCCTCCTTCAACGGCGCGGTGTAACCGGGCCGTCGCCCGTACCCGTGGCGCCGGGACCGGCCGGAGCGGTGCTCGTCGCCCCGCCCCGCTCCGGCCCGGCGCCCGAACCGCCGTCCCGCACCACGTGATACGTCAGCGCCCCCGCGATCAGCAGCGCCCCGACGACCCCGGCCACCAGGACGGGTCCCCGTCGGGGCGCACCCGTCCGGGGGTCCCGGAGGCGAGCCGTCACGGGGCGGGGCCCGTCTCCCGAGCCCCCTCCGGAGCCGTCTCCCGACCCGCCTCCCGGCCCGTCTCCGGACCCGCCTCCCGGTCCGCGTGCCGGTCCGCCTCCCGGTCCACCTCCCGGTCCGCGACCCGGTCCGCCTCCCGATCCGGCCGCCCGTTCACTGGCAGGGGAACCCTTCCGGGCGGTACGGCTGTTGTCGCGGCCCCGTCCGGATCCGGGACGGACGGGCGGGGTCGGCCCGGACGCCTGGCCGGACAACTGCCGCAGCTCCCGCTCGACACGGTCCGGGGCCGGCGGTTCGGACCCCAGCAACTCCTCGATCAGCGCGCCCAGAGGCCCGATCCTGGCGCCCGCCGCCGCGTCGAGCAGAGCGCCGAGCGACCGCAGGTCCGGTCCCGGTGGACCGCCGGGAGCCGCGGAGCCGCTGCCGAGGACACCGCCGGCGGGGCCGGCGCCCGTGCCACCGGCGGAGGGGCCGGCGCCCGGGTCGCTGCCGAAGCCCGTGACGACGACCCGCCCGTCGTTCCCGAGGAGGACGTGGCGCGGTGCCACGCCCCGGTGCGGGACGCCCGCCTCGCGGGCCGCGCGCAGCGCGCCGAGGACGTCGAGGCCGACGCGCGCCGCCTCGCGCGGGGGGAGGGGGTCGCCCGCGTCGAGGGTCTCGGCGAGGGTGAGGCCGCGGACCAGTTCCATGACGATCCAGGGCCGGCCGTCCTCGGTGGCGACGCCGTGGACCGTCACCACCGCGGGGTGGGAGAGCCGGGCGGCCGCGCGCGCCCGGCGCTCGCGGCGCGCGTACAGGAGGGGGACGTCGCCCGCGGGGACGCCGTCGGGGAGCCGGAGCTCCTTGAGGGCCACCTCGCGCATGCGCGACTCGTCCAGGGCGCGCCAGACGGTGCCCGTCGCCCCCTCGGCGAGGACGTCCAGAAGCCGGTAACGACCCGCGATCACCGTCATGGATCCACGGTAGCCCGAGGGGCGCCCTCCTGGCCCCGGTCCGTCGGCGGGAGCGTCCCGACGATCTTGGTGTCGGAGATCACACCGGCCTTCCGGTCCGAGACCGAGGGGCCGGGGTGCAGGATGGTTCGTGATGGTTCGGCAGGTGTTCGAGTGCTGTCCAACTCGCCCTGGAATCAGATGGATTCGGACAGTGACCGTCAACCCTCGTACGAGTGCGGTGAATCCCGTCGGCGGGATACACGGGTGTCGTGGCGGGGCGATAGGGTTAGCCTGCCCGGGCCGGGTGCCCTTGTACGGGTGGGGAGTGACATGGAACAGATAGCAATGCGCAGCAGGCCGCGAGTGCCTGCCATCACCTGCGGGAGCAGCGCGACGAGTTCGCGACTCGACCGCCATCTCGCGGTGCTCGGCGGCCCCGCCGTGCCCCAGCGCGAGGTGGCCGAGGCGACGCTGCTGATGCGGGAACTGACGGCGCGTACGCACGAGCCGGCGGTGCACGGTCATCGCAGCCGCAGCGCACGGGTCTCGCTCTTCGCCCCGCTCCGCCGACTGCGCCGCTCGCTCTTCGGCGCGCGCCGCTAGCGAACCCCGGGCCGTCCGTACGGCCCCGACTGCGACCCCGCCGGACGTGTCCCCGCCCGTCCGGCGTTCAGTCGTGTCCGGGGCCCGCGCGGCCCTCATGCGGTGTCCGTCAGGCGATCACGCCGGTGCTCCGCAGTTCCTTCAGCTCCCGCTCGGCCACCCCGAGTTCGGTGAGCACGGCGTCCGTGTCCTGCCCGAGGGCCGGGATCCGGTCCATGCGCGGCTCCGGCGCGTCCGGGAAGACGATCGGCGGCAGCAGCGAGCGCAGCGGCCCGACGGGCGACTCGACCTCCCGCCAGCGGTCGCGTGACGTCAGCTGGGGATGGGCGGCGAGTTCGGCCACGGAGTTGAGGCGGGCGCAGGCGATGCCCGCCGCGTCGAGCCGGGCCAGCGCCTCGGAGGTCGTCAGCGGGGCCAGTGCCCCCGCGACGACCGCGTCCGTCGCCGCGCGTCCGGCGACCCGCGCCGTGTTGGTCGCGAAGGCCGGGTCGTCGGCGAGACCGGGCCGGCCGAGGACCTGTCCGGCGAGCCGCCGCCACTCCCGGTCGTTCTGCACGGACAGCAGCACCAGGCCCCCGTCGGCGGTCGGGTAGGCGTCGTACGGGGCGATGACCGCGTGCGCGAGTCCCGTGCGCGCCGGGGCGGCGCCCCCGTGCGCCCCGTGGTGCAGAGGGTGTCCCATCCACTCGGCCAGCGAGTCGAGCAGGGAGACCTCCACCGGACCGCCCCGGCCGGTCGTGCCGCGCCGGACCAGGGCGGCGAGGACGCCCGAGAAGGCGTACATCCCGGCCGCGATGTCGGCGGCCGGGATCCCGGACTTGACCGGCTGTTCCGGGGTCCCGGTGACCGACACCAGCCCCGCCTCGCACTGGACGAGCATGTCGTACGCCCGCTTGTGCGCGTACGGTCCCGTCGCCCCGTACCCGGAGACGTCCACGGCGATCAGCCGCGGGTGCGCGGCGCAGAGCGTGGCGGCGTCGAGGCCGAGGCGGGCCGCGGCCCCCTGCGCGAGGTTCTGGACGAAGACGTCGGCGCCGGCCACCAGCCGCCGGACGAGGTCGAGCCCCCGGGGGTCCTTGAGGTCGACCGCCACGGACTCCTTGCCGCGGTTGCACCACACGAAGTGGGAGGCGAGGCCGCGGGCCGCCGTGTCGTAACCGCGGGCGAAGTCCCCGCCGTCGGGGCGCTCGATCTTGACGACACGGGCGCCGAGATCGGCGAGCTGCCGGGTGGCGAAGGGCGCGGCGACGGCCTGTTCGACGGCGACGACCGTGACCCCTTCGAGGGGGAGTGGCTGGGTGCTCATGACAGCCCTGCCTACCGTGCCCCGCGGCTCCTGTCATCAGGGGATGCGTCACGCGGGGCCGGTGGGGTGCCCGCCGGAGGGCCTCGGGTGCGTCGGGCGGGCGTTGCTCAGCGGCGGGCGTACCGCCGGACCGCGAGCGGGGCGAAGACGGCGAGCAGGCCCAGCGACCACAGCAGCGCCCCGGCGACCGGGTGGGCCACCGGCCAGGCCGCGTCCGCGGGGATCGGCGCGTTGCCGAAGAGGTGGCGTACGGCCGTCGTGACCGCCGAGATCGGGTTCCACTCGGCGACCGTCCGCAGCCAGCCGGGCATGCCGCCGGTCGGGATGTACGCGTTCGAGAGGAGCGGCAGCATGAAGGTGGCGCTGCCCAGCTGGCCCGCCGCCTCCTCGCTGCGCGAGGCCAGGCCGAGGAGGATGCCCACCCAGGTCGTCGCGAAGCGGAAGAGGAGCAGCAGGCCGAAGGCGCCCAGGGCCTGCGGGAGCGTGCCCTCGACGCGCCAGCCCATCGCGAGCCCGACCAGGACCAGCGGGACCGTGCCGACCGCGCTCGCCACCAGGTCGGCCAGCGCCTGGCCGAGGGGGACGGCGGACCGGCTGACGGGGAGGGTCCGGAAGCGGTCCATCACGCCCCGGTGGGAGTCCTGCGCGGCCTGGAACATGCCGGTCATGAGGCCGCCGGCCGCCGTCGCGACCAGCATGCCGGGCACCAGGAAGGCCCGGTACTCGGCGCCGGGCGTGGCGAGCGCGCTGCCGAAGACGTACCCGAAGAAGAGGAGGAAGACGATCGGCATCGTCTGCGTCATGACGGTGATCGCGGGCGCGTGCCGGATCCGCTGGAGGTGGCGGCCGAGGACGGCGGTCCCGTCGTGCGCGAGGGCGTTCATGCGGCGAGTTCCTTCCGGTCGGTGAGGCGGAGGAACACCTCGTCGAGGGTGGGCGGGCGCAGCGAGGCGTCGATGATGTGGACGTCGGCCGCGTCGAGCGCACGGACGATCCGGGGGAGCGTGAGCGTGGTGTCCGTGGTCACCGCGCCGGCCGTGTGCCGCTCGGTGTCCAGGGTCGGGGCCGAGCCGGTCAGCCGGTCGAGGACGGCCGCTGCCGCTTCGAGGGACGACGGGTCGGAGACGGTGACCTCGGCGTAGCTGCCGACGAGCGCCTTGAGTTCGGCCGGGGTGCCGCGCTGCGCGGCCCGTCCTTCGTCGATCAGCACGATGTCGTCGGCGAGCCGGTCGGCCTCCTCCAGGTACTGGGTGGTGAGCAGCACGGTCGTGCCGTCGGCCGCCAACTCCCGTACGGCGTCCCAGATCCCGTTCCGGCTGTGCGGGTCGAGGCCGGTGGTGGGTTCGTCGAGGAAGAGCACCCGCGGCGGTACGAGCAGGCTCGCGGCGAGGTCGAGGCGCCGCCGCATGCCGCCGGAGTAGGTCCGGGCGGGCCGGTCGGCGGCGGCGTCCAGGCCGAAGCGCTCAAGGAGCTCGTCGGCGCGGGAGCGCGGGGCGCGCAGGAGCCGGGCGAAGAGGCGGAGGTTCTCGGCGCCGGTGAGGTCGCCGTCGACGGAGGCGTACTGCCCGGTGACCGCGATCCGCTTCCGTACCCCGGCCGGGTCGCGCGCCACGTCGTGTCCCGCGACCCGGGCGCTGCCGGCGTCGGGGGCGACGAGGGTGGTGAGGACGCGGACGGCCGTGGTCTTGCCGGCGCCGTTGGGGCCGAGGATCCCGTGGATGGTGCCCTCGGGGACGGCCAGGTCGAGGCCGCGGAGGGCGTGGACCTCGCCGTACCGCTTCTGCAGACCTTCACTAAGTACAGCGTACGTAGTCGTCATGGGGTGACCATAGCTCACTACGTACGGTGTACGTAACTACGATGGTGGGGAGGTGATGATCCATGGCGGGCCGAGCGGCCGAACCGGAAGTGATCTGGGCGCGCCCCGAGCGCACGGGCCGCGGCCCGAAACCGGCGTACAGCCGGCGGGACATCGTGGACGCGGCCGTCCGCATCGCCGACGCCGACGGCATCGACGGGGTCTCCATGCGCCGCGTCGCCGCCGAACTCGGCTGCGGCACCATGTCGCTCTACAACTACGTCCCCCGCAAGGAGGACCTGTACGAGCTGATGGTCGACGCGGTCAGCGGCGAGTACGAGCTCCCCGAGGAGCCCAGCGGCGACTGGCGCGCCGACATGACCTCGATCGCCCACCAGACCCGCGCGATCATGTACCGGCACCCCTGGCTGCCCCGCGTGATGACCACCGCCTACGGATTCAGCCCCAACGCCCTGCTCTTCCTGGAGTGGTGCCTGGGCTGCCTCGCGCCCCTGGACGTCCCCGCCGGACTGAAGATGCAGCTGATCGCCATGGTCAACGGCACGGTCATGGCCACCGTCGCCAACGAGCAGGCCATCGCCGAGCGCGCCCGCGGACTTCCCTGGTCCGAGGCGGAGGAACAGGCCGTCCGCGGCGCCTACCTCATGGGACAGGTGGCGAGCGGACGCTACCCGCACCTCGCCGGACTGCTCGCCGAGGCTCCCGCCGCACCCGTCGACGCGGACGAGATCTTCGCGATGACCATCGCCCGCCTCCTCGACTCCTTCGCGCCCCCGGCCGCGGGAACGCCCGTCACAGGAGCATGAACTGCCCCTCCGGGCCCTCCTCCTGATGATCGAGCACCGACGCGGGACGGCGGGACCCGTCCGGCGGCGGCAGCACCCCGGCGGCCCGGAGCTCCGACCCGCCGAGGCCCCCGGCGGCGAACGCCGCCCGCTCCGGCTCCCGCGCGCCGAGCAGCGCCAGCACGGTGATCAGGTCCAGTAGCTCCGAGGTCCACTCCTGCGGCCAGTCGCCCGGCCCCATCGCCTCCAGGGACCCGGGCTCCGCCGGCGCGGTCCGGTGCGCGAACCACTGCTCCAGCACCCGCACCCCGCCGACCCGGTAGTCCCACGCCTCCACCGGTACGGGCGAGATACGGCCCCCGTCGAGATCGAGCACCTCCTCCCCGGCGTCGTACGCGATCGACGTCGGCCGCGCCGGGACCGCCGCCCGCACATAGGGCCTGCGCCCACCCGGCAGCCTCGGCTTCGTCCCGCTCAGCGCGCCGCGCGCCTGCACGTCCACGAGCTCCCGGCCGAGCGCCACGCCCGCCGCCCACACCTCCGGGTCCCCGGCCAGCGGGACCCGGCACCCGGCGGGGGAGGGGAGGGCCGCCGCCACGGTCCACGCCAGCCACTCCCGGGCGTCGACCTCGCGCCCGTACCGCTCCCCGAGGAAGCCGAGCAGACCGGGGGCGAGGTTGGGCTCCAGGCCTCCGGGGCGCCGGAACAGCGGCCGGATGCGGCCCGGACGGCCCGCCGGGGAACGCCCCTCGGGGAGCGCCGCGGTCACCAGGAGCGCGGGACCGGGCGCCCCGGCCACGTACCCCTGCTCGACGGCGAAGAGCTGCGGCTCCCCGGCCACCCGCCACAGCTCCGGGCGCGCGGTGTCGATCAGACGATGGTCCGGGAGCAGCCACTGCTCGTCGAACGGCCCGTGCGCGACCCGCACCGGCGCCGGGCACGGGCCCGGCTCACGCGCGAACCGCGCGGTCCCGGTCCGCTGCCCGGGCAGCGCCGCCACCGCGCTCACCGGCGTCCGCGCCCGGCTCGGCCGGAACAGTGCCTCCCGCTCGGCCCCCTCGGCCGCCGCCAACCGGTCCCAGCGTGCCCGCAGGGTGCGCGCGTCGGGGGCGACGATCCATGACCGCCCGAACCGCAGCGGGGCCACGGACCACGGCATCAGCTCGTCGAGGAGGGGCGGCTCGTCATCGGCGCGGGCGGCTTCCGTTCGGGGGGCTTCCGTCACGCCCCGCATGCTAACGACGGCCGTCCGTACGGGGCCAGCGCCGGCCGTGCCGCGGCGGACCTCTCAGCGGTGCCCGCGGTGGCGGCGCGGGGGATTCGGCCGGGCGCCGGCTCGATCGGCGAGGTCCTCCAGGAGACGGCGGTACGCCTCGGGGTCCTGCTCGAAGTCCGCCCCGGCCGCGAGGGCGGCCCGGTCGGCGTCCTGCCCTCGGAGCAGGTCGACCGAGGTCTGTGCGAACCGCTCCCACAGGCCGTGCCGTTCGGCGTCGGCCAGCAGCCGGCGCAGCTCGGCGACCGCGGCCTCGGCGTCGGCGCGGGCCGCCGGTCCGGCCTGGAGTCTGTTGCCCAGCCCGGCGGCGGGGGCCGCCCTCTCCAGCAGCGGGCGCAGTCGTTTCGCGAGCATGCGGGCGGTCGCCGCCGCCGCGCGCGCCTGTGGTCCGGCCTCCCGCAGCACCCACAGGGCGCGGACCAGTTCGGGGTCGGGCACCGCGCCGAGCTTCCCCCGCCGCCCCGCGTCCCGCCCCGCGTCCCGCACCGCGTTCACCGCCCGCGCGTAGTCCTCGGACGCCCACCCGGCGGCCTCGGCCAGCCGGACCGCGCGGTGCACGAGCCGCGCCTCCACGCCGAGGACCCGGGGGAGGGCACGGAGGTTCCCGCCGACCAGTCCGGCCAGGATGAGCGGCACCCCCAGCAGCAGGAGGGTGTCCGAGGTGGAGAGGCCCTCCTGCGAGTCGGCTTCGACGTCGTCCAGGTCCCCCCGGTCCGGCCCTTCCGTGAACATGAACCCGGACGCCCAGCCGTAGCCCCGGCTGTCCCCGTAGTTCGGCGCCTTGAGGCTGTCGCTCCGGCCGGCGTCGCAGTGGTACGGCCCCTCACGGGTCTTCTTCCCGTACGGGTCGCTCCACCGGACCCGGCAGGTGCCGTCGGGCTCCTCGTGGACCACCGCCAGGTCGATCTGGCGCGTCGCGGGCAGCTCCGCGTCCGACTCGATCGCGTACAGCCCGACCGAACACGCGAAGAGTGTGAAACCGACCGTCAGAACCCAGCGGAAGAAAGGTACGTGCCTCATGTGGTCATCCCCCCGCCGTCAGGCTGGCACGGTGCGGACCGGAGGGTGAGAGGCTGGTTCCGGCAGCGTGTCGCAACCGTCTCTGCCCGGGTCCGGCAGCCACCGCCGTCCCGCAGGGGTCACTGCGCTCCCACGGTCACCGTGAAGGAGAAGCGGTCGCCGCGGTAGCGGATGCGGGCCACGTCGACGACCCGGCCGTCCTCGTCGTAGGTCACGCCGGTGTAGTGGAGGATCGGGGAGAGGAGCGGGACCTGAAGGAGGCCCGCCGTCTCCGGGTCGGCGAGCCGGGCCTCGACGGTGTCCGTGATGCGGCTGATCCGGACCCCGACGACGTCCCGCAGCACCTTCGTCATCGGCCAGCGGACCAGATCGGCCGGGTCGATCGAGGCGGCGAGCTCGGGGAGCACCGCGTTCTCCGCCCAGTTGGTCGGCTCGTCGCTCTCCCCGTCACGGCGCAGCCGCCGGTACGCCACGACCTCCGGCACGTCGGGGAAGTACTCGGCGAGCTCGCCCGGCACCGGTTCGGGGCCGTGCCCGAGGACCGTCGTCCGCTCGCCCGACTGCTGGGCCACGATCGTGTCGATCGAGCCCAGCAGCCGGCGGGGGGTGCACCGCCGGGCACCCGGCTCGATGAACGTGCCGCGCCGCCGGTGCCGGCTGATCAGCCCCTCCTCCTCCAGCTCCTTGAGGGCCTGGCGCATGGTGAGCACGCTCACGCCGTAGTGGGCGGCGAGCTGCTCCTCGGTGGGCAGCCGCAGCGAGGCGTCGGGCGTGCGGCCCAGTATCGAGGCGCGCAACGACTGCGAGACCTGATACCAGAGCGGCAGCTTGCGGTTCAGGACCAGCGAGTCGGGTGCGAAGGCGGTCACGGGTTCTCCGTACGAAGGCTACGGGCTTACGGCCGAGACATTACGGCCGGAAGTGGCGCTCCAGACCCTGCCATACGTCGTCGTATCCCTTCTGCAGGTGGTCCGCGCCCGCGGCCTGCGCGGTCGCGGTCATCGGCCAGCGGGTCTCGAACATGAAGGCAAGGCCGTCGTCGATCTTCTGCGGCTTCAGCTCGGCGGCGCTGGCCTTGTCGAAGGTCTCCCGGTCGGGGCCGTGCGCGGACATCATGTTGTGCAGCGAGCCGCCGCCCGGCACGAAACCCTCCGCCTTGGCGTCGTAGGCGCCCTCGATCAGGCCCATGTACTCGCTCATCACGTTGCGGTGGAAGTACGGCGGGCGGAACGTGTCCTCGCCGACCAGCCAGCGCGGTGCGAAGACCACGAAGTCCACGCCCGCCAGCCCCGGGGTGTCGGTGGGTGAGGTGAGGACCGTGAAGATCGACGGGTCGGGGTGGTCGTAGGAGATCGTCCCGATGACGTTGAAACGGCGCAGGTCGTAGACGTACGGCGTGTGGTTGCCGTGCCAGGCGACGACGTCGAGCGGCGAGTGGCCGTACGTCGCGGACCAGAGGTTGCCGCAGTACTTGTTGACGACCTCGACCGGACCCTCGACGTCCTCGTACGCGGCGACCGGGGCCCGGAAGTCCCGGGCGTTGGCCAGGCCGTTGGCGCCGATCGGGCCGAGGTCGGGGAGCTGGAAGGGGGCGCCGTAGTTCTCGCAGACGTAGCCGCGGGCGGTCTCGTCGAGCAGTTCGACGCGGAAGCGGACCCCGCGCGGGATCAGCGCGACCTCGCCCGGGTGGGCGGCGAGCAGGCCCAGCTCGGTGCGGAGCAGCAGGCCGCCGCGCTCCGGGACGATCAGCAGCTCGCCGTCCGCGTCGCCGAAGACCCGGTCCATGGACGCGTTGGCGTGGTAGAGGTGCACGGCCATGCCGGTCCGCTGCGCCGCGTCGCCGTTGCCGCCGAGGGTCCACAGGCCGGCCAGCCAGTCGGTGCCGGGGGCCGGGTCGGGCAGCGGGTTCCAGCGCAGCCGGTTGGGGTCGGGCACGGTCTCGGTGAAGGGCGCGCCGTGCAGCGCGCCGTTGTCGATCCGGGTGAACGGCGGGTGCGCCGCCGAGGGGTGGATCCGGTAGAGCCAGGAGCGGCGGTTGTGGGACCGCGGCTCGGTGAAGGCGCTGCCGCTGAGCTGCTCGGCGTACAGGCCGAGGGGTGCGCGCTGCGGTGAGTTGCGGCCGTCCGGCAGGGCCCCGGGGACCGCCTCCGAGCTGTGCTCGTTGCCGAAACCGGTGCTGTAGGTGAGCGCCTCGGCCGTCTTCCTGGCCTGCTCCGTGGTCATCGCCCGCTCCTGTCCTGAGCCCCTGGCCTGAGGCCACAAGGGAATCCTATGGCTGACCGTAGGATTCCGCGCGGCTCACGTCAACGGGGCACAGATCCCCAAGGCCCCCGCGACCTCTTCGCCGCGCCCGCCGAGGCCCGTTTCCCGGCATTCCCCGCCGCCGTCCGTACGAGTCCGTGCACGAGGGGGTCAGAAAAGATGAACAATGCTCTACTCTCACGCGCATGTCCTGGACCCGAAGACTCGTCCTCGCGCTCACGGTCGTGCTCGCGGCGCTCGCCGCAGCCCTGCTCACCGCACCCGGGGCCCAGGCCCACGAGGAGCGGCCCATCACCCTGCCCGACGGCTCCGGCAGCGTGCCGAAGCTCCGCACGGGCGAACCCGACCTCCTCGTCTGCAAGACCGACCGGGCCGACTTCGACCGCCGGATCGCCGGCTTCCCGGCCGCCCTCAAGACCCGCAACCTCGCCCTGTACGAGCGCTGCGCCCGCGGCGGATACCGCCACCTCCAGCAGGCCGTCGACGCCGTCGACCGGCCCGGCATGACGATCGCGATCCTCCCCGGCCTGTACGAGGAGGAGCCGTCCCTGCCGCAGCCCACCGGGGCGTGCGCCACGCTCAAGGCCCCCAAGTCCTCGCTCGGCTACCAGATCCTCAGCTACGAACAGCAGCTGAGCTGCCCCCACAACCAGAACCTCGTCGCCATCCTCGGCAAGAAGAACCTCCAGATCGAGGGCACCGGCGCCTCCCGCCTCGACGTCGTCATCGACGCCAAGTACCAGAAGCTCAACGCCCTCAGGGCGGACGGCTCCGACGGCATCTACTTCCGCAACTTCACCGCGCAGCGCACCACCTTCAACTCGCTGTACGTGCTCGCCGCCGACGGCTTCGTCATCGACGACGTCCTCACCCGCTGGAACGACGAGTACGGCTTCCTCACCTTCGCCTCCGACCACGGCCTCTACAAGAACTGCGAGTCGTACGGCAACGGCGACTCCGGCATCTACCCCGGCTCGGCCTCGAACATCAACGACGGCTACGGCTACGACGTCCCCCGCTACTCCATCGAGATCACCGGCTGCCGCAGCCACCACAACATGGTCGGCTACTCCGGCACCGCCGGGGACTCCGTCTGGGTCCACGACAACGAGCTCGACCACAACATGGGCGGCGCCTCCATGGACTCCGCCTTCCCCGGCCACCCCGGACTGCCCCAGAACCACGCCCGCTTCGAACGCAACCTGATCCACGACAACAACCAGAACTACTACCCGTACGTCGCCGACGGCACCTGCGCCAAGCCGCCCGTCGACCGCGGCTACGAACAGGGCGTCGTCTGCCCCCAGATCTCCATGCCCCCCGGCACCGGCATCATCACCGCGGGCGGCAACTGGAACCTCTACGAGGACAACTGGATCTACGGCCACCAGCGCGCCGCCTTCTTCCTCAGCGCCGTCCCCGCCTTCATCCGCGGCGAGTCCGCCTGGGGCAAGCAGACCGACACCTCCCACCACAACCGCTACGCCGGCAACCACCTCGGCGTCGACAAGGCCGGCAACACCCGCCCCAACCGCACCGAGGTCTGGTGGGACGGCCAGGGCGGCGGGAACTGCTGGCAGTCCGACGCCGGCGCCACCACCCCCGGCGCCCTGCCCGGCTGCGGCGCCCGCCGCGGCGACGTCTCCGGGAACACCGACCGGCTCGTCGGCGAACCCGTCAAACTCGCCCAACTCCTCGTCTGCGCCGACTACAACGTCCAGGCGCGCCGCCTCCCGGCAGGCTGTGACTGGTACGGCGCCCGCGGCCTCCAGCGCGTCGAGACCCAGCTCGCCCTCGGCGCCGCCCTCGTCCTCGCCCTCGCGGGCTGCGCCCTCTGGTGGCGCCGACTGCGCGGCAGCCGGCTCGCCGGCGTGGCCACCCTCATCGGCCTCGCGGGCCTGACCCTCGACGTGGTGGGCTCGACCCTCGCCCTCACCCCGACCTTCGTCCCCGCCCTCGCGCTGCTCCTCACCGGGACCTGGTGGACCCTCATCGGCCTCGCCCTGCGGCCCACCCGCCCCGTCCTCGCCTGGACCACCCTGGCCCTCGGCGCCCTCACCCTCCTCGACGCCTTCGACAAGGCGGTCCTCATGGTGCCGGGCATCCCCCTCAGCCCCGCCTGGCTCCGCCTCCTCCTCGGCGGCGTCTGGGTCCTCTGGGCCGTCATCGCCTCCGGCGCCCGGCCGCCCCGGCCGACCCCCGCACCGGACCCGGACGCCGATTCCCCCGCACCTCCCGCACCCGAGCACGCCGCGGACTCCACCGCGGGGACGCCGTGACGCGGCCGCCCGGGGCGGCGTCGCTCCTCTCCCTCACGGCCGTCCTGGCCGCCGCGCTGACCCTCACGGGCTGCGGCGGCCGGGCCACCACCCATCACAAGCCCGGCACCACCCACCAGGAGGCCACCGGGAGCAGCGGCACCCTGCTCCCGGCGAAGGACGAGGGCGGCCACCGGCTCCGGGAACTCCCCGCGGCGGACGCGCCCACCGTCAGGGCCGAGGCCCGCCCCGACCCGGAGGGCGGCTGGAACGTCCACCTCACCGTGGAGAGGTTCCGCTTCACCCCCGAGAGCACCGGGGGCGCGGCCCTCCCGGGCCGGGGCCACGCCCGCCTGCTGGTCGACGGCCGGGAGACCGCCCGCCTCTACGGACCCTGGGGGTACGTCCCGCCGGGCGCCCACACCCTGACCGTCCGGCTCCACGCCGACGACCACACCGCCTGGGCCGTCGCCGGAACCCCCGTCCAGGCCACCGTGCGCCTGGACGGCACGCCCACCACCTCCGCGCCAACCGGCCCCCGTCCGGCCGACACCGGCCGGACGGTCACCCTCACCATCAAGGGAACGACCGTCGAACCACCCCCTTCCCGCATCGAGTTGAAGAAGGGCGAACGCGTCACCCTCCGTGTCACCGGCGACCGCGCCGACACCGTCCACGTGCACGGCTACGACCGCGAGCTCCCCCTCACGCCCGGCGCCCCCACCACCCTCACCCTCACCGCCGACCGCACCGGTCTGTTCGAGGTCGAGACGCACGAGTCCGGACTCGTGCTCACCCAACTCGTCGTCCGATGACCGCCGTTCCCGCCGCCGCCCACGCCCACGCCGAGCCGCTCGGTGTCCCGCTCGCCCACGTCGAGTCGCTCGGTTTCCCGCTCGCCCACGCCGAGTCGCTCGGTTTCCCGCTCGCCCACGCCGAGTCGCTTGGTCTCCCGCTCGCCCACGCCGAGCCGCTTGGTCTCCCGCTCGCCCACGTCGAGTCGCTCGGTGTCCCGCTCGCCCACGGCGTGGGCTCCCGGCACGACCTCCCCCTCTCTCCCTTCTACGCCTACGCCGGCGCCTTCACCGCGCTCCTCGTCTCCTTCCTCGCCCTCGGGCTCCTCTGGTCCTCCTCCCGCTTCCGCGGCGACCTGGCCGGACGCCCGATCCCCGCCCCTCTCCAGCGGGTGGCCGACGCGCCGGCCACCCGCGCGGCCCTCCGGATCCTCGGCACCGCCCTCGCGCTGCTCTTCCTCCTGCACCTCCTCCTCGGCCCCGACGACCCGGACCGCAATCCGGCACCCGGCGCGCTCTACGTCCTCCTCTGGGTCGGACTCGTCCCCGCCTCCCTCCTCCTCGGCCCCGTCTGGCGCCTCCTCAACCCCCTGCGCGCCGCCCACGCCCTCCGCCCGCAGCGACACCCCCGTCCGCTGCCTCCCGCACTCGGCATCCGCCCCGCCGCCGCCGGGCTCCTCCTCTTCACCTGGCTCGAACTCGTCGCGCCCGACAACACCTCCCGCACCACCCTCCTCATCGCCCTCGCCGTCCACACCGCCGTCCAGCTGCTCGGCGCCGCCCGCCACGGCGACCGCTGGTTCGCCCACGCCGACCCCTTCGAGGTCTACTCCTCCCTCCTCGCCCGCCTCTCGCCCCTCGGCCGCCGCGCCGACGGCCGGCTCGTCCTGCGCTCCCCCTTCCACAGCCTCGACTCCACCCCGCAGACCCCCGGTCTCGTCGCCACCGTCTGCGTCCTCCTCGGCTCCACCGCCTACGACGGCCTCTCCGACAACCCCCGCTGGATCACCACCCTCCAGACCTCACCCCTCGGCCCCACCGCCACCGCCACCCTCGGCCTCCTCGCCGCCGTCGCCCTCGCCGCCGCCTGCTACGGCCTCTGCGCGGGAGCCCTACGGCTGATGAACCGTGACCTCACCACCCCCCTCACCTCCTTCGCCCACTCGCTGCTGCCCATCGCCCTCGGCTACCTCGTCGCCCACTACTTCTCACTCTTCGCAACCGAAGGAGCACGTACAGTCATCATGGCAGCGGGCACTGACAACGCCCCCGCGCCCGCTCCACCACTGGGTCCAGGGGGCCTCGCGACCCTCCAGGTCGCCGCGATCGTCACCGGTCACGTCCTCGGTGTCGTCGTCGCGCACGACCGGTCCGTCCGCCTCTTCCCGCCCGACCGGGCGGTCGCCGGCCAACTCCCGCTCTTCGTGCTGATGATCGCGTACACCCTCGGCGGCATCGGCCTGCTCATCGCCTGAGGCCCGGCTTCGCCCGATCCCCGACCGGAGCGGCATCATGGTCCCCGTGCCCCAGACCAGCCCCCAGACACCCCCGGTGCTCCGTCGCACCCCCGTGCAGCAGCGCAGCGCCGAGCGGCTCGCCCGGATCCTCGACGCCTGCGCCGCACTCCTCGACGAGACCGGGTACGAGCAGCTGAGCACCCGCGCCGTCGCCGTCCGCGCCGGCGTTCCGATCGGCTCCGTCTACCGCTTCTTCGGCAACAAGCGGGCGATGGTCGCCGCCCTGGCCCACCGCAACCTCGACGAGTACGCCGAGCGGATCTCCACCCGCTTCGCGGCGACACCGCTCCTCGACGCGCACGGGGCGATCGACGGCGTCCTCGACGAGTTCATCGCGATGAAGCGGACCGTCCCGGGGTTCGCGCTCGTCGACTTCGGGGTGCCCACCACCGCGCCCGACGACGGCCCGGGGGGTGGGCCGAAGGGCGGGCCGGGGCGCGGCCGGGAGGGCGGCCGGGAGGGCTCCGAAGGTTCCGGTCGAGCGTCCGGAGGAGCACCCGGCGACGCGGACGACCGCGGTGCCGGTGACGGGGACGGCGAGGGGGTGGGCGACGGGGCCCACGACGGGCCTGACGCCGGGGCCGGCGCCGGGGTCGACGCGTTCGCCGAGGACCCCAACCGCCTGGTCGCCGAACGGATCTGCGGGCTCCTCGCCGCCCACCTCGGCCGCACCGCTGATGACGACCTGCGGCGGAAGGTCCTCGTCGGCGTCGAGACAGCCGACGCCCTCGTCCGGCTCGCCTTCCGGGTCGACCCCGCGGGCGATCCGGCGCTCGTCGACGAGACGCGCCACCTGCTCCACGCCTACTTGGCGCCCTCGCTGTCGTCGTAGGTCCTTTGGGACGCCGTGTGGTGGGCCGGGGGCGGGGGCAGGGGGCAGGGGGCGGGGCCGGGGGCCGGGAGCGGCCGGCCGGGGCTGGTCGTCCGGGTGGCCAGGCCTACCGCACGGCCCGGGGCCCTGCATGGCCCGGGGCCCTGCACGGCCCGGCCCACCGCACGGCCCGGGGCCCCCGCTGTTCCTCCGTACGACTTCCGCCCGGACAAGGTCCGCCCGGACAACGCCCGCCCAGACCCCTCCCGTACGTGCCTACCGGTCGGTATGCTCGGCGCCACCCGACGCCGCCCCAGGGAGACGCCATGTCCACCGCCCTGCGCATCTGCCCACTCTGCGAAGCGACCTGCGGACTGACCCTCACCCTCGACGGGGACCGAGTGACGGGGGCGCGCGGGGACCGTGACGACGTGCTCAGTCACGGGTTCATCTGCCCGAAGGGCGCCGCCTTCCCGGAGGTCGACGGCGACCCGGACCGGCTGCGCGGCCCGCTGGTCCGGAAGGACGGCAGACTCCAGGAGGCCACCTGGGCCGAGGCGTTCGACACGATCGCCGCGCGAATCCGGCCGCTGATCGAGGAGTGCGGGCCGGATGCCGTGGGTATCGTCCTGGGCAACCCCAATACGCACACGTTCGCCGGCGCCCTCTACCCGCCCCTGCTGATCGGTGCGTTGCGGACGCGGAACCTCTTCACCGCGTCCACGCTCGACCAGATGCCCAAGCACGTCTCCAGCGGCCTGCTCTTCGGGGACCCCTTCGCCATCCCCGTGCCGGACCTGGACCGCACCGACCACCTGCTCGTCCTCGGAGCCAACCCGCTGGACTCCAACGGAAGTCTCTGCACCGCCCCCGACTTCCCCGGCAGGCTCAAGGCGCTGCGCCGACGCGGCGGCACCCTCACCGTCGTCGACCCCCGGCGCACCCGCACCGCCCGCCTCGCCGACCGGCACGTCGCGATCCGCCCCGGCGCCGACGCGCTCCTCCTCGCCGCCCTCGTGCACACCCTCTTCGAGGAGGGCCTCACCGACCTCGGACCGCTCGCCGCCCACGTCGAAGGGGTGGACGAGGTGCGGGCCGCGACCGAGGAATTCAGCCCCGAGGCGGTCGCCGCCGCCTGCGACGTGGACGCCGCCACCATCCGTACCCTCGCCCGCGAACTCGCCGCCGCGCCCACCGCCGCCGTGTACGGGCGGATGGGCAGCTCCACCGTGGCGTACGGGACCCTCGGCAACTGGCTCGTCGACGTCCTCAACATCCTCACCGGCAACCTCGACCGGCCCGGGGGCGCCCTCTTCCCGCTGTCCGCCACCGCGCCCGCCCCGCGCCCCGCCGGACCCGGGAAGGGCTTCGTCCTCGGCCGCCGGCACAGCCGGGTCTCGCACCACCCCGAGGTCAAGGGCGAACTGCCGATGGTCGCGCTCGCCGAGGAGATCGAGACACCGGGGGAGGGGCGCATCAGGGCGGTGATCACCGTCGCCGCCAACCCCGTCCTGTCCGCGCCCGACGGCGACCGCCTCGACGCGGCCCTCGGCTCCCTCGACCTCATGATCGCCGTCGACCCGTACCTCAACGAGACCAGCTGTCACGCCGACGTCCTGCTGCCCCCGCCACCGCCCTCCCGGAGCGCCCACTTCGACTTCGCCTTCAACGGCTTCGCCGTCCGCGACCAGGCCCGCTACACCCCGGCCGCCGTTCCCCTCGAAGCGGACCGCATGGACGAGTGCGAGATCCACGCCCGGCTGATCCTCGCCGTGACCGGGCCGGACGGGGCCCCGCCGTCCGCCGTCGACGAACTGGCGATCGACATGACGCTCGCCAGGGCCGTGACCCAGGAGCACTCGCCCGCGTACGGCGCCGACCCCAAGGAGTTCGCGGCCGGGCTCTCCGGCGACACCGGCCCCGAGCGGCGGCTCGACCTGATGCTGCGCCTCGGTCCGTACGGGCTCACCCTCGACGAGCTGAAGGCCCACCCGCACGGCCTCGACCTGGGGCCGCTGAAACCGCGGGTTCCCCAGCTCCTCAAGACCCGCAGCGGACGGATCGAACTGTTCCCGGCGCCCCTCGCCGCCGACCTGCCGCGGCTGCGGGCCGCGCTCCACGCCGTACCGGAGCCGGGGACCCTCCAGCTCGTCGGGCGGAGGCACCTGCGCTCGAACAACAGCTGGCTGCACAACACCCCGGCGCTCGGCGGCGGATCGAACCGCTGCACCCTTCAGGTGCATCCGGCGGACGCGGAGCGGCTCCGGCTCACCGACGGCGGCCACGCCAGGGTCACGGGGGAGGGCGGGGAGGTCGAGGTGCCCGTGGAGGTCACCGACGGGGTGCGGCCCGGGGTGGTGAGCCTTCCGCACGGCTGGGGGCACGACCGGCCGGGCACCCGCCTCGCCGTGGCGTCAGCCCGCCCCGGCATCAACGTCAACCAGCTGCTCGACGGCTCCCGGATCGACCCCCTCTCCGGCACCGCCGTCCTGAACGGCTTCCCCGTCGAGGTGTCGCCCCTGCCGTGACCTGGGGTTTTGCTCGTATTGCTCACGGGTCGACGTCTTGTTAACCGCGGAAGCGGACACCTACCGTCATCCGGACCGCCGCTCGGCGGCAGTTCAAGGGTGAACGTGAGGTGTCCTCCATGCTGACCGTCCTCGGTTTCGCCATGATCGCGACCTTCCTGGTTTTGATCATGATGAAAAAGATGTCGCCGATCGCGGCGCTCGTGCTGATCCCCGCGCTCTTCTGCGTCGCGGTCGGGCAGGGGGCCCAGCTCGGCGACTACGTCATCGAAGGCGTCGGCAAGCTGGCGCCGACGGCCGCGATGCTGATGTTCGCGATCGTCTACTTCGGCGTCATGATCGACGTCGGCCTCTTCGACCCGATCGTCCGGGGCATCCTGCGCTTCTGTAAGGCCGACCCCGTGCGCGTCGTCGTGGGCACCGCGGTGCTCGCCGCGATCGTCTCGCTGGACGGCGACGGCTCCACCACCTTCATGATCACCGTTTCGGCGATGTATCCGCTCTACAAGCGGCTCGGCATGAGCCTGGTCGTCATGACGGGTGTCGCCGCCACCGCCAACGGCGTCATGAACACCCTGCCCTGGGGCGGTCCCACGGCCCGCGCCGCGACGGCGCTGAAGCTCGACGCCGCCGACATCTTCGTCCCGATGATCCCCGCGCTCGGCATGGGCCTGCTCTTCGTCTTCGCCCTCGCGTACGTCCTCGGTCGCCGCGAGCGGAAGCGGATCGGCTACCTCACCCTCGACGAGGCCCTCGAGCCGGAGACCGAGACCGAGACCGTCCTGGTCGCGGCGGGCGGCACCGGTTCCACCGGCACCAGCTCCACCGACACCAGCTCCACCGGCACCGGAACGGGCTCCACCGGTACCGCTAACAGCTCCACGGGCACGGGTTCCGGCTCTGGCGCCGGTGCCGCGGCGGCTGACGGCTTCCAGGGGCTCGACCCGAACCGCGCGACGCTCCGGCCCAGGCTCTACTGGTTCAACGCCGGCCTGACCGTCGCGCTGCTCGCCGCGATGATCCTCGAACTGCTGCCGATCCCGGTCCTGTTCCTGCTCGGCGCCGCCCTCGCGCTCACCGTGAACTACCCGAACATGGCCGAGCAGAAGGCCCGCATCGCCGCCCACGCCGACAACGTCCTCAACGTCGCCGGCATGGTCTTCGCCGCCGCCGTCTTCACCGGTGTCCTCACGGGTACGGGCATGGTGAAGCACATGGCCGACTGGCTCGTGGGCGCCATCCCCGAGGGCATGGGCCCGCACATGGGCCTGGTCACCGGCGTACTGAGCATCCCGCTGACGTACTTCATGTCGAACGACGGCTTCTACTTCGGCGTGGTGCCGGTCCTCGCCGAGGCGGGCGCGGCCCACGGGGTGTCGCCGCTGGAGATCGCCCGCGCGTCGCTGGTCGGGCAGGCCCTGCACATGTCGAGCCCGCTGGTGCCGGCGGTGTACGTGCTCGTCGGCATGGCGAAGGTGGAGTTCGGCGACCACACCCGGTTCACGGTGAAGTGGGCCGCGCTGACCTCGCTGGTCGTGCTGGCGGCCGGGATCCTCTTCGGGATCATCTGACGCGAGGGAGCGGAAATCCTCCGACGCGAGGGAGCGGAAATCCTCCGTCGCGAGGGACGGGCCCGGCCGGAAGCGGCGTCCGGGCCCGTAGCCGTGCCCGGGCCCGTCATCGCGTCCCGGTGTGCGCCGGACGGGCGACATCGGGGGGTGGTGTGCGCATGTCGCCACGCTGCGTGGTCGTTCGATAACAGATGGTCGGATTATCGGTTAATCAGTTCGACGATCTCCCTCCGGAGGAACCCGCATGCCCGCTCGTACCGTCCGACCCCTCGCCGCCACCGCCGCAGCCGCACTCGCGTTCGGCGGCCTCGCCCTCGCGGGCGCGCCCACGGCGTACGCCGCCCCCGGCGACAACGGCGACGTGAAGATCCACAAGGTCGGCACGCCCTTCACCGACCAGCGCAACGAGCCGAAGGTCTGCAGGTTCTACCTCGCGGCCTTCAACTTCGACACGCTCCAGGAAGTCGACTGGGAGATCACGCCCCAGCCACCCAAGGCGGACGACCCCAGCCTCAGCGGTCACATCGCCCTCGCCACGGGCACGGGCCACACCGGTCAGCTGTCGCTGCCCAGTGGTCAGTACAAGCTCGTCTGGACCTTCGAGGGCGCGAACGGCGCCGGCAAGCAGAAGGTCTTCCAGGTCGAGTGCCCCGGTGACGTCATCACCAACCCGAGCCACCCGCCGACCAGCCCGCCGAACGGCGGTCCCGGTGGGCACGGTCACGGCCGGCCCCCGCACGGCCCGGTCGGTGCGGGCGGCGGCGGCAGCGCGGAGCTCGCCGCCGAGGACTCCTCCGCCTTCGGCATCGGGGCCGCCGTCGCAGCCGGCCTCGCCGGCACGGCCGGACTGGTCCTGATCCGCCGTTCGCGCCGCCGCGACAATGGCGCCGCGTAGGTCCCGCCTCACGCGACGCAGGCGGCGGATCCTCCGGCTGACCAGGACCGTGGCGGTGGTCACGGTCCTGGTCACCGGGGGCGTCTGGTGGGCCGGCGACGAGGGCGAGTCGGCCGACCCGCCGCTCGCCGCCGGCCCGGCCGCTCCGGGTCGGGCCGGCCAGGCCGGTGCGGGCGGTGCCGCGGCCG
This sequence comes from Streptomyces sp. LMG1-1-1.1, assembly GCF_040815545.1. Classification (NCBI taxonomy): domain Bacteria; kingdom Bacillati; phylum Actinomycetota; class Actinomycetes; order Kitasatosporales; family Streptomycetaceae; genus Streptomyces; species Streptomyces sp. LMG1-1-1.1. The sequence goes on along the minus strand of NZ_JBFPNH010000019.1, from coordinate 31,513 downwards.
GAGCCCCCGCGGCCGTGGACCACAAGGCGAAGCCCAGGGCCCGGCCGAAGGTCGTGCCGTCGCCCCGGCCGGCGCCCCCGCCCGCGCCGCTGTCGCGTTCGCGCCCCACCATCCTGGCCGTTCCCGCCATCACCATCGAGGCCCCGGTGACCGAGCTCGGCACCGACGCGAAGGGGCGGCTCGCCACGCCGCCCGTCGACAACCCCAGGGTCGTCGGCTGGTACGCGAAGGGCGCCACCCCCGGTGAGCGCGGCACGGCCGTCGTCGTCGGCCACCGCGACACCCGCACCGGGCCCGCCGTCTTCCTCAACCTCGACTCCCTCAGCCCCGGCAACACCGTCCGGGTCGCCCGCGCCGACGGCAAGGTCGCCGTCTTCACGGTCGACCGCGTGCGCACGTACGCCAAGGCCGACTTTCCCGACAAGGAGGTGTACGGCGCCACCGGGCGGCCCGAACTCCGGCTGCTCACCTGCGGCGGAGCCTTCGACCGCAGCACCGGCTACGAGGCGAACATCGTCGTCTTCGCCCACCTCACGGACCTCGCCGAGAAGATCTGACCACCGGTCCGCCGGCGGCCCGCGGGCGGATCGGCGATCCGGACCTCGGGCCCACTCACCGGATCGGCGATTTAAGCCCCGGGCCCCGCCCAGCCGGATCGGCGATCCGGGCCCGGGCCCCGCCCCAGGACCGCGCCCCGCCCCCCAGACTGCGCCCCGCTCGACGGACCCAGCCGCTCCGTCGGGCGGGGCGTGCCGTGCGTGCGTGGGTGCGGCGCCGATCGGCTTGGCTTGGCCCGGACCATTCCCGGTCTGCGCCCCGGCGGGCAAGGGGGGATCCGCCGGTTCCGGTGGTGTACGGCTGTGCCGGGTGGACGTGGACAGCTCGTGGGGCGGGGCGGCACGATCGAGCGGTGCCGTGACGTGCCGACGGGTGAGACCGGGGGCACTCCGGTGGACTCTGGCGCCGAAAAACTAACGGCGCTAGTTTGTTGCGGACGGGGAACCGGCAACGTGAGGAGACAGCGGATGAAGGCCCACGACGCGATGTACATCGGCGGGGAGTGGCGGCCCGCGTCCTCCGCGGACACCATCCCGGTGATCAACCCGGCGGACGAGCAGGTCATCGGCCACGTCCCGGCCGGCACCGCCGAGGACGTCGACGCCGCCGTACGCGCCGCCCGTGCCGCGCTTTCCGGTTGGGCGGCCACCCCGCCCGCCGAGCGCGGAGCCCGGATCGCCGCACTGCGCGACGCGCTCGCCGCCCGCGCGGATGAGATCGCCGCCACCGTCACCGCCGAACTCGGCGCCCCGCCGCAGCTCGCCGCCGCCGTGCACGCGGGCCTGCCGATCGCCGTGGCCGGCTCGTACGCCGAGCTCGCCGCCACCCACTCCTTCGAGGAGAGGATCGGCAACTCCACCGTCTACGCCGAGCCGGTCGGCGTCGTCGCGGCGATCACCCCGTGGAACTACCCGCTCCACCAGATCGTCGCCAAGGTCGCCCCGGCCCTGGCCGCCGGCTGCACCACCGTCCTCAAGCCCGCCGAGGACACCCCGCTCACCGCCCAGCTCTTCGCCGAGGCCGTGCACGAGGCGGGCCTGCCCGCCGGCGTCTTCAACCTGGTGACCGGCCTCGGTCCGGTCGCGGGCCAGGCGCTGGCCGAGCACCCGGACGTGGACCTCGTCTCCTTCACCGGCTCGACCGCCGTCGGCCGCCGCATCGGCGCGCTCGCGGGCGGGGCCGTCAAGCGGGTCGCCCTCGAACTCGGCGGCAAGTCCGCCAACGTGATCCTCCCGAGCGCCGACCTCCCCAAGGCCGTCGCCGTCGGCATCGCCAACGTCATGTCCAACTCCGGCCAGACGTGCAGCGCCTGGACCAGGATGCTCGTCCCCGCCGACCGGTACGAGGAGGCGGTGGCGCTCGCCGCCGAGGCCGTCGCCAAGTACGTCCCCGGCGAGCGCGTCGGCCCCCTCGTCAACGCGAAGCAGCGGGAACGCGTCCGCGGCTACATCGAGAAGGGCATCGAGGAGGGCGCCCGGCTCGTCGCCGGCGGCCCCGACGCCCCGCGCGAGACCGGGTACTACGTCTCCCCGACCGTCTTCGCCGACGTCACCCCGGACATGACCATCGCCCGGGAGGAGATCTTCGGACCGGTCGTCTCCATCCTCCGGTACGAGGACGAGGCGGACGCCCTGGCCATCGCCAACGGCACCGACTACGGCCTCGCCGGCGCCGTCTGGGGCGAGCCCGAGGCGGCCGTCGCCTTCGCCCGCCGCATGGACACCGGCCAGGTCGACATCAACGGCGGCCGCTTCAACCCGCGGGCCCCCTTCGGCGGGTACAAGCAGTCCGGCGTGGGCCGGGAGCTCGGCGCGCACGGCCTCGCCGAGTACCTCCAGACCAAGTCCCTCCAGTTCTGATCTCCCGACGGTTCCAACCACCCGACAGTTCTGACCTCCCGAGTGCAGAAGGAGCAACGAGCGTGATCCGCGCCGCCGTCCTGCCCGCCGTCGGCTCTCCCCTGGAGATCACCGGCATCGAACTCCCCGAGCCCGGCCCCGGCCAGGTCCGTGTCCGGCTCGCCGCCGCCGGGGTCTGCCACTCCGACCTGTCGCTCTCGAACGGCACCATGCGGGTGCCCGTCCCGGCCGTCCTCGGCCACGAGGGCGCCGGCACGGTCGTCTCCGTCGGCGACGGGGTCACCCACGTCGCCCCCGGCGACGGCGTCGTCCTCAACTGGGCCCCTTCCTGCGGCAGTTGCCACCCCTGCTCGCTCGGCGAGGTGTGGCTCTGCGTGAACGCCCTGACCGGCTCGGCGAACATCCACGCTCGCACGGCGGACGGCACCGAGCTCCACCCCGGACTCAACGTCGCCGCCTTCGCCGAGGAGACGGTCGTCGCCGCGAACTGCGTCCTGCCCGTCCCCGACGGCGTGCCGCTCGCCGACGCGGCCCTCCTCGGCTGCGCCGTCCTCACCGGTTGGGGTGCCGTCCACCACTCCGCCCGGGTCCGGGAGGGCGAGACGGTCGCCGTGTTCGGCGTCGGCGGAGTGGGCCTCGCCACCCTCCAGGCCGCCCGGATCGCGGGCGCGTCGACCATCGTCGCGGTCGACGTCTCCCCGGAGAAGGAGGCGCTGGCCAGGGCGGCGGGAGCCACCGAGTACGTCGTCGCCTCCGAGACCACGGCGAAGGACATCCGGAAGCTGACGGGCGGCCACGGCGTCGACGTGGCCGTCGAGTGCGTCGGCCGCGCCGTCACCATCCGTACCGCCTGGGAGTCCACCCGGCGCGGCGGCCGCACCACGGTCGTCGGCATCGGCGGCAAGGACCAGCAGGTCACCTTCAACGCCCTGGAACTCTTCCACTGGGGCCGCACCCTGGCCGGCTGCGTCTACGGCAACTCGAACCCGGCCGACGACCTCCCGGTCCTCGCCGAGCACATCAGAGCCGGCCGCCTCGACCTCGGCGCCCTCGTCACCGAGCGGATCACCCTCGACGGCATCCCGGGCGCCTTCGAGAACATGCTCGCCGGCAAGGGCGGCCGCGCACTGGTGATCTTCCCCTGACGCGTGACGCATGACGCCCCGACGGACGGACGCCCCGACGGACGGACGCCCCGACGGACCCGCACCCCCCCGGCAGGTGGTGCGGGCCGTCCGTCACAGGTCCAGTGCGAGGCGCGGGCCGCGCGACCGGCCGACGCAGATCATCATCGTCGTGCCGGAGGCCCTCTCCTCCTCGCCGAGGACTGAGTCGTGGCGCAGCCCGGCCAGGACGCCGGCCAGGGCGAGCGGCCCCGCCGTGTCCCGTGGGACGAGCGTGACCCCGGGGAGCCCGGCGAGCTCTTCCGGGTACGCCGCCGACGGCAGGGAGCGGAGCATCGGGAGCAGCGGGGTGAGCCGATGCCGCCCGCGAGGAACAGGTACCGCTCGGCGGGCACTAGCGGGAACCGGGTGAACGGGTCGCGCACCCCGAGGACCGTGCCCTCGCCAGCGGCGGTGTGGATCTCCTCGGAGCCGCCCCGGCCCGCAGTTTCGCGCAGCACCCCGTGCCGGTACGTGCTCCGCTCGGCCAGGTCGCCGCAGAGCGAGTGATGCCGGACCGCACCGGACGGCAGCTTCACCTCCAGATGGGCGCCGGGCTCCCACGGCGCGAGGTCGGCGGCGCCCGTGGGGGCGGCGAGCAGCAGCCCCCAGGACCCTCCCGGGCGACGGAACGGACCGTGAGCGGGACCGCGGACATGGCATCACCTCGGCGTCGGGGTCGGGAGGAGGAGCGGCTCGGGCCCTCGCCTTCGCGGGCACAGCGCCCCGTACAGCACGGTGGCGACGTGTACGAGGCCGGCAGGGCTCAGGTCGACGCCGGACGTCAGACCGGTCAACGGGCCGGCGTACAGCGGGTGTCGACCCCCAGCACGCCGACGGCCGAGCCTGCGGCGAAGGCGGTGACGGTGGTGACGGCCCGCGGGTCGACCCTGCCCGTGTAGCGGTACCGCCCGCCGCCGCCCGTGGTGAACGCGCGGAGCGCCTCGGAGTCGTACCCGCCCGGGTGGAACGCGTACCCCACGGTGAGCACGGCCGCCCACGGCGCCACGACCGTGAGCAGCAGCGTCACGAACGCCGACATCGCGTCCATGGCGTCGTACACCACCGCCCCGAGGTGCAGCACGGCCGCCGCGAGCAGCGCGACCACCCCGGCCACGACGGCCCGGGAGGAGCGCCAGAACACCGAGTTCGCCGAGAGCCCGGCCGCGTACAGGCACAGCCAGGCCTGTGGAGGGTGGCGTACGACAGGGGCACGGCCGCGGACGCCGTCGCCGCGAACAGCCAGGTGCAGCCTGTGCCGTCGAGCGCGAGCGCCCCGCCCGGGGTACCCCGGGTCGAACCGGTGCGCGAGCACGAGGACGGTGCCGAGCAGCACGGCCCCGCCGGTGACCGCGTGATCCGGTACGTGCGCACCAGCGTCCCGTGGCCGCGTACGGCGACCAGCGCGACCGCCGCCGCCGTCGCGAACATGGCGACGGTCAGCGCGCCGGGACCCGCGGGCGTGTCGAGCAGCCGGTGTCCCGCGGCCATGGCCGCGGTGCCGCCGGTCCACATCGCGATGGCGAAGAAGCCGAGCGCCGTCACTGTCGTGAGCACGTTGCCGACGACCCTGCCCCGCGAAGCGCGCCCCGCTCGCCACCGGATCAGTGCTGCTGGTACGGCCGCCGAACCGGGCGAGCGGCGCCGGCAGCACCGTGCCGACCGCGACGCCCACCGTGAGGGCGCTCGCCGAGGCTCACCGGCTCAGGCCGAGGACGCCGGGCAACGCGCCCGCCCAGGACGACGACGGTGGGAACGGACGGTGGGAGCGAGAACTGCGCGGACGGCCAGGTCCGGCCGAACGCGGCCGGTGCCGAGGTCCGGTCGGCCGCCGGCACCGGCGCGATGCCGTCCTGGCCGGCCGCCGCACAGGGCGGCGTCACGGTGGACGCCGCCCCGGCGGTGTGGTGGTCATGGGGTGCCCCCGGCCCGGTCCCGCTCGCCGGGATCGCCCGGCGGTAGCGCGTCGACCACCCGCAGGGCGGCACGCGCCGCCCCCGAGAGGCGCTCGCCGCTGGTGAGGTCGAAGACCGTGTGGTGCAGGCAGCAAGTGATGCGCAGCCGGTCCCCGTCGAGTCGGCCGTACTTGAGCCGACCCCGCAGTGGGGGTAGACGGCGGCCGCGAGGACCTCCCGCCGCCGGCCTCGACCAGCTCCTCGGTCAGCTGGCGGACGGCGGGCTCACCGGCGCCCGCCGCCCGGCGGGCACGGCCGTCACGCGACGGTCTCCCGCGCCCGGGTGATCGCCGCCCCATGGCCTCGCCGACGAGCTTCCAGCCCTCGCCGGAGGGCAGGGCCGGCATGAGGCCGGTGACCTCGGCGCGGACGTGGTCAGGGAGGTGTACGACGCTCCGCTCGTCTACGGTGCCGTACTCGTCGAGCGGGGTGATCAGCGGGAGGGTGGTCCCGGAGTAGGTGCCAGGCGTGACTGGGGTGCCCTTCGGGAGGTGTGCCGGAGGTGGTTCGGGGTGGGTGGGGCGGCCCGTTCAGAGGTGTGCGGCCCGCGACCGTCGTCAGGACCAGCGACCGCTGGTAGAGCTCCTTCAGGTGGTCGGGGAACGAGGGTTCCTCCACCGGGCGTCGAGTGCCCTCCCGCACGATCGGTTCGACGGGAAGTCCGGGTGTACGGAGTAGCCGGGGGCTCGCTGTGCGGAGCACGCCCCCCTTGCCGAAGACCTGCGCGAGGACGAGCCGTTCATGGGTGGGCAGTCCGTCGAGCCCGGGTGCGGTCAAGGCCCGGCGGACGTCCCCCTCGTCGTAGCCGACCCGGTTGACGGCAGGTCGGTGTGCAGGACGTCCATGAAGGGTCAGTACGCGTCCTGAACTCCCCGCTCGTACGCCCACAGGAGGTCGTCACAGCGGCCGACCTGTTCTCAGCTCACAAGAAGTCCCGCTTTCGATGCGACTGACGTGGCGAATGCGGCCGGGGATGCCATGTCGTCCCGCCGTCCGGAATTCCGGACGGCGGGAACGACTTCATGAGTTTCGACCGGCTTGCGAATGGCGGCACGGCAGGGTAACGCAATGAATAGTCATCGCGATGTTCTGCGGGGATGAGTAGAGAACGACGGCCAGGCATTCCGCGGAAGTGAATGCCTGGCCGTCGTTCTCGCTGTTCGGCCGCCGCGGCGGCTTTCTCCGCTATGCGGTGGCGGCCCGCGTCAGGATGTCCTCGTACACCTTCGGGTCGTCCGAGGCGATCACCGGCCAGCCGATGCCGTACGCGCCCTCCCAGCCCACGTCGATGCCCGGGTTGGCATGGTCGGACCCGTCGGGCAGGAAGAGGTGCGGGCTGCAGTTCACCCGGTCCGTCCTGGACACGGCCGCATGGTCGGCGAGCGTTCGGCGGGCCCGCCCGTCGTCCAGTGCCTCGGCCAGGGCGTCGACGTCGACGACGCCGGTGTCCGCGGCCACGTCGAGGATCACCTTTCGGTGGCTGATGCAGCGTGACTCGGCCCAGAAGGCTCGGCGGAGCCCGAGGTCGAGCTGCTCGGAGGCGTTCAGACTCTGTTCCTTCGCCGCGAGGACGGCCTCCAGGGCGGGCAGTGTCGTCGAGGGGTAGAGCCAGTCCTTGGCCTGCCACAGCTGCCAGCCGGCGGCCGGCTCCAGGCTCCCCATCCGCGCCACCTCGCTGTCCGTGCCGGGGCGCGGGCTGGGGGCGTCGTTCAGCAGTTCCAGCGGGAAGGCGCGCAGGTCGAAGGAGACGCGCTCCTCCAGGCCGAGGCGGGCCCTGGTGGTGTGCAGCCGGTGGACGGCGATGTGCGCGAACGAACACCAGATGTCGGAGAAGACGGTGATGACTCCGCGCGGCGGGGTCAGATCGGCGGTGGTCGGGTCGGACATGGTCGGGTCGGACATGGTTCTCCTCGGGTCGTGGGTCGGTTCCGGTCGTGTGTCGGCGGGCGTGGGCTCAGCCGGCGGGGGGCTCGTGGGCGTCGAGCGCGGCCCCCAGGTCGAGGTCGGCGCCCGGCAGCCAGGCGGGCAGGGAGGGGATGCGGGCCATCGCCTCGAAGAGCCGGGGCACGGCGTCCGCGCGGACGGTCGGCCCGTGGGCGCTCAGGAGCCGCGCGGGGCGCAGCGCGGCCAGGTCGCGTACGGGCCGGACGAACCTCGCCTCGTCGACCAGGGCGGTCCACGGGGCGATGGCCCGGTTCAGTACGTCGAATCCGCGGAAGAACTCCTCCTCGGACAGTTCGGTGAAATCCTGGGCGATCTCTTCGATGACGGTGCCGAAACTGTCGGAGCTGTAGAGCGTCCCATCGGAATGGTCGAACACAGCGAGCGTGCCCGGTGAATCGAAGGTGGGCGGCCGATGAAAACTCAGCTCGCGGTCGCCGACTTTCACCCGGCTGCCCGGGTTCGCTGTCACTACCCGCTCCCGCGGAATGTCGAACTCCTCCGATATTCGCGTCACCGATATCGCGTGGGCGAGCACCTTCGCGTGCGGGGCCGCCTCCAGGACGCGGGCGAGCGCGCCGGTGTGGTCGCGGTCGTCGTGGGTGACGACGACCCAGCGCAGATCGGCCGGGTCGACGAGCGACCAGAGCGAGTCGAGGAAGCCCTCCCGGTCGACGGGCATGCCGGTGTCCACGAGGAGGGGCTGCCCCGACCGTAAGAGGAAGGCGTTGACGGGCTGGTCGCCGAGGCCCGGCAGGGGCAGCGCCGAGGGGAGGACGTGGATGTCGGGACCGGCGGTGTACGACGCCTTCATGACGGACCTTTCGTGACGGGTTCCGCTTTCACGGCGGACCTTTCGTGACGCGTCCGCTTTCATGACGGACCGTCGTGACGCGTCGTCAGGCGAGCTGGATGGTCAGGGAGCCGGCGATCAGCAGGGCGAGGCCCAGGGCGCGCGGTTTCGTCAGGGAGCGCTGGGGGAGTTTGAACAGGCCCTTGTGGTCGATCAGTGCCGACGTCAGCTGCTGGCCGGTCACCGTGAGCGCGATCGTCACCGCCGCGCCGATCGACGGGATGAGCAGGAAGGTGCCGGTGACGTAGGCGGCTGCGCAGGCGCCACCCAGCCAGCCCCACCAGGGCATCCTCTTCAGCGGGGCGATCCTGGGCTTCGGGGTGCGCCGGGTCGCGTACAGCACGAGCAGGACCACCGCGATCGTGAAGGTCGCGACGGCGAAGCTGATCACGGCGACGGTGAGGGGCTCCTTGAGCTGGGCGCGCAGCTGGGCGTTGACCGCGCCCTGCACCGGCAGGACGCCGCCGGCGACGACGCCGAGGGCGAGCCAGCCCGCGCGGCCGGCGTTCGACATCCGCGGGGCTCCGGGAGGGGCCGCCGCGTTCATGCCCCGGATGATCACGACGATGCCGGCGAGCACGGCCAGGGCCCCGGTGACGATCCCGGCGCTGAGGTCCTTCTGTTCGAGCCCGAGCAGGCCGAAGAGGTCGAGGGCGAGCGAGGTGAACATCTGGCCGGTCACGAACAGGCCCACGGCGGCGAGGGCGCCGAGCCGGGGGAAGAGCAGGATGCCGGTGGTGATGTAGAGCGGACTGGCCAGTCCGCCGAGCAGCTGCCAGGGCTCCACGTCGGGAAGTCCGCCGAGCGCGCCCAGCGCGCCGGCGGCCACCGCGAGCACGGCGAGCAGTCCGGTCGCGACGCCGAGCTGGATGGTCGAAGCGCCGTACGGGGTGCCGACGGCCGAGTTGAGCTGGAGGTTCACCGAGGCCTGGACGGCCAGGAGGCAGCCGACCAGCAGGGCCGCGGCGAGAAGCGCGGTGTGCATCTGGATCTCCCTGGGGCGGGGACGCGAGCGGATAAGTGGACACTGCGTCCGTTTAGCATGCCACGGGGCAAGCTAAACGGACAAGGTGTCCACTTGGTCTGGAGGGAAGTAGGGTCTGATCCATGAGCGACGACGAGCAGCGTGGACGTGGAGCCGCCTCCGTGCACCGGGTCGGCGGGCTCCTGGGAGATCTGCAGGCCGCGGACGAGCAGCCGGTCACCCCGCGGCGACGGGCAGACGCGGAGCGCAACCGCGCCCAGATCCTGGCGGCGGCCGAGCGGCTCTTCGCCGAAGCCGAACAGGACCCGCGGACGGTCACCATGGACCGGATCGCCAAGGCCGCGGGAGTGGGCCGCGCCACGCTCTACCGGAGCTTCCCCGACCCCTCGTCGGTCGCCGTGGCACTGCTCGACGAACACGAGCGCCGCCTCCAGGGACAGCTCATCTACGGCCCCCCGCCGCTCGGCCCCGGCGCGCCCGCGGGCGAACGGCTCGCCGCCTTCTACCTGGCGATGCTCGACCTGCTGGAGCGTCATCTCCCGCTGGCGCTCGGCGCGGAGACCGGCCCCGCCCGCTTCCGGACCGGCGCCTACGGCTTCTGGCGCGTCCACGTCCGCACGCTGCTCGTCGCCCACGGCGTCCGCGACCCCGACCCGCTGATCGACATCGCCCTCAGCCCGCTGTCACCCGAGCTCTTCCGGTTCCAGCGGCACGAACTCGGCCTGTCCGTCGAGCGCATCGGCCACTCTCTGACGACCTTCGCCCGCCGGCTCCTCGCACCCGGGGGCGGGGGCGGGGATCGGGGTGAGGGCGGGGGTGGGAGCGGGCGTTGACGGGTCGGCGGGGGCTGAGGGGCGGGCGGCGGCTGACGGGCGGGCCGGGTCGGCTGCCGGTCAGGCCGGGGCGGAGGCCGTGCCCGGCTCCCCACGTCCCAAGGCGGAGCCGCCGGGTCGGGTGACGCGGGGTCGGGTGACGCCAGGTCGTGGGGCGGCCGGGCGTACGAGGCCGGGCAGGATCAACTCCCAGATGCGGCAGCGGCGTTCCTCGGCGGGGCCCCGCAGGGCGCCGCTGTCGGAGGGGCGGCGCGGTGCGGTGTTTCCGGCGGGGCCGCGCCCCGGCGGCCAGGGGGCGTCGGCGGGGGCGCGCGGGCAGCGCATCTCCAGCTCGACGCCGGTCACGACGTAGCCGATCGGCGCCGCGACGACCGCCGCGACGAGCGCCGCGACGGCCGCCGCGTCCACGCCGCGTTCGTAGCCGAGCCGGTCGAAGGCGCGGGCCGCCGACGAGAGCCGGCCGTGTCGAGGACGACGACGTTCAGGTCGCCGACCGCGGCGACCGGCGTTCCCGTATCGCCTGTCTCGTCCGCTCCGCCCGCTGCTGAATCGCCATGAGCTCCCCGTCTGAATCGCCATGAGCTCCCCCGTCGCACCCAGAAGGAAGGGACCCTGGGCAACGGCCGTCAGGAGGATCCGGCCGTTCCCGCGGCGACGGAGGCCCTCGACCGGGAGCGGGAGACGGCCACGCCGGCCAGGCAGAGCGCGCCGCCGGCGAGCGTGAGCAGCCCCGGCAGCTCGCCGAGGAACACCCAGGCCAGCAGCACGACCAGCGCGGGCACGGCGTACGTCGTCGCGCCCATGCGGCCCGCGGTCGTACGGGCCAGGGCATAGGCCCAGGTGGTGAACGCGAGCGCGGTCGGGAACACCCCCAGGTAGACCATGTTGAGCGTCGCCGACAGCGGGGCCCGGCCCGCCTCCTCGACCAGCTGTCCGGCGAACGGCAGGCACGCCACCGCGCCCACCAGACACCCGAACGTCGTCACCTGGAGCGCGCTGCCGTGCGCGAGCGCCGGCTTCTGCGCCACCACCCCGCCCGCGTACGCCATCGCCGCGAGCAGGCACAGCACGACGCCGAGCACCGAGGCGTGACCGCCGGACGACGAGGCGGACATCGACAGCCCCACGGCGACCGCACCCGCGAACGACACGGCCATGCCGGCGAGCAGCCGGGGCGGCAGCGACTCCTTGAGGAACCGCGCGCCGAGCAGCGCGATCAGGATCGGCCCGATGTTCACGACCATCGCCGCGGTCCCCGCGTCGACCTCCTGCTCACCCCAGTTGAGCACCACCATGTACACCCCGAACCACAGCAGCCCCGACGTCACGATCCCCGGCCACGCCGCCCGCGGCGGCAGCCCCTCCCGCCGCACCACCAGCACCAGCCCCAGGACCACCACCCCGGCGAGCAGGCGGCCGAGGGCCAGCGCGCCGGGGGAGTAGGCGGCCCCGGCGCTGCGGATCGAGACGAACGCGGAGGCCCACAGGACCACGGTCACACCGGCGGCGCCGAGCGCGAGCCGCGACGATTGCTTCTGCATGGCTCGACCGTAGGGCGTGAACCCTTCGGCGCTCACCGCAATATCGACCCCCTCGCGGGTCACCGCAGGGCGGCCGGGGCGATGCCCAGGGACGCGTGCAGGGCGGACTCGCCCTCCCCGGTCACCTTCACGGCCCGCTCGGACCCGATCCGTACGCACCACCCGGCGTCGAGGGCGTGCCGGCACAGGGCGGCGCCGGCGAGCCCCGCGAGGTGAGGCCGCCGCTCGGTCCAGTCGAGGCAGCCGCGCGCCACGGGCCGCCGCCCGCTGCGCACGAGGGCGATGCCCCGCTCGTCGAACCAGGCGAGGCCTCGGTCCGTGAGCGCGAAACCGGTGTCCTGGCGCAGCAGTCCGCGCGTGGTCATCGCCTCCGTGATCGCGATGCCGAGCCGCCCGGCGAGATGGTCGTAGCAGGTCCGGCCCCGGGTCATCGCCTCCCCGGCGCTCGCCTCCCGCAGCGAGCGCGGCCGCGCGCGAACCTCGGGTTCGGACCGGGCGGCCAGGTCCTCCACGAGGTGCGCGATCCCCGGGTCGGCGAGCCGCACGTACCGGTGCCTGCCCTGCCGTTCCTCGGCGAGGATCCCGCCCGCGACCAGTTTCCCGAGGTGCTCGCTCGCCGTCGACGGCGCCACCCCGGCGTGCCGGGCGAGCTCGCCCGCCGTCCAGGCGCGTCCGTCGAGCAGGGCGAGCAGGAACGCGGCACGGCTCTCGTCCGCGAAGAGCGCCGCGAACGCGGCGAGGTCACTGGCTGCCATGACCCCAGCGTGCCGCACTCACCCTTCGGTCGCGGCCGAAACGTCCGACGGCGCCGTCGTCGTGCGGGCCGCCACGGCGTCGTACTGCGCTCCGAGCCCGTCGATGAGGGCGCGCAGGCCCGTGTCGAAGGCACGCTGGTCGACCTTCTGGCGGTGTTCGGCGAGGAGGTGGGCCTGGCCGAGGTGGGGGTAGTCGGCGGGGTCGTAGGCGGTCTCGTCGTCGACGAAGCCGCGGGCGAAGGAGCCGAGGGCGGAGCCGGTGACGAAGTAGCGCATGAGGGCGCCGATCGAGGTGGCCTGTGCGGGGGGCCAGCCGGCGCGGACCATGGCGCCGAAGACCGCGTCGGCGACGCGGAGGCCGGCGGGGCGGCGGCCGGGGCCCTGGGCGAGGACCGGGACGATGTGGGGATGGTCGGCGAGGGCGGCGCGGTAGGAGACGGCCCAGTCGTGGAGGGCGGTGCGCCAGTCCCGGACGTCGTCCTCCGCGAACATCGACAGGTCGATCTTCGCGCTCACGGCGTCGGCGACCGCGTCGAGGATCTCGTCCTTCGTGCGGAAGTGGTTGTAGAGCGACGGTCCGCTCACCCCCAGTTCGGCGGCGAGCCTGCGGGTGGAGAGCGCGGCGAGGCCCTCCGCGTCGACCAGCGCGCCCGCCGTCTCGACGATGCGGTCTCGGCTGAGGAGGGGCTTGCGCGGTCGGGCCATGGCGCACATAGTAGGCCTGCGCTTTAAAACTAGCAGTGGTAATTAAACGGACTGGCGAGGTGGTGCACGGTGGATCTGGCGCTGAGCGAGGAGCAGGAGGCCGTGCGGCGGCTCGCCGGGGACTTCGTCGCCCGTGAGGTCTCTCCGCACGTCGTCGCGTGGGACCGCGCCGAGGAGGTGGACCGGGCGATCGTGAAGAAGCTCGGCTCCGTCGGATTCCTCGGGCTCACGATCCCGGAGGAGTACGGGGGCTCCGGCGGCGACCACCTCGCGTACTGCCTCGTGACCGAGGAGCTCGGTCGCGGCGACTCCTCCGTGCGCGGCATCGTCTCCGTCTCCCTCGGCCTGGTCGCCAAGACGATCGCCTCCTGGGGCACGGAGGAGCAGAAGCGGGCCTGGCTGCCCCGCCTCACCGCCGGCGAGGCACTCGGCTGCTTCGGCCTCACCGAGCCGGGCACCGGCTCCGACGCCGGGAACCTGACCACCCGGGCGGCCCTGGACGGCGCCACCGGCGAGTACGTGATCAACGGCGGCAAGACGTTCATCACCAACGGCACCTGGGCCGATGTCGTGCTGCTCTTCGCCCGCACCAACGACACCCCGGGCCACCAGGGCGTCTCCGCCTTCCTCGTCCCCGCCGACACCCCCGGCCTCACCCGCCGCGCCATCCACGGCAAGCTCGGCCTGCGCGGCCAGGCGACCGCCGAACTGGTCCTGGAGGACGTCCGCGTCCCCGCCGCCGCGATGCTCGGCCCCGAGGGCAAGGGCTTCACCGTCGCCATGTCCGCCCTGGCCAAGGGGCGGATGTCGGTCGCCGCGGGCTGCGTCGGCATCGCACAGGCCGCGCTCGACGCCGCCGTGCGGTACGCGGGGGAGCGCGAGCAGTTCGGGAAGCCCATCGCCTCGTACCAGCTCGTGCAGGAGCTGATCAGCGACATCGCCGTCGACGTGGACGCCGCCAGGCTGCTGACCTGGCGGGTCGCCGACCTGGTCGACCGGGGGCAGGACTTCGCCACCGCCGCCTCCAAGGCGAAGCTGTACGCCTCCGAGGCCGCCGTCCGCGCCGCCAACAACGCCCTCCAGGTCTTCGGCGGCTACGGCTACATCGACGAGTACCCCGTCGGCAAGCTCCTCCGCGACGCGCGCGTCATGACCCTCTATGAGGGCACCAGCCAGATCCAGAAGCTCATCATCGGGCGGGCGCTTACGGGAGTCTCGGCCTTCTGACCGGACGCGTACGCGGGACGCGTGCACGGGATGCGTGGCATGGGATGCGTACGAGGAGTGCGTACGAGGGATGTGCGAACCGGGGCGTACGAGGGATGCGTACGAGGGATGTGCGCACCGGGGCATGCGCGGGATGCGCAGGCGAGATGAGTACCTGGGATGAGTACGCGGGCGGATGTGGTGCGGTGCGCATCCGCCCGAAACTCTTCCCATGAGCGACACACCGGTCAAGCAGCAGAACACCGCCGCCTACTACATGCAGGCCGTGATCTCCTTCGCGGTCGCCGCCCTGGCCGTGGCCATCGGGGTCTACCAGCTCGAAGCCAGCGCCTGGGTGCGGGCTTTCCTCGCCGTCTCGGTCCTCTACCTCACGACCTCGGCCTTCACGCTGGCCAAGGTCGTCCGCGACCGGCAGGAGGCCGGCCAGATCGTCAGCAGGGTCGACCAGGCCCGCCTGGAGAAGCTCCTCGCCGAGCACGACCCCTTCCAGAAGCTCTGATGCCGAGACGCTCTAAGCGCTTGCTCACCCTCGTTGTATGGTGTTCGTCCTGACGGGGTCCGAGAAGGAGTGTGCGATGAGCGTGGCGGAGGAGACGCCCGGGGGCGACGACATGCCCTGGGGCGAGGTCACGCCCGAGGCGGCGCGGCGGCTGCTGGTGGCCGCCGTGGAGGCGTTCGCCGAGCGCGGATACCACGCCACCACCACCCGGGACATCGCCGGTCGCGCCGGAATGAGCCCGGCCGCGCTCTACATCCACTACAAGACCAAGGAAGAGCTGCTCCACCGGATCAGCCGCATCGGTCACGACAAGGCCCTGGAGATCCTCCGGGCCGCGGCCGCCGGCGACGGCACGGCCGCCGAGCGCCTGGCCGACGCCGTCCGCTCGTTCGTCCGCTGGCACGCCGAGCGCCACACCACCGCGCGGGTGGTCCAGTACGAGCTCGACGCCCTCGGCCCGGAGCACCGCGCCGAGATCGTGGAGCTGCGCCGCCAGTCCGACGCGACCGTGCGCGGGATCATCGACGAGGGCGTGGCCGCCGGCGAGTTCGACGTGCCGGACGCGGCCGGCACCACCGTCGCCGTGCTCTCCCTCTGCATCGACGTCTCGCGCTGGTTCAACGCGCAGGGCCGCCGGACGGCCGACGAGGTCGGCGCGCTCTACGCCGACCTCGTCCTCAGGATGGTGGGGGTCCGCACCCCGTAGGAGGGGCCTGGGGGCGTTTCCGCCGCCAGGGCCTCCTGGCGGCGGTCAGAAGTAGTAGCGGGAGACCGACTCGGCGACGCAGACCGGCTTGGCGGAGCCCTCGCGCTCCACGGTCACCGCCGCCGTCACCTGCACGCCCTCGCCCGCGTCCTCGACCTTCGTCAGGACGGCCGTGGCGCGCAGCCGCGATCCGACGGGTACGGGAGCGGGGAAGCGGACCTTCTCCGTGCCGTAGTTGAGGCCCATCTTCATGCCCTGGACCGACAGCACCTGCGGGACGAACAGCGGCAGCAGCGACAGCGTCAGATAGCCGTGCGCGATGGTCGTGCCGAACGGGCCGGAGGCGGCGCGCTCGGGGTCGACGTGGATCCACTGGTGGTCGCCGGTCGCCTCGGCGAAGAGGTCGATCCGCTTCTGGTCGACCTCCAGCCAGTCGCTGTGTCCCAGCTGCTCGCCGACCCCCGCGCGCAGCTCCTCGGCGGAGGTGAAGATCCTCGGCTCGGCCATGTTCGTGTCCCTTCTGGTACGGCATACCCAACGGTCGGTATCTAAGCGCTTGCTCAGCATGTGGGGTGAAGGGGCCACTGTCAACGGCCCACGGTGCCGCAGCAGTAGGGTTCGGTGAGTGCCGCAGATTCCAGAGAAGATCCACGAGCTCACCGTCGGCCAGCTCTCCGCCCGGAGCGGGGCCGCCGTGTCCGCCCTGCACTTCTACGAGGCGAAGGGGCTCATCAGCAGCCGCCGCACCACCGGAAACCAGCGCCGCTACGGCCGCGACACCCTCCGCCGCGTCGCCTTCGTCCGCGCCGCGCAACGCGTCGGCATCCCCCTCGCCACCATCCGGCAGGCGCTCGCGCAGCTCCCCGAGGAACGCACCCCCACGAACGAGGACTGGGCCCGCCTTTCGGCCGCCTGGCGCACCGAACTCGACGAACGCATCAAGCAGCTCGGCCGGCTCCGCGACCACCTGACCGACTGCATCGGCTGCGGCTGCCTCTCCCTGGAGACCTGCGTCCTCTCCAACCCCGACGACGTCATCGGCGAGCGCATGGCCGGCTCCCGCCTCCTCCCCGTCCGCCGCTCCACCGATGCCTCCTAGGACGTTCTTGCCGATCAGGCTGGGCAAGCCAAGACACCCCCTCGCCGGGGCCTGCAGGTCCGGCGGGCCGAGGCCGGACACCAGCTAGTACCGGACTGCCGCCGCCACCAGTTCGGCGTTCGAGCGGGCCCGGGTGCCGTCCGGCAGGAACAGCGTGTCCTCCAGACCGATCCGGGCGGCGAGACCCAGGCGGCCGGCCAGCCGCAACACCGGCCAGGCACCGCAGTCCACGCCGTGGAGCAGCACCGGAATGCCGGCCGGGCGTGCGCCGGTCTCCGCGAGCAGGGCGAGCGCCAGGGCCACGGCCTCGGCAGCAGCCGGGTCGTAACCCGCGGCCAGGTCGTAACCCGCGGCCGGGCCGGGACCCGACCCCAGGCCTGGACCGGACCCCAGCCCTGGACCCGCCCCAGGGCCGGAACCCTGCGCCGTCGGCCCCGAGGGTCGCGGCCGCACGGGCGGGACCGTGCTTCGCGCCGTCGCCAGAATCCGTGCGACGCGGGGGGCCAGCGGGGAGCGGGCGAACCGGGCGGGGCCGTCCGTGTCCGGCCGCAGGGCGGCCTCGACGGCGATTCCGCGGTCAAGGAGCGCCGTCGCGATCTGTTCGGCACCCGGCTCGTGCCAGTCGACCGAGACGAGGTCGGGGTGGACGGTCCAGGAGCGGACGCGCTCCGTACGGCGTTCCGCGTCGGGTTCGGCGGACAGGGCCGTCGTCACGCGGACCGGGGCGCCCGGCAGCGTGCCGGGCGCGGCGCCCGACGGGCCGACCGCCGCCCGGAGGGACGTGAGGACCGGCGTGAGCACCCGTGGCGACAGCGACGTACGGCCGCAGGGCGTACGGGGGTGGACCCGCACCTCGCCCGCTCCGGCGGCCACCGCCGCGGCGGCGGAGGCGGCGAGGGACTCCGGTGACATCGGCACCGCAGCGGAATCCCCGGGCCCCCGGGACCCGTTGAGGCAGACCTGGAGCACGGCGGACGGAGCCCGGGTCATGCCGCCGAGGCGAGTGGGCGGTGCCGGTCCGTGCGGGCCCTGGCCAGCGCGCCCGAGGTGAGCACCGCCCGGGGGACGCCGACGCCGCAGTCCGCGCAGACGGGGCCGGGTGAGGGTTCGTACGGGTCGCCGGGGCCGGCCCACTCGATCCGGGGGCCCGCGCACACCGGGCATCCCTCGCCGGGTCCGGTCTCCAGGGCCGTGATCAGCCGCCGCAGCACCTCGGGCAGGGGGTCGGACGGGTGCACGGCCGGGTCGCCGCACCGGACGACCCCGTTGCCACCCCAGACGCGCCGGTGCCAGTCGTCGAGGGCGCCGAGCCGCCGCAGGCCCTCGTGCTTCTCGCGCCGGCGCCGGGCGGCGAACTCCTCCTCGTACGCGAGCCACACGGCCCGCGCCTCCTCCAGTTCGTCGAGCGCGGCCACCAGCCGCCCCGGATCGAGCTCCCGGTCCTCGGGCCCGAACCTGTGCCGACGGCACAGATGGTCCCAGGTCGCGCGGTGCCCGTACGGCGCGAACCGCTCCAGGCACTTGCGCAGGGAGTACCTGCGCAGCGCCGTGTCGTACCCCGGATCGCGCACCTGTCTCGCGAGACTCCGGAAACCGGCCATCTCTCGCCACCTCCGCCGCTGGTCCTTCCGCGATATCAGAGGGACGAACGAGCGGCCCGCGATGTTCCATCGAAATGCGGATGGCAGCCATCAGCGGGGCCCGAGGGACTCCCGGAACCCACCGGAACCAGCGCGTCCGGTGGGTTCGGGTGCAGGGCGCGGCCTCTCGACGCGGCAGGTCAGGATGCGTACACCGGTTCGCCCGGCTCCCGTACGGTCAGCCGGGCGCGGCCCCCGGGCACGCCTTTTTCGCCCGCCTTCTCCCGCCCGCCTCATACGCTCGCCTCTACGCTCGCCTCTACGCTCGCCCCATCCGGGCCGCCGACACCACCACCCTGGCCAGCTCGGGCCGGAGGATGTCGCTGTGCGAGCGGACGACGGCCGCCGCGTCGACGCTCACGCAGCCCGCCGCCGGCACTCCCTCGCGCAGCACCGCGTCCAGGCTCCGGTCGGGCGTCCCCGGCACCGCCTGCACGCCGTCATGCCCGATCGCACCCCACTTCGAGTCGTCCGAGCCGAGCAGTCCGGCCCGGGAGCCAGCCTCGGCCCCTGCCTCGGCCCCTGCCCCGATCCCGATCCCGATCCCGCCGAGCGACGCGGAGTCGCCCGCGACCCGGGAGGCCAGGGGGTACATCACCCCGAGTGCCGAGTCGTGCCGCGAGTAGCAGGCCACCACCGGGCCGCGCACCCGGTACTGGGCGTCCCTCAGCGCGCCGGACCGCCGGGGGTCGTGCGGCAGTCGGGCCGCGAAGGCGTAGTGCGAGAAGGCGCCCTGAAGGAGGGTCACGGAGGCGACCGGCCGGACCCCGGCGGGCAGGCTCCGCAGGGCGTACGCGACGAGCCGGGCACCCATGCTGTGGCCCACCAGGTGGACGCGGAGACCGGGCGCCGTCCGGGCGACCTCGGCGAGCAGCGGCCCGAGCCCCTGCTCGCCGACGTGCCCGGCGCGCTTCTTCATGACGTAGTACGTGGCCTGGCGCAGGGCCTCCCGGCCCCCCTTCCAGTACCGCTTCAGCCCCTCCCCGAATCCGTCCCCGAACGCCTCCTCGAATCCGTCCCCGAAGCCCTCCCCGAATCCGTTCCCGAACCCCTCCCCGAGCCCCTCGCCGAATCCGTCCCCGGATCCCTCCTCCAAGCCGTCCCCGGCCCCGTCCCCGTCCCCGGACCCCTCCCCAAATCCGTCCCCGGCCCCTTCCCCCCGGAAGTCATCCCGGCCCTCGCCCCCCGTTCCGGCCTCCAGTGCCTCCGTGAACAGCGCGCACACCTCCACCGGGTCCGCGAGCAGGAAGTCGGGAACCCGCTCCCGGGTGGCGGTGGCACCTCGGAGGTCCGGGCCGGGCACGTCCGTCAGCTCGCGCAGCAGGGCGCCGAACTCGGCGAAGGCCCGTTCGTCCGCGGGTGCCGAGGAGAGGAGCTCGGTGATCCGGGCGAGGACCGGCTCCTTCTCCGGAAGGACCGTCACCAGGGCCCGGTAGTCGGGGACGGGCTCGCCGGTGAACATCATCGAGGGCCAGATCAGGCCCGCGTAACCGGCCTCGACACCGGGGGTGAGGAGGCCGGGGAAGGGGGCGAAGAAGTCCGAGCAGAGGCGGGTGGCGCCGGACGGGGAGCTGTTCCACCCGTGGGCGAGCAACACCAGGTCGGTGACGCCCTGCCGGGCCAGTGAGGCGAGGGACGCGGCCTGGCCCGCCGGCCCGTCGCCGTCCTTGTCGAAGGTGATTTCCCGGTACGGATCCACACTCATCCCGGTCACGGCCCGACCGTCCCTCCACGTCGAGGCGGGCCGCCATGCCGTGGGCGCGCGCGTGCGCGGGCGGCGACTCCACGGCCAGCATGCCCGCGCACGGCCCCGTCCAGACGTGGGGCGGGTCGTCAGCGCAGCCGCGCCGCCGAGATCCGCGGGAAGTGGATCAGGAGGTCGTACGAGGCGGAGAGCCGCACGGGCAGGGTGTCGCCCGGCCAGGGGTACGCCGTTCCGATGCTCCGGGCCGGCCGGGGCGCGGCGAGCCAGTCCCGCGCGGCCGGAGTCGTCCGGCGCAGGTCCAGGTAGAAGGCGCCTGGGGAGACCCGGTCCAGGGTGTGGGAGCCGCTGTCGGGGCCGAGCGGGGCGACCGTGAAGACCCGGAGCGGTTCGCCGGGGGCCCCGGTGTCGTGCGCGTTGAACGAGCCCTGCCCGAAGGAGGCGCCCACGCCGACGTAGTCCCGGCCGAGCGCGTCCCGCAGGAAGGCACCCTGGAGCCGCGGGTACTGGGCCGGCTGGGTGGTCTCGTACCCGATGTGCCCGTTGTGCGCGGAGAGCACGATCCGGTCGCCGGTCCGCCGCTGCCACCACACGGTGTTCTCGGCCATGACCCGGTCCCGGTAGAGCATCGCGGCCGCGACGCCCGCCTCCGTCGTCAGGTCGTGGGCGTACTCGGTCCCGACCTGGGCGATGGCCCGCGCGTGCTGCACGGCCCAGGCGTGGGCCTCCCTCTCCCCGGCCCCCTCGCCGGGCCGCTGCCCTTCCAGGAGCGCGAGGGCACGGTTCACGTCGGCGGCCATCCGCTGCCGCTCGGGGCGCGGCCGGTCCATGTAGCCCTTCATCCAGGTCTCCACCCCGCCGCTGGGCCGGGAAGCCCGGTACAGCTCCCGGAAGCGGGGGAGCAGTGCCGGGTGGACGCGGGCGACGTACGAGGTGACGGCGTCGAAGAGGTTCGGGCCCGCGTAGCCGAGGTCGTTGCCCATGAAGCGGACCTGGTGGTCGGGGTGGGCCAGGTTGTGCCGCCGCATCCACCGGAAGAGGTCGAGGTACTCCTCGGTGTTCCAGAGGCGGTACGACTCCTGGAACTCGTCCCGCATGATCGCCCGGATGTCGCCCCGTCCGGTGCGGACCCACTCGTCGACGCGCAGTCCGCTGGACCAGTTCGCCTCCAGGGCGAAGGTCGTGAACCCCCGTGATTCCACGAGGTGTTCGAAGATCCGGCCCTTGGCCCGCTCCGCACACCCCTTGACCGATCTAAGGCCGCTCGACCGGATGGTGGGCTCGGTGGTCCGCGGCACGCCCGGGGGACATCCCGCACGCACCCGTACCGGACGGGGGGCCGGCCCCCCTCCTGTACCGGACGAGGGGCCAGACCTCGCCCGTACCGGAGGAGGGGGCAGACCCCACCCGTACCGTACGGGGGCAGCCCCGCCCCCGTACGGGACGGGGCGGTCCCTGCGCGTGGAGCGGATCAGCGGTAGAGCAGGTACTCCTCGCGCACCGCGCGGAAGGCGGCAAGGCCCGCCTCCCACGCCCCGACGACCTCGTCGACGCCCGCGCCCGCGTCGATCAGGGTCCGTACCAGGGTCGAGCCGGTGAGCTTGTCGATCCAGTGGTCGGGGCGCCAGGCGAAGCCCGTCCACGAGACGCGGGCGGTGACGAGGAGCCCGATCCCGGTGCGTACCGGGTCGAAGGCCTCCCGATCGTGGACGTGCAGTTGGACACCGCCGACGGTCTTGCCCTGGAACTTGGAGAAGGTGGGCGCGAAGTACGCCTCGCGCAGGCGGACGCCGGGCAGGTCGAGGGCGTTCGCGGCCTCCGCCCACCGCCGGTCGATCCCTTCCGCGCCGAGGAGTTCGAAGGGGCGGGTGGTGCCCCGGCCCTCGGACAGGTTGGTTCCCTCGAAGAGGCAGGTGCCGGAGTAGACGAGCGCGGTGTCCGGCGTCGGCATGTTCGGGCTCGGCGGCACCCAGGGCAGCCCCGTCGCGTCGAAGAACTCCGTGCGCCGCCACCCCGTCATCCGTACGGTCTCCAGGGCCACGGGCGCGGCCAGGAACTCGCCGTTGAAGAGCCGGGCCAGCTCGGCGACCGTCATGCCGTGCGCCTGCGCGATCGGCTCGCGCCCCACGAACGTCGCGAACGCCCGGTCAAGGACGGGGCCGAGCGCCGCCCTCCCCGTCACCGGGTTGGGCCGGTCGAGGACCACGAACCGCTTCCCGGCGAGCGCGGCGGCCGCCATGCAGTCGTACAGCGTCCAGATGTACGTGTAGAAGCGCGCGCCGACGTCCTGGATGTCGAAGACGACGGTGTCCACCCCGGAGGCGGTGAAGACGTCCGCCAGCGGCTGCCCGCTCTTCAGGTACGTGTCGTAGACGGGCAGCCCGGTCGCCGGGTCGTCGTACCGACCCTCGGAGCCTCCCGCCTGCGCGGTGCCCCGGAAGCCGTGCTCGGGGCCGAAGACGGCGACGAGGTCCACCCGCTCGTCGGCGGCCATGACGTCGACCACGTGCCGCGCGTCCGGGGTGATCCCGGTCGGGTTGGTGACGATCCCGACCCGCTCGCCGGCCAGCAGGGCGTACCCGTCCGCCGCCAGCCGCTCGAAGCCGGTCCGCACCCGGCCGTGACCCGCTGCGGCGGCGGCCGGACCGGCGGAAGCCGACGCCGCCACCGCACCCAGGGCCCCTCCGGCGGCCAGCAGACTCCGTCGCGACAGACCCATGGAACCTCCTCGGGGTGACATGGGCACGCACGCTAGCGCTCCTGACCGCGCCGGGGAACGAGGCGTGCGGAACGGGTCTTCCGTCACTCCATACCGACTGGTTAGTCTGTCCGGGTCCTCGCAGCGGTTCATGCGACCGCGGCGGTGCTTCACAGCGGGTCGTCACAACACGTCGTCACAGCCGAGAGGTGGGTCCATGGCCGCGGGTACGGAGTCGGGTACGGGTGCGGGTACGAGCGCGGGCGCGGGTGCGGACGAGCTCCGGGGCGCCGGGGTCGTCGTCACCGGGGCGGGCGGTGGCATCGGTGCCGCCCTGGCCCGCCGCTTCGCCGCGGAGGGGGCCCGGGTCGTGGTCAACGACGTCGACGCCGTCCGTGCCAAGGCGGTCGCCGAGGAGATCGGCGCCGTCGCCGTCCCCGGCGACGCCTCCGCCGTGGTCGACGAGGCGCGGGAGGCGCTCGGCGGCACCGTCGACGTCTGGTGCGCCAACGCCGGGCTCTCCTCGCCCGGCGACGCCTTCGCCGACGAGGACGTCTGGGCCGCGGCCTGGGACGTCAACGTGATGGCGCACGTGCGTGCGGCCCGCGCCCTGCTCCCGGAGTGGCTGGAGCGCGGCGGCGGCCGGTTCGTCTCCACCGTCTCCGCCGCCGGACTGCTCACCATGATCGGCGCGGCGCCGTACAGCGTCTCCAAGCACGGCGCGTACGCCTTCGCCGAATGGCTCTCCCTCACCTACCGGCACCGCGGCCTCAAGGTCCACGCCATCTGCCCGCAGGGCGTCCGCACGGACATGCTGACGGCCGCCGGAACGGCCGGCGAGCTGGTCCTCGCACCGACCGCCATCGAGCCCGAGGACGTCGCCGACGCCCTCCTCGACGCCATCGCGGCGGACCGCTTCCTCGTCCTGCCCCACCCCGAGGTCGCCGGCTACTACCGCAACCGCGCCACCGATCCGGAGCGCTGGCTCGGCACCATGAACCACGTCCAGCAGGCATGGGAGACGGGCACCCGCTAGGAGTCGTCCCGGCGGATGGGAAGATCTACGGACGGGAACGGTGTTTCCCGACCCAGGACGATCACGGGCGATCACGGAAGATCGCGGACGATCACGAAGGAAGGCGGCGGAGCATGGCCAGGACGACGGACGGGAGCGGCACGCCCGTCCCCCAGAGGCTCCTCGCCGCCGCCACCCGGCTCTTCGCGGAGCAGGGCTACGACCGCACCTCCGTCCAGGAGATCGTCGAGGCCGCCGGTGTCACCAAGGGCGCGCTCTACCACTACTTCGGCTCCAAGGAGGACCTCCTCCAGGAGGTCTACTCCCGGGTCCTGCGTCTCCAGCAGGAGCGGCTCGACGCCTTCGCGGACGCCGACGCCCCCATCGAGGACCGGCTCCGCGAAGCCGCCGCCGACGTCGTCGTCACCACCATCGAGAACCTCGACGACGCCTCCATCTTCTTCCGCTCCATGCACCACCTCAGCCCGGAGAAGCACAAGCAGGTCCGCTCAGAGCGGCGCCGCTACCACGAGCGCTTCCGCGCCCTGGTCGAGGAGGGCCAGCGCTCCGGGGTGTTCTCCTCGGCGACCCCCGCCGACCTGGTCGTCGACTACCACTTCGGCTCCGTGCACCACCTCTCCACCTGGTACCGCCCCGACGGACCGCTCACCCCCGAGCAGGTCGCCGGCCACCTCGCCGACCTCCTGCTCCGAGCCCTCCGCCCCTGACGGCCCCGCGGGGTATGACCGGCCCGTGGACGGGCGGGTTATTTCCCGGCCGACGGGACGCGCGAGCGGGCGGGCATCGACCGCAGACTCGTCGTCGTGGGCACGGGCAGCTAGCGCCACGCCCCCGAACTCCCCCTGATGCCGGAGGAGTTACGTGCCGCCGTTCAGCTCTTCGGCGGACTCGGCTACCGCGTCTACGAGCGGATCGCCGAGGCCTGCCTCGGCGCCACCCGGGGCCCGCGTCCTCGACTGGGCCTTATCGGACGGACGGCGCCGGCAGCGACCGTCGTCGTCGCCCGCCCGCCCCGTCGACACCACCGAACCCCGGCTGGCACGGAGCGGGAGCGGCGGCGGAGGCGGCAGCGGAGGCTGGAGCGGGTCCAGGCGCAGGAGGCACGGACCGGACTGCGCGGCGGCACCCCCGTACGTACGCCGCCACCTCGCCGAGCACGCCGAGGGGACGGAGCTGCTCGACGTGCTGGCCCTCGACGCCGAGTACCAGCTCACCACCGCGATGTCCGCGCTCCAGCGGGTCCTGAACCGGGCCGGGACGGAGCGGGGGCGCGCCGCCGCGCGGGCGGTGGGGCACTGCGCCGCCCTGCTGCACGCCCCCACCGACCAGGGCACCCGCGCCGCCCCACTGCGGCTCTCCGCCTTCCAGCCCGGTGCCAGGGAACTGGCCGAGGCCGTACGGCGCCGGTACCCGCGGCTGCCGTGGGACACCGAGGGGGCGGAGGTCGCCCCGGTGCCGTACACGACGCTCGGCACCTTCGCGGGCGCCGTCGAAGGCACGCCACAGAAGCGCCCGTCGGCGGCCGGCACGCGGTGGTGACCGCGGAGCGCGACGGGCCCGTACGGGTCTGGGACACCGAGGGCGGCGAACTCCTCGCCGAACTCCCCACCGACCTCGGTCCGATCACCGCCGTCCACGGCTGCCCCACCCGCCTGTGGGCCGCCCTCGGGACCGCCGACCGGACTGGGCGTGGGACGTGGAGAGCCGCGACCTGATCGGCGCCGTGGCCGCGCCCCGCGACACCGTGGACTGCGCGGTGACCGACGTCGGCGGGGAGTGCCTGGTCATCGCGCTCGACCGGAGCGGCACCGTCACCCTGGCATCCGACTCGGGAGAGGACCCGCCGCTCACCCTGCGGGCCGCCCGGCGACGGGCGCTTCTGTGGCGTGCCGTCGACGGTGTCCGGCCGGCCGTCGCGCACCACGAGGGGCGGCTCCGGGTGTCCGCGACCCGCGTGCACCGGTGACCGAGAAGCTGCGCAGGGCCCGTCTCGCGGTCTGGACCTCACCGGTGCCTCCGCCGGCGCCGGCTCCCGGACCGTCGAGCGGACACGGCGCCGGGTCCTGCGCGGCCGCCTCGTCGAGGCGTTCGCGCTCCACCGGGGCGAGGCCGTCATGGCCACCCATCTCACCCTGTACGGGTCCCGGGTGGGGATTCGGTCCACCGTCCGGTCCGACGGCCTCCGGGTCGTCGAGTGGTCCGGGCATCCCCACGGCCCCGCTCTGCTTCCGGCCCCGGGCGCCGGAGCGGAGGACGACTCCGGCCCGATCATGTGCCTCTCGGCGACCGCGAACGCCGTGACCGCGCGGAGCGCCGACGGCACAGTCCTCGGCAGGACCCGCACCCACGCGCCTGTGCGGCACCTCCCCGCCGCCGGGCACGACCAGGGCGGGCTGCGGCTGGTCTCCCCCGGGGCCGACGCCTGGTCCGCCAAGGGCTGGCAGCTCGGCCCGCCGCCCGCGGACGGCGACATCGCCGACGAGCCCACGACGACTGTCCGGACGGGCCGCCCGCGGACGGCGACACCGCCGACGAGCCCACGACGACTGTCCGGACGGGGCGCAGCTCCGGCCGGCCCGTCGTGGTCGTGCAGGACGCCTCGGGCACGGCGTCTCCTGGACGGTGCGAGCGGCGCCCTGCTGGACCGCTTGGAGGAGCGGGGCGGCGGGCCGCTCGTCGACGCCCACCCGGGCGCCCCGGTCCTCCACCGGCTCGCGGTGACGAAGCGACGCCACCCGGGTCGAGGTGCGGGTGTGGGCGGGCGGGCCGCCCGTCGCCTTCCCCGAGGTGGGCGATCTGGCCTGGGGCTTCCCCGTGCCGGGCGCCGGGGCTCCCCGCTTCGTCGGAGCCTCGCGCAGCACACGAAGTCCGAGCACTACCTGGCCCTGTACGCGCCGGACGGCCGCGTGAAGGAGCGCCTGCACCTCGGCCTGGACGACGTCTCCTCGCTGCGGCTCGTGCCGGACGGCGCACGCGTCCTCGCGGTCGCCGTCGGGTACCGGTACGTCGGCGGCGGCAGCAGCAGCGACGAGGCGCCACCGGCCGTGTTCTAGCTGACGGTGCGCTCGCTGCCGGACGACACGGTCCGGTTGGCCCTCCGAGGGAGCTCCGTGGAGATCGTCCACGACCTGGGCCGGTGGCTGGAGGGCCCGCCGTCCTGAGTGACGTCGAACGCGACGGCGAGCTCGCCGTCCACACCCGCTTCCCCGCCTCGTTCAGGGCGGACCCGCCGGCGCGTCCGCCTCGCTCAGGGCGGACCCGCCGGCGCGGGGCATCGTCCCGTGCCCCGACCGGGTCCGCGTCACCGCCTTCCGGCTGCAGACCAGGAACGTTTCACCTGCTGCGCCCCGGACTACGACCGCGACGCGGCCTTCCAGCGGGCCTACGCGAAGGCGGCCCGGGACCCGGAGGAGGCGCGGCCGCCCCACGGTCCTGACCGAGGGCGCCGGCGGCGGCCTGACGCTGTTCGCCGCCGACACCACCGAGGTGCTGCACCGCGTCCACCTCGGCGGCGAGATCCTCGACCTGGACTGGCTCGACGACGAACGGCTCTGCGTCCACACCGCGACGGGCATCCTCTGCCTGCGGCTTGCTGACGCCTGGCCCCGCGCTACAGGTACTTCTTCAGCTCCCGGCGCGCCAGCGACCGCTGGTGGACCTCGTCGGGACCGTCCGCGAGCTTCAGGGTCCGCGCCGCCGTCCACAGCTCGGCCAGCGGGAAGTCCTGGGACACGCCGCCGGCCCCGTGCGCCTGCACGGCCTTGTCGATGATGTCGACGACCGCGCGCGGGGTCGCGATCTTGATCGCCTGGATCTCGGTGTGCGCGCCCCGGTTGCCGACGGTGTCCATCAGCCAGGCCGTCTTGAGGACGAGGAGCCGCAGCTGCTCGATCGTCACCCGCGCGTCCGCGATCCAGTTCTGGACGACGCCCTGCTGGGCCAGCGACTTCCCGAAGGCGGTACGGGAGACGGCACGGCGGCACATCAGCTCGACGGCCCGCTCAGCCATCCCGATCAGGCGCATGCAGTGGTGGATGCGGCCGGGGCCGAGCCGGGCCTGGGCGATGGCGAAGCCGTCGCCCTCCGCGCCGATGAGGTGCGAGGCCGGGACGCGGACGCCGTCGAACACCACCTCGGCGTGGCCGCCGTGGGAGTGGTCCTCGTACCCGTACACCTGCATGGCGCGCCGCACCTCGACGCCGGGGGTGTCGCGGGGCACGAGGATCATCGACTGCTGTCGGCGGAGGTCGGCGCCGTCGGGGTCCGTCTTGCCCATGACGATGAAGATCCGGCAGTCGGGGTTCATGGCCCCGGAGATGTACCACTTGCGCCCGTCGACGACGTACTCGTCGCCGTCCCGCCGGATCCGGGTCTCGATGTTCGTGGCGTCCGACGACGCGACCTCCGGCTCGGTCATCGCGAAGGCCGAGCGGATCTCGCCCGCGAGCAGCGGCTCCAGCCACTGCTTCTTCTGCGCCTCGTCGCCGAACTGGGCGAGCAGCTCCATGTTCCCGGTGTCGGGCGCCGCGCAGTTCAGGGCGGTCGGGGCCAGGTGCGGGCTGCGGCCGGTGATCTCGGCGAGCGGCGCGTACTGGAGGTTCGTCAGCCCGGCGCCGTACTCCGCGTCCGGTAGGAACAGGTTCCACAGACCCTGCCGCTTCGCCTCGGCCTTCAGCTCCTCCACGACCCGCGGGGTGTCCCACGGCGAGGCGAGCAGGGCCCGCTGCTCCTCGGCGACGGCCTCGGCCGGGTACACGTGCTCGTCCATGAAGGCGAGCAGCCTCGTCCGCAGTTCCTCGGTGCGGGCGTCGTACGCGAAGTCCATGACGGATCAGCCTTCCTGAAGGGTCGTGAGGCCGTGCTCGATGAACACGGGGACGAGTTCGCCGATGCGGTCGAAGCCGGCACCGACCGTCTGCCCGAGGGAGTAGCGGTAGTGGATGCCCTCCAGGATCACGGCGAGCTTGAACCAGGCGAACGCCGTGTACCACGCGAGGGCGGACGTGTCCCGGCCCGAGCGGGCCGCGTAGCGCTCGACGAGCTCGGCGGCGCTCGGGTGCCCGGGCGCCGTCGCGGTCGTGGAGATGGGGGAGTTCGGCAGGTGGAGCGGCGTGCTGTACATGACGAGGAGACCGAGGTCGGTCAGCGGGTCGCCGAGCGTGGACATCTCCCAGTCCAGGACCGCCCGGATGCGGTCGTCCTCGCCGATGAGGACGTTGTCGAGCCGGTAGTCGCCGTGGATCACGGTCGGCGCCGGCGACACCGGCAGCGACCGGCCGAGCGCGGCGTGCAGCTCGTCGATGCCCGCCAGCTCCCGTCCGCGCGACGCGTCCAGCTGCTTCCCCCAGCGGCGCAGCTGCCGGTCGAGGAAACCCTCCGGCCTGCCGAAGTCGCCGAGTCCGACCGCCGCCGGGTCCACCGCATGCAGGTCGACGAGCGTGTCGACCAGACCGAGCACGGCGGCCCGCGTGCGCTCGGGACCGAGCGGGGCGAGCTCGCGGGCCGAGCGGTACGGCGTCCCGTCGGCGAACTCCATCACATAGAACGGCGCCCCGAGCACCGCCTCGTCCTCGCAGAACACCACCGCCCGGGGGACGGGCACACCGGTCCCGGCCAGCGCACTGATCACCCGGTGCTCGCGCCGCATGTCGTGCGCCGTCGCCAGCACGTGCCCGAGCGGCGGCCTGCGCACCACCCAGCGCCCGGCGCCGTCGGTCACCGCGTACGTCAGATTCGACCGGCCGCCCTCGATCAACCGCGCTTCGAGAGGGCCGGCCACCAGACCGGGCCGCTCCCGGTCGAGGAAGCGGCGCAGCTGCTCGGGGTCGAGTCCTGGCAGCGGGGCGGAGCTCATGAGCGTGTACCTCCGGGTCGGCTTCGGTCGCGCTCATCATGACCGACCAGTCGGTATGTCGTCCAGAGTTCGACGGCAAACAGCGCCCCGCACCCTGGCCCTCGATTCCATCCCTGAATACAGTTCACATATGGATTCGAAGCTGATCGTCGACGAAGTCCGACTCACCCCGATCCTCATCTCCGACCCGCCCCTCCTCAACCTCCAGGGCGTCCACCAGCCCTACACCCCCCGCCTCGTCGTCGAAGTCGTCACCCGCGGAGGCGTCACCGGCCTCGGCGAAACCTACGGCGACCACGTCTACCTGGACCTCGCCCGCCCACTGGCCGAAGCCCTCCCCGGACGCTCGGTCACGGACGTGAACGGACTCTTCGCGCTGGCGGAGGACGTTCGTGCGACGGCGACGGCGACGGAGGCGGGGACGGCGACGACGGATACGACATCGGTGACGGCGGCGGTGGCGACGACGGAGACTGCGACGACGGAGACTGCGATGACGGAGGAAGTGAGCGGCCCGTCGCGGGTGAGTGAGACGCCGCCGCCCGCCACGGACGCGGGAGTCGACGCCGGCGGTCTCCGCGGCGTCAGGACGGCCGCCAAACTCCGCCTCTCCGTCGTCTCCGCCTTCGAGACCGCCTGCCTCGACGCCCTCGGCAAGACCCTTGGCCTGCCCGTCCACGCCCTGCTCGGCGGCAAGGTGCGCGACACCGTCGAATACAGCGCCTACCTCTTCCACCGCTGGGCCGCCCACCCGGGCGCAGGCCCCAGGGACGACTGGGGCGCGGCCCTCGACCCGGCGGGCGTCGTCGCCCAGGCGCGCCGCTTCGACCGCCTCCACGGATTCCGCTCCTTCAAGCTCAAGGGCGGGGTCTTCGAGCCCGAACGCGAGATCGCCGCGATCCGCGCCCTCGCCGAGGCCTTCCCCGGCCGCCCCCTCCGCCTCGACCCCAACGGCGCCTGGTCCGTCGAGACCTCACTCGCCGTGGCGCGCGAGCTGGGGGACGTCCTCGAATACCTGGAAGACCCGTCGAGCGGCACCGACGCGATGGCCCGGGTCGCGGCCGGCACCGACGTACCGCTCGCCACCAACATGTGCGTCACCACGTTCGAAGAGATCCCCGAGGCCTTCGCGAAGGGCGCGGTACGGATCGTCCTCGCCGACCATCACTACTGGGGCGGCCTCCACCGCACCCGCGAACTGGCCGCCCTCTGCCGCACCCACGGCATCGGCCTCTCCATGCACTCCAACACCCACCTCGGCATCAGCCTCGCCGCCATGACCCACGTCGCCGCCACCCTCCCCGACCTCCACCACGCCTGCGACACCCACTACCCCTGGCAGACCGAAGACGTCATCACCCCCCGCCCCACCTTCCGCGCCGGCCACCTTCCCGTCCCCGACACCCCAGGCCTCGGCGTCCACCTCGACCGCCCCGCCCTCGCCGCCCTCCACCACCGCTGGCTCACCGACGACGGCACCCACCACAACCGCGACGACACCGCCGCCATGCTCTCCACCCACCCCACCTGGACCCAAGGCCACTGGTAACGGCGCGGGCCCCACCCGCGCCCCACCCGGCCCCCCGCTACGGTCTGCGCCCCGCCGATAGGCGCTGCCCCTCGGCGCCCGCGCCGCGCCCCGCCGCCTGCCGTGCGGGCCCGAGCCCGCACCTCCCACACCGCCGCCGCCTGCCGAGAGGGCCTGCCCTTGAGGGTCCGCGCCCGCGCCTCCGCCCCGTGCGGGCCCCTCGCGCCGCCACTGCGCCCGCTGCCCCGTGCGGGCCCCCGGGGGACGCCACCGTGCCCGCTGCCCTCTGTAAGCCCGCGACGCCACCGCGCCGGCCGCCCCGTGGGCTCCCGCGACGCCCTCACGCCCGCCCTGCGGGGCCCGCGCCTCGTACGGG